>DASUKI010000148.1:0-3827 GCA_036278855.1 Pedococcus sp.
AGCAGCTCGGTACGCCGCCGACCCTGCCCACCTCGGTGACCATCCCGCCCCCTGCCGAGTCGATCCCGCCGCTGCCGGCAGGGCTCGAGGCGAAGGTCAAGGGCCTCACCCCGTTCCGCACGCCTGCCAACAAGTTCTACCGCGTCGACACCGCCCTGGTGATCCCCCGCGTCGACGTGGCGGACTGGCACCTCGAGGTGCGTGGCCAGGTCGACCAGCCGTTCGCCCTCAGCTTCGACCAGCTCCTCGCAATGCCGTTGGTGGAGAAGGACATCACGCTCAACTGCGTCAGCAACGAGGTGGGCGGGCCCTACATCAGCTCCACGCGCTGGCTCGGCGTCAAGGTCAGCGACCTGCTGCGCACGGCGCGGCTGCAGTCCGGACCCGACCAGATCCTCAGCGAGTCCACCGACGGCATGTCGATCTCGACGCCGGTCGAGGCGCTGACGGACGACCGCGAGGCGCTCGTGGCGATCGCGATGGACGGTGCGCCGCTACCCGCAGCCCACGGCTTCCCCGCCCGGCTGGTGACGCCGGGGCTCTACGGGTACGTCGGCTCCACGAAGTGGTTGGCGCGCCTGACGGCGACCTCGTATGCCGCGAGGCAGGCCTACTGGACGCAGCGGGGCTGGGCGGCGCGCACCACCATCAAGACCCAGTCCCGGATCGACACCCCCGACGACAACGGCAGCTACCCGACAGGCAAGCTCGCCGTGGCGGGCATCGCCTGGGCGCAGGGTCGGGGGATCAGCAGGGTAGAGGTGCAGGTCGACGACGGGCCGTGGCAGCGCGCCACGCTTGGCCCGGACGCGGGAACCGACTACTGGCGGCAGTGGTACCTCATCTGGGACGCGCAGCCGGGACGGCACCGGCTCACGGCCCGGGCGACGGACGGCAACGGCGAGGTCCAGACCGCCGAGCCGCGGGACTCCTTCCCCTCCGGGGCGACCGGCTACCACTCGGTCCCGGTGTCGATCGGCTGAGCCGCGGGCGACTACGCGCCTAACGGAGTGCCACCAGCCTGGACGCGACCTCGTCGAGCGTGCGCTCGCTCCCGGCGTAGACGCCCTCGGTGCGCGGCCAGTGCGTGATGACGTCGCTGAAGCCGAGCTCACGCGCCTGCCCGACCATGTCCTCGAACAGGTCGGCGCTCTCCAAGGAGAAGCGTGGCGCTCCGTCCAGCGAGAGGTAGCGGTCGAGTGGCTGCTCGCGGTGCGCCTCCACCTCGGCCGCGTCGAGCCGGCCGCACAGGGTCGCGATGCCCTCCCACCACTCCTCGAGCGTGTCGCCCCCGAGGCCGAACGTCGTCCACCCCTGCCCCCGGGTCGCGGCCAGGCGCAGTGCCCGCGGCCCGTTCGCTGCGATCAGGAAGGGGATGCGTGGCTGCTCGAGCGGTCCGGGAAGGGTCCGCGCGTCCACGGTCCGGTAGAAGCGTCCGTCGAGGTCGACGTGGTCCTCGCGGAGCAGACGGTCCAGTGCCTCGACGAACTCGTGGAACCGGTCCACCCGCTCCTTCAGCGGGCGCTGCTCACCCAGGATCTGCGCGTCGAGGTCGCCCCCGGTGCCCAGTCCGCAGATCAGCCGGCCACCGGAGATGTCATCCACCGCCAAGAGGTCCCGCGCGAAGGCGTAGGGATGACGGTAGTTCGGCGAGCTCACGAAGGTTCCCAGCCTGATCCGGTCCGTGACGCCGGCCGCCGCCGTCAGCGTCGGCAGGGCGCCGAACCACGGCGAGTCCGGCAGCCCCGCCCAGACCAGGTGGTCGTACGTCCAGGCATGGTCGAACCCCAGCTGCTGCGCCCGGCGCCACAGGGGCGCGGCGACGGACCACCGGTGCTCGGGAAGGATCGTGATGCCGAAGCGCATGCGGCGAGGGTATGCCGCGTGGCTCGTTGCGTCTGCGAAGTTGCCCACCAGCGGGGCAACTTCGCAGACGTTGCGGGTCTGGCAGGCTGGGACCCATGCTCGCCACGGTCCTCAACGCGCCCAAGGACATCCGCCTCGAGGAGGTGCCGGACCCACAGATCCATCGACCCACCGACGCACTGGTCCGGGTCACGGCCGCCTGTGTCTGCGGCAGCGACCTGTGGCCGTACCGCGGGATCAACGAGGTGTCGGAACCGACGGTGATCGGCCACGAGTTCGTCGGCGTGGTCGAGGAGGTCGGCAGGGAGGTGCGCAGCCTGCAGCCGGGTGACTTCGTCGTGGCACCGTTCAAGTACTCGGACAACACCTGCGTGCACTGCCGGGTCGGGCTCCAGACGTCGTGCGTGACGGGTGGGTTCTGGGGGGGCCCGGACCGGGAGGGGATCATGGTCGACGCCGGGCAGGGTGAGTACGTGAGGGCGCCCCTCGCCGACGGGACGCTCGTCTCGACCCGCGAGGTGCCCGACAAGGACCAGGTGCCCTCGCTGCTGGCGCTCTCGGACGTGATGGGCACGGGCTGGCACGCGGCGCGCTCGGCCGGCGTCCGCGAGGGCGACACGGTCGTCGTGGTGGGGGATGGCGCCGTCGGGCTGTGCGGCGTCCTCGCAGCGGCACGGATGGGGGCGGAGCGGATCATCACCATGTCCCGTCACGAGCCACGACAGGAGGTGGCGAGGGCCTTCGGCGCCACCGACCTGGTGGAGGTGCGTGGCGACGAGGCGGTCGAAACGGTCCACGAGCTCACTGAGGGGGTCGGCGCCGACGCGGTGCTCGAGTGCGTCGGCACCAACGAGTCGATGCAGACCGCCATCGCGGTCGCCCGCCCCGGCGCGACGGTGGGCTACGTCGGCGTGCCCCACGAGGTCGACTACCCGGTGCGGGACATGTTCGCGCGCAACGTCGGCGTGGCCGGTGGGGTGGCTCCGGCGCGGCAGTACCTGCCGCAGCTGAGGGACGAGGTCCTGGCCGGCGCGATCAACCCGGGACTGGTCTTCGACCTCGAGCTGCCACTGACCGAGGTTGCGGAGGCATACGCCGCAATGGACGAGCGCCGGGCCATCAAGTCCCTCGTGCGTCCCTGAGAGCCGTCGCACCATGAGCCGGCTGTCCATCGAGGATGACGAGTTCGGCGGACACACCCTGCTCCTCGACGGGCACCCCCAGTCCTACGTCGTCCTCGACGACCCGGAGCTGCTGGTGTTCGGCTACGTCCAGCAGCTGGCAGCGGTGGTGGACGCCCTGCCACCGGGGCGGCTGGCGGTGACCCACGTCGGCGGCGGAGCGCTCACGCTGGCGAGGTACGTCCAGCACACGCGACCCGGCTCCCCGCAGGTCGTCCTCGAGCCCGATGCGGCACTGACCGACCTGGTTCGGCGGGTGCTGCCACTCCCGCGGGGGCACCGCCTGCGGGTGCGGCCGGTCGGTGGCCGCGAAGGGACGGCCGCGCTCGCCGACGACTCGGCGGACGTGCTGGTCGTCGACGCGTTCACCGGCGCCCAGGTGCCGCCGGAGCTGGTGACCGCCGGGTGGCTCGGCGAGGTCGGGCGGGTGGTGAAGCCGGGCGGGATCGCCCTGATGAACACCGGGGACGAGCCCGACCACCGGCACGTCGCCCGCGTGCACGCGGGCCTGGTGCAGTCGTTCCGCCACACCGCTGCCATCGCCGACGTGGAGGTGTGGAAGCGCCGCCGGCACGGCAACATCGTGCTGCTCGCCTCGGGCCAGCCGCTGCCGCTCGACGCCGTGACCCGTGCCGTGGCGCGCCTCGCGTTCCCCAGCGCGCTCCGCGCGGGCGCAGCGCTCGCGCGCGCCCTGGGCGACGCGCGGCCCTTCACCGAAGCCGACGCCGAGCCCTCCCCCGCGCCGCCCACCCCGCCCGGCGAGTGGCGACTGCGCTAGCA
>DASUKI010000149.1:0-7269 GCA_036278855.1 Pedococcus sp.
CGTGACTACGCCAAGGAGCGGGTCCAGGGCGCCGACCTGACGCAGCAGACCGACAAGTCCGCACCCCGCGTGACGATCACGCACCACCCGGACGTGCGACGCTCGCTGATGACGCAGAAGGCGTACGCCGAGGGGCTGCGCGCGCTCGTCCTCTACACCGCGACCCAGCAGGACACCGTCGACCAGGCGTTCCTCGAGTCCGGCTCCGAGCAGCTGGCGCAGGGCAGCCCCGCCGAGATGGCCAACCGGGTCAACGACCTGCTGCTGCCCATCGTCAAGGGCGTCGGCTCGGAGCGCGCCTGGGTGCTGCTGGGCACCGAGTCGCTGCAGACGCTCGGCGGCTCCGGCTTCCTGCAGGACTACCCGATCGAGCAGTACATCCGCGACGCCAAGATCGACACCCTCTACGAGGGCACCACGGCGATCCAGGGCCTGGACTTCTTCTTCCGCAAGATCATCAAGGACAAGGCGCAGGCCCTGGCCCACGTGGCGATGCAGGTGCAGGAGTTCGCCAAGGCCGACGACGGCACCGGGTTCCTCAAGGTGGAGCGCGAGCTGCTCGGCAAGGGCCTCGAGGACGTCCAGGGCATCCTCGGGTTCATGGTCGGCGAGCTGATGAAGTCCGACCCGCGTGCCGACGAGTCCAACGACGTCCGCAACCTCTACAAGGTCGGCCAGAACACCTCGCGCCTGCTGCTCGCGGCCGGCGACCTGGTGATCGGGTGGCTGCTGCTGCGCCAGGCCGAGGTGGCGCACAAGGCACTCGAGGGCGGCGCCGTCTCCGCCAGGGACCACGACTTCTACGAGGGCAAGATCGCGGCGGCGTCGTTCTTCGCGCGCACCGTCCTGCCGAAGCTGGCCGCGGAACGGGCGATCGCCGAGGCGACCGACAACTCGCTGATGGACGTGCCCGAGTCCGCCTTCTAGGTGCTGCACGGCCCCGGACCCCGCGATTCGAGGTGATATCGGACTGGAATCCGGTTCGTTATCACCTCGAATCACGATGGCGGACGGGCCATCCTGTCAGCGGAACCTGATGAAGTCGGTGAAGCCGTCGTAGTCGGTGCCGACGTGGCCCTTGCGGTAGCTGTAGGTGTCGGGGGCGCGGTGGTTGTACTCCTCCACCATGAAGCTGCCATCGCGGTTGACCTTCGCGACGTAGGCGACATGGCCCCAGGTGCCGCTGCTGCGGACGGCGACGTCGCCGACCCTCGGGCGCTTGTAGACGGGGATCCCGGCGGCACGGGCCGCGTTGTCCCAGTGCTCGGCGTTGCCCCAGTGCTGGCCCTTGTAGGAGTTCGAGAACTTGATGCCGAGGTTGTGGCGGATCCGCCACGCCGCGAACGAGGTGCACTGGCCCTTGTAGAAGTACCAGGGGTCGACGCCGGAGTAGGCGCCGCGGTAGGGGTAGTCGTCCTTGATGGCGCCGGAGCTGGTGCTGCCACCGCCGCTCCTGCACAACGGCGCGACCCGGCCGTCGGAGCCGGTGTAGATGTACGCGTCGGAGACGTAGCGGCCCGTGCCGATCTTGTCCCACCAGCTCGAGGTGCCGTAGGTGCCGCGGACCGTGGTGCCGCGCGCCTGGCAGGTGATCTTCACGCGGGCCCCCTTGTGCAGGAAGCCGACCCGCGCGTAGCCGGTGCCCGGACCCTTGCGGACGCTCAGGTTGGCACCGCTGGTGTGCACGGTGCCCGAGGCAGCGTCGGCGATCGCGGCGCCCCCGGCGACGACAGCCAGGCCTAGGACACCGGCGAGTGCCGCGCGGACGGGCTTCTGGGTGAGGCTCACTGTGCGCATCTTGTTCTCCCGCATCGTGGTTCGGTTGGGCCAATCCCCTAGTGGGACCGACGTGCTGGAGACGAAGGTAGGCAGCGGCAGCGGCGGCGTCGATGGGGAGGACTACCCGGCGGCACCGGGGCGCGGGCAGCAGAAGGGGCGTCCCGACCGGAGTCGGAACGCCCCTTCGAGGTGGTGTGAGGCTGGGTCAGCGCCCGGGGTCGACGTCGGTCTCCTCGACCTGGGACCCCGTGCTGGGGTCGGTCTGGGTGACCCGGCGGGACGAGTAGCCGCCGCCAGTCGTGCGCCGGTTCACCACGACCAGCGAGAGCAGGATGGCGACCACCCCGGCAGCCATGCAGATCCAGCCGATCACGTCGAGGTCGACCGCGCCGACCGACACGTTGAGCGCGAAGGTCAGGATGGCACCGACGACGATGAGGAAGATGCCGACTCCGATGTACATGCTCACTCCCGTGGTTGTGCGGGTTTCAGGAGAACCCGTCTGTCCGACCCTATCCGTGCCCCACCGTCAGCCCGCTGAAACAGTCGGGGTGGGTCTCCCCGGTCGCGGCTGCCTCCTGCCCGCCTACCTCGTGCCGCGCAGGTCGAGGGTGAGAGAGGTCGGGGCCCCTTCGACGAGCCGGACCGGGATGCCCCAGTCCTGCTGGTAGAGGTGGCACGCCGCGTGCTCCGGCACCTCGCCGGTGAGCAGGTCGCCGTCACACGATGCGGCCTGCACCGAGATGTGCAGCACGCCGTCACCCACGGCCGCGTCGAGGTCGAGCTCGCGAGTGAGGCCTTGGCCACCACCTCCGCCGGAGCGCAGGAGGGCCTCCGGCGTGGCGGAGACCGACAGGCGGGTCGGGTCGCCCCAGCGGTGGTCGAGCTTCTGACCTGCGGGCGGGGTGAAGGTGACCTCGAGCGCCACGCCGCCGGCACTCAGCTCCGTCGGAGGCCGCTGGGTCTGGTGGGCGAGGCCGTCGACTCGTTGCGCCTTGTCCGGAAACGGGATCCGCACCAGCTGGTGGGCCGCTGACTCGACCACGACGAGCACCGCCCGCGACCCGCCTGCGTCGCCGGTCTCGACGACGGCGTCGCTCGGCTCACGCAGGTCGGTCGCGACGGTGCCCACCTCGCGCGTGGTGGGGTCGAAGCGGCGGATGGCGCCGTTGTAGGTGTCGCTCACCGCCACCGAGCCGTCCGGCAGCACCGTCACGCCGAGGGGGTGCTGCAGGAGGGCCTGGTCGGCAGGGCCGTCGCGGTGGCCGAAGTCGAACAGCCCCTGGCCAACGTGCGTGCACACCTCGAACCCGTCGTCGGTGAGGTCGAGCGAGCGCAGCGCGGACGTCTCGGAGTCCGCGACCCAGAGCCGCCGGCCGTCGGCAGAGACCGCCAGCCCGGACGGCTGGGCGAACCACGCATCGTGGGCGACGCCATCGCGGATGCCCTCGGCCGACGTGCCCGCCAGCACCGCGATGGTGTTGTCCGCCGGCTCGGTCGCGAGGTGCAGCGCCCAGAGCTGGTGGACGCCGGCCATCGCGATGACGACCCGGTCGATGAACCACGCGAGGTCCCAGGGCGTCGAGAGGTCCTGGCGCAGGGCCGGGCCGCTGCCCGACCGCTCGCGCAGCTGGTCCCCCGTCCCGGCGAGTACCGTCCAGGCGCCGTCCGCCAGCCGCAGCCCCTTGACCTGGTGGTTCACCGAGTCAGCCACGACCACGTCATAGCCGACCCTCGCGGCCACCTCACCCGGCAGCGCGAGGACGCCCTGCGGCTCGTCGAGCACCCCCACCCCACCGAACCGAGCCCTCTCCGTCTCCAGGTCGGCCTCGAGCCACACGACCTCATGGTGGGCGGTATCCGACACGACGAACGAGCCGTCCGCCAGGACGGCGACCTTCCCCGGGAAGCGGAGCCGGGTCGCGGGAGGCGCCGACGCGGCATACGGCGAATCGCCTTGGCGCAGAGTGCCCTTGGCGCGGTGCGCCTCGACCAGCTCCTCGACCAGCACGGCCAGCCCGTGCCCGTGGCCTTCTCCCGACATCGAGGCGACGATGTAGCCCTCGGGGTCGATGACGACCAGGGTCGGCCAGGCGCGGGCCGTGTAGGCCTGCCAGGTGACCAGCTCGGGGTCGTCGAGCACCGGGTGGTGGACCGAGTAGCGCTCGACCGCCGCGGTCAGCGCGTCAGGGTCGGCCTCGTGCTCGAACTTCGGGGAGTGCACGCCGATGACGACCAGGGAGTCGGCGTACTTCTCCTCGAGTGGGCGCAGCTCGTCGAGGACGTGCAGGCAGTTGACGCAGCAGAACGTCCAGAAGTCCAGGACGACCACGCGCCCACGCAGGTCCGCGAGGGTGAGGTCGGCGCCGCCGGTGTTGAGCCAGCGGCGGCCGCGCAGCTCGGGCGCCCGAAGTCGAGTCGGGGCCGCGCTGGTCCCTGGGGCGGAGGTCACGACGCCATTGTCGCAAGGTCGCTCACGACCTCAGCCCAACGGGTGAGATCCCGGCCAACACTTCGGCGGTGGTTCGGCGCGCCACCGCACGACACGCTTGCAGGGGGAGTGTCATGGGCTGTGGTCGGCCGCACCGACCACGGCGAGGGTGACGTTTCGGCAACACGCGCAACGCGTCCGCCGCACTCGTCGTCTGAAGGGGTAGGAGGTGTTTCGGATGAGGCACAGGGGGATCAGCGACCTGACAGCTCCGGTTGCGCTCAGCACGGCATCGGCGGTGCACCGGCGCGACCACGTGCACGAGGACGGCCAGGTCTGCCACCCGCACGTGGTGGAGGTGATCGGCCTCGGGCACAGCGCGATGGTCGTCTGCCACGACTGCGCGCGTGACACCGGGTTCATGGTGGCCAAGCGCGCCGAGGAGGTCGCGCTGCGCCACCGCAGGCTGACCGCCTGACCGGGCTCAGAGCCGGCGGTCGCGCAGCACGGGGAACCGCTCGCGCCACGACGTGACCTGCGTGAGGTCGATGTCGACGCTCAGCACCTGCTCGCCCTCGCCGGCCATCGCCAGCGCCTCGCCCTTCGCGTCGACCACCTGTGAGTGGCCACCCATCGGCGTGCCTGCATGGGTGCCCGCCGTGTTGCAGGCGATCACGACGCACTGGTCCTCGACTGCGCGTGCGTGCGCGAGCAGGGTCCAGTGCCGCACCCGCGCCTTGGGCCACGCCGCCGGGACGATGAAGACCGTGGCGCCCGCGTCGAGCTGGCGGCGGTAGAGCTCGGGGAACCTCAGGTCGTAGCAGGTGGACAGCCCGGCCCTGGCGCCGCCGGGCAGGTCCACGAGCACGACCTCCTCGCCGGCGTCCATGAGCCTGGGCTCGCCGGCGCCGAAGCCGAACCGGTGGATCTTGCGGTATGCCGCCGCGAGACTGCCGTCCGCGGCGTAGACGAGCGAGGTGTTCCACAGTCCCCGGCCCTGCGGGCCGGACTCGCCATCGGCGGGACGTTCCACGATCGAGCCGGCGTGCAGCATGACCCCGGCGTCGTGGGCGGCCGCCGACATCGCCTGCCCGATCGTGCCGTCCACCGGCTGGGCGCGCTCGGTCCACTCTCGGTAGGCGAACCCGCCCGGCGCCCATAGCTCGGGCAGCACCACGAGGTCGTGACCACGTTGCTCGCGCACCAGCTGCGCCACCCGTTCGACCCGGTCCTGCATCGGCTCGTCGTCGCCGTACGCGACCTGCACCACCGCGACCCGCATCGTCACGCCCTCCCCTGCCGGTCGTCCCGGCGCCTCAGCTCGGCCAGGTGGGCGTTGTAGGCGGCGAGCTCCGCGTCGCCGTCACGGTCGGCCTGTCGGTCACGGCGCCGGGTCTCGGCCCGGTCCGAGCGCATCCAGGCCATGGCGACCATGAGCGTCAGGGCCAGGGTCGGTGCCTCGCCGATGCCCCACGCGATGGCGCCGGCCTTGTGCTGGTCCGCCAGCTGGTCGGTGAGCCACGGCAGGTGGATCGCCTCGAAGAAGCCCGGCGCCAGCAGCGTGGTGCCCGTCGTCATGACCACGCCGAAGAAGGCGTGGAAGCTCATCGTCGCGAAGAGCACGACGACCAGGATGACCGGTGGCCACTTGCGCGGTCCGGGGTCGATGCCGACGAGCACCCAGACGAACAGGTAACCGGTGAGCAGGAAGTGGGCGATCATCAGCAGGTGCCCGGTGTGGGTGCGCAGGGCCAGCTCGAACAAGGGCGAGTAGTAGAAGATCGCGAGGCTGAAGAAGAACAGCGCGGCGGCGACCACCGGGTTGGACAGCACCCGCATGGCCCGCGAGTGGACGACCTGCAGGACGAGCTCGCGCGGTCCCCAGGTGCGGTCGGGTCGGGCGGGCAGCGCCCTGAGGGACAACAGGATCGGCGCCGCCGGGACCAGCAGCAACGGGATCAGCATGGCCACGACCATGTGCATCACCATGTGCGCGGAGAACAGCACCGCGCCGTAGACGGCCGGGGCGCCGGATGTGGAGTAGATGAAGGCCGCCCACCCGAGCAGCCACAGCAGCGTGCGGTGCGCCGGCCAGGCGTCCCCGCGCCGCCGAAGTCGCCGCACCCCAGCGACGTAGAGCCCCATGGCGACAAGTGCGACCGAGAGCCACAGCCAGTCGGTGCGCCACGTCGTGAACCAGCTCGCGGCCGTCAGCGGCGGCGGCGGCGGGTAGCCGGTCAGCACGAACGCTGCCGTGGCGTTGGGGAGCGGGATGTCCGGGACCGGCGGTGCGCTGTGCGCCAGCGCGACGGCCGTTCCGGTGGCGATGCCCATGACGACCAGCTCTCCGAGCACGAGCCGCACGAACGCACGCCCGTCCCCGGCGTCGGCGCGCAGCCGCCCCAGCAGGGACCGTCGGTGCATCCACCCCGCGCACCCGAGCAGCACGAGTGCCGCCGACTTGGTGATGATCAGGGCGCCGTAGGTGGTGGCGAGGCCGCCCCATCCGCCGAGCCGGACCGCTGCACTGGCGACCCCCGACACCGCCACCGCGCCGAAACACCAGCCGGCGAGGACCGAGAAGCGCTCGGCGCTGGGGCCCAGGTCGCGGCCGAGCAGGGGACGCAGGATGGCGAGGGCGAGAAGGCCGCCGACCCAGACCACGACGCTGACGAGGTGCACGGCGAGCGCGTTGACGGCTGCGTTGTGGTCGGTCGACCCGGCCGCGTGACCCGCGAGGGCGAGTGGGAGCACCCCCGCGACGGCGATGGCCGCCAGCCAGGCCATGGCGGCCCGGCTCACCGCCACCAGCGCACCGATCGACACCACGGCCGCGACCGCGGCGGTGATGAGGCTGACCCTGGTGATCTCGAGGCGCAGGGCGAAGGTGGTGAACTGCTGGCTGAACGCGGGGTCGGACAGCGGCGTGCCGCTCAGGTCGGCCATGGTGAGCACGGTGGTGCCGACCCCGGCCAGCGCCCACAGCCCGGCCGCGACGCCGGCGAGCCGGGTCGCCGTCACGCGGCGGTTGGTGCGGGTGGTCTCCGGGACGAGGAACG
>DASUKI010000150.1:0-19320 GCA_036278855.1 Pedococcus sp.
TCGTCCTTGACGTGGACGGCCTTGTCGGCGCCCATCTGCAGCGCCTTCTTCAGGGCGTCGGCCGCCTGGTCGGGGCCCACGGTCACGACCGTCACCTCACCCTCGCCGGCCTCGACGAGCTTGAGGGCCTCCTCGACGGCGTACTCGTCGAGCTCGGACAGCAGACCGTCAACGCCCACCCGGTCGGTGGTGTTGTCGGACTCGTTGAACGTGCGGTCGGACTGTGCGTCAGGCACGTGCTTCACGCAGACGACGATGTTCATGTGCTGATCGTCCTCTTCCATAGGTGGTCAGGTGGGTCAGGTGCCATCCTTACAGCCCGTGCGTGGTTTCCCCATGCCGCGGCCGCGTGACGCTCACCACGGGGCGTCCTCAGCCGTCGTCGACGACGCGGCGGGCGGCCTTCAGCTGGCCCCTGCGCTTCTTGGCGTCGACCCTGCGTCGTTGCGAGCCCCTGGTGGGCCGGGTGGGTCGACGAGTCTGCGGGTCGGGCGCCGCCGCATCGCGCAGCATGGTGGCCAGGCGCTGCCGGGCGGCGACGCGGTTCTGGCGCTGGGAGCGGTGCTCGGAGGCGACCACGACCAGCCTCCCGCCGACCAGCTTCGGGGCGAGCCGCTCGAGCATCCGCTCGCGGGTCGCCCGCGGCAGCGCCGCCACGGCGCGCGAGGTGCTCGGGTCGAAGTCGAGCTCGACCCTGCTGTCGGTCGTGTTGACACCCTGTCCGCCGGGTCCCGAGGAGCGCGAGAAGCGCTCCACCAGCTCGCCCGCGTCGACCACCAGGCCGCGGCGCAGCCCCGGGCCCGGTGGTACCGACAGTGCCGTCCCGGGCCGGGGACGTCCTGCCAGCGGGGAGGTCATGGGGCCACTTCACCACAGCCTCGTGTCGGGTTGGGCTGTCGGTGGCCAGTCCTACCCTCGAGGGGTGAGCGCACCGCAGCAGGACGCCACCACCCGGCCGGCGTCCCCCGACCTGTCCCCCGAGCTGGTCGCGCGGGTCGCCGGGATCTGCCTCGCACTGCCCGAGACGCACGAGCAGGACGCCTGGATCGGCGTCCGGTGGCGCATTCGGCAGCGCACCTTCGCCCACCTCGCCCACGTCGACCCCTCCGGCGGGTCCGTCTTCGGCCTGGCCGCGCGGCTGGGGCGCCCCGCGGACGTCATGACCTTCCGTTCCTCGGGCGAGGAGCTCGAGGCCCTCGTCCACTGCGGCCTGCCGTTCTACAAACCGGACTGGAGCCCGCACGTGGTGGGCATGGTCCTCGACGACCGCACCGACTGGGGCGAGGTCGCCGAGCTGCTGGCCGAGAGCTACTGCCTGATGGCACCCCAGAAGCTCGCCCGGCTGGTGGACCGTCCGGGCGGCTGAGCAGCCGACCAGCCGGTGGCGGGGCGGTTCCGCACGCAGCGCGACGGTCCGTGTGACGAACCTGTGCGCCCGCTGTGAACCCCGTGGGCCGGTGCACCGTGTCATGGAGTGGCACCTCCAACGGCGAAAGGACCACCATGCCCTCCACACGCACCACCATGCTCCTCGCCTCCGCCATCGCGCTCCCGCTCGCGGCCGCGGCCCTGGCCGCACCCGCGAGTGCGGGGAGCCCACGCGTCGGTCAGTTCAGCGCCGACCTCGCCAAGGTCAACAGCGCCGGCACCGGCCACGTCGACCTCACCGAACGCGGCACCCACCTGCTGGTCCACCTCACCGTCAACGGCGTGGACGCAGGCATCCACCTCGCCCACATCCACGGCATCAAGCAGGCCATGAACGAGTGCCCGAGCCTGGCCGCCGATGTCGACGGCAACGGGCTGATCGACTTCGCCGAAGGGCTCCCGTCGTACGGACCCGTGCAGGTCACCCTGAGCAACGGCACCAACGACCGGGGCACGACACTCGACTGGACCCGGCAGTTCACCCACCTCGACAGCGGTGACGGCATCGCCTCGCTGGGCTCGCTCGACCAGTACGCCATCGTCGTCCACGGCGTCGACGTCGACGGCGACGGCCTGGCGACCAACCCCGACGCCGACCACAACGGAGTGGCCGACCCTGCCGGCAACGAGGTCAGCCTCCCGGCCCTGTGCGGGGTCATCCACACCCACTAGCGCCCTGCCGCCACGAGTCTGCCGCACCTGCCCGGGTGCGGCAGACTGACGCAGCGTGACGACGCACGTGCCCGGCTCCTTCTGCCTGGTCCTGCACAGCCACCTGCCGTGGCTGCCCGGGCACGGGGTCTGGCCGCTCGGTGAGGAGTGGCTCTTCCAGGCGTGGGTCGAGTCCTACCTGCCCGTGGTCGCGGAGCTGGACTCCCTTGCGGCAGAGGGACATCGCGACGTGCTCACCCTCGGGGTGACGCCCGTGCTCGCCGCCCAGCTCGACCACCCGCGGATGCGGCGTGACGCCGCCACCTGGGCCGGGTCGTGGCAGCTGCGGGCGCGCGAGCTGGGCTTCGACCCTGACCCGCACCGCCGTGCGGTGGCCGAGCAGGAGTATGCCGCGTCGCGGCGGGCCTGCTCGCTGCTCGCCTCACGGTGGCCCGCGGGTGGGTCCCCGGTGCTGCGCTCCCTTCGCGACGCCGGCGTGGTGCAGCTGTTGGGTGGCCCCGCCGCCCACCCCTTCCTCCCCCTGTTGCAGCCCGAGTTCGCGCCGACTGCCCTGGCCGCCGGGCTCGACGACGCGACGTGGCGGCTGGGCGTGCGACCCACCGGGGCGTGGTCCCCCGAGTGCGGCTGGGCCCCGTGGCTGGCGCCGGCCTTCGAGTCCGCAGGGGTGGGCCACTTCGTGGTCGACGAGCAGACCGTCCGGGACGCCGGCGGCCACCCGCACGGTGCCTGGCGGGTGCGGGGCTCCTCGGTGGTGGCGGTGCCGCGCGACCTGTCGGTGACCAACCTCGTCTGGTCCTCACGCAGCGGCTACCCGGTCGCCGCGGCGTACCGCGACTTCCACGCCCGGGAGGAGTACACCGGGATCCGGCTCTGGTCCGTCACCGAGCCCGGCGTCGGCGTCGAGCACAAGGCGCCGTACGACCCACGGGCCGCGGCGGCCCGGGTGCGCGCCGACGTTGGGCACTTCGTCGACAACGTGCGCCGTCGGCTCGAGCAGGCGCGCGAGGTGACGGGAGCGCCGGGACTGGTGGTCGCGGCATACGACACCGAGCTGTTCGGCCACTGGTGGCACGAGGGCCCTGCGTTCCTCGGTCAGGCGGTGCGCGCGCTGCGCGCCGCCGGTGTCACGGTCACGACCCTCGAGAAGGCAATCGATGCCGGCCACGTCGCCGGCGAGCTGGACCTCGGCGAGGGGTCGTGGGGTGCGGGCAAGGACTTCTCGGTGTGGAGCGGGCCGGCGGTGCGGCAGATCGCGCACGAGAACGAGTGGCTCCAGCGCCGCTGGCTCGACCTGGTCGGGCGCGAGCGCGCCGCCGGGCGCCTGCGGACCCGCCGACCCGACCTCGACCAGCTCCTGACGACGCTGTTCCACGGGCTGTCCAGCGACTGGGCGTTCCTCGTGACCCGTGGGGAGTCGGCCGACTATGCGAGACGTCGCGCCGAGCAGCACCGGCGCGAGTTCCACGAGCTGGCGCAGCTCGTCGAGGACGGCCGCCGCGAGCAGGCCGTGGCCGAGGCCCGGCGACTGGCCGGACGGGACGGGGCCTTCCCGGCACTCGACGCCCGGCTCAGCCCCGCGACCTGACCACCCTGCCGGGCACCCCGGCGACGACCACCTTCGGCGGGTAGACGCCGCGGGCGACAGCAGCGGCCGCGACCACGCTGTGGTCGCCGATGTCGGTCCCCCTCGTCACGACGACCTTGGTGCCGAGCCAGACGTCGTCGCCGATGCGCACGGGCGACTTGACGATGCCCTGGTCCTTGATGGGGGTGGCGAGGTCCTCGGTCCGGTGGTCGAAGTCGCAGACGTAGACGTCGTCACCGAAAAGGCAGGCCTCTCCGATCGAGATGTCGAGCCAGCAGTTGACCGTGTTGCGGATGCCGATCACCGACTTGCGGCCGATCCGCAGCGTGCCCTCGTGGGCGCGGAGCCGGGAATGGGCGCCGACGTGGGTGTAGGCGCCGACGACGAGGCGCCCGTAGCCCTCCCGGACCTCGAAGCGGACGTCGGGGCCGATGAACACCGGGCCCTCGAACCGCAGCGAACGGCACCGGGCACTGGCATGCGCCATGCGCAGGTAGCTGAGCAGGTGGTGGCGGGTGAAGGCGCGGTTCGCCAGCGCCCAGCCGACCCAGCGCACCCAGGCGAGCGGGCGGGGCAGTCCCCACGGCGCGGGCTCGCCGTGCTCGGCCGGCGACATGTCGGCGTTGGCCGCCGAGGTCACGACGGGCTCAGCCCGGCTTCACGCCGGTGATGCCGACGGTGTGGAACGCGCGCTCGACGTCCTCGGCGCTCGCCGCCCGGCTCACCGGCCCTCGAACTTCGCCTTGCCGGGGCCGTTCTCCACGAACGACCGCATCCCGGTCTCGCGGTCCTTGGTGGCGAACAGCGACGCGAACAGCATCCGCTCGATCTCCAGCCCGGTCTCGAGGTCCGCCTCGAGGCCGCGGTCGACCGCCTCCTTGGCCGCGCGCAGCGCGTGGGCCGGCCCACCGACGTAGGGCTCGACGCGGCGTCTCGCCGCGGCATACACGTCCTCGGCCTCGACCACCTCGTCGACGAGCCCGATCGCCAGCGCCTCGTCCGCGCTCACGAACCGGCCGGAGAACACCAGGTCCTTCGCCCGCGCCGGCCCCACGAGACGCGCCAAGCGCTGGGTGCCACCGGCGCCAGGGATGATGCCGAGCAGGATCTCGGGCTGGCCGAGCTTGGCGTTCTTCGCGGCGACCCGGAAGTCGCACGCGAGCGCCACCTCGCACCCGCCGCCGAGGGCGTACCCGGTGATGGCGGCCACCGTGGGCTTCGGGATGCGGGCCAGCGCGCGGGTGAAGTGCTGGAGGGTGACGGAGTGGTCGGCCATGTCGGTGTAGGACATGGCCTCCATCTCCTTGATGTCGGCGCCGGCCGCGAAGACCTTCTCGCCGCCGTAGACGATGACGGCGCTGACGTCCCGCCGCTCGCCGACCTCGGTGGCGGCGGCGGCGAGCGCGGCCTGCACCTCGGCGTTGAGGGCGTTCATCGGTGGCCGGTCGAGGCGGATGGTGGCGATGCCGCCGTCGACCTCGACGCGGACGCTGTCGCTCATCCCTGACCGCCGTCGGGGGTGGGCTGGCCGCTGCCGGGGGCACCGGCCGGCCCGCCCACGATGCGCTCGTGCCACATCTGCACGCCGGCGAGCACGAGCTGGATGCTCACCTGCGTGAGTGCGTTGACGTCGCTCGTGGGCGTGACGATGTGCTCGGCGGTGACGACCAGGGTGTCGTTGGCCAGCCCCGCCTTGACGATGTTGAGCTGCAGGGTGAGCTCGTTGCAGGTCTCGAGGCGCTTGAGCGGGTCGGCGGGGACGGCGTCGCCGATGGCCCACTGGCCGAACACCCGCATGATCTGGAAGTCGCCCTCGGTGCAGCGCACGAACAGCTGCTGGTCCTGCACGACGAACGCCACGTCACCGTCGGAGTCGATGTCGGGCTTGAGGCCCTGGTCGATCAGCGCGTCGAGCACCCGGCCGCGCAGCGGGTGCTCATCCGGGGGCGGCGGGAAGTTGGGCAGGGAAGTCGGATCGGTCACGAAGCCACCGTAACGACTGCCTAGGCTGAGGGCCATGTCGCCCTCCGCGCGCTCGCGCGACCTGCCGCCGACACCCGGGATCACCCTGGTCGAGGGCGGGGCGGAGGTCGCCGTCTACGCCGGTCACGCCGAGGCGGTCGAGGTCTGCCTGTTCGAGCCCGGCGACCGGGCCGGCACCACCGAGCGACGGGTGCCGCTCACCGAGCGCACCCACGGGA
This sequence comes from Pedococcus sp., assembly GCA_036278855.1. Classification (GTDB taxonomy): domain Bacteria; phylum Actinomycetota; class Actinomycetes; order Actinomycetales; family Dermatophilaceae; genus Pedococcus. The sequence goes on from DASUKI010000150.1 coordinate 5,887, forward strand.
CCTGGTACGGCTTCCTCCCCGGCGTCCGGCCCGGCCAGCGGTACGCCCTGCGGGCGGACGGACCCTGGCGACCCGCGGAGGGGCTGCGCTACAACCCCGAGAAGCTGCTGCTGGACCCCTACGCCAAGGCGGTGGAGGGCGACGTCAGCTGGTCGCCGGCGGTCTACGCCCACCCCGTCGACGGCCCGCACGACGGGGACGACGTGCTGCGCAACACCCTCGACTCCGCCGGCTCCATGCCGCGCTGCGTCGTGGTGGAGGACAGCTTCGACTGGGGCGACGACCGGCCCCCGCACACACCGTTCGCCGAGTCGGTGCTCTACGAGACGCACGTGCGCAACCTCACCGCGTGCCACCCAGGGGTGCCCGAGCACCTCCGAGGCACGTATGCCGGCCTGTGCCACCCCGCGGTCGTGGCGCACCTGAGGTCGGTCGGCGCCACCGCGGTGGAGCTGCTGCCGGTGCACGCGTTCACCTCCGAGCCGGAGGTGGTGCGCAGGGGGCTGACCAACCACTGGGGCTACAACACCCTGGGCTTCTTCGCGCCGCACGCGGCGTACGCCTCGAGCGACGACCCGCAGGGAGTCGTCGACGAGTTCAAGGGCATGGTCAAGCTGCTCCACGCGGAGGGCATCGAGGTCATCCTCGACGTCGTCTACAACCACACCGCGGAGCAGTCCTCCCGGATCGGTGCCTCGCTGTCGTGGCGCGGACTGGACAACCGCGCCTACTACCGCCTCGACGAGCGCGGCGAGGACATCGACGTCACCGGCTGCGGCAACACCCTCGACCTGCGGCACGCCATGGTCTGCCGCATGGTGCTGGACTCGCTGCGCTACTGGGTCAACGAGTGCCACGTGGACGGCTTCAGGTTCGACCTCGCGGTCGCGCTCGGTCGCGGACAGAACGACGACTTCGACCCCAACCACCCGTTCCTCGTCGCCCTGCGCACCGACCCGGTGCTCTCCCGGGTCAAGCTCATCGCCGAGCCGTGGGACGTGGGCATGCACGGGTGGCGCACCGGACAGTTCCCGCCGCCCTTCTCCGAGTGGAACGACCGGTTCCGCGACTCCGTGCGCACCTTCTGGCTGGGCGACCTGCGTGGTCAGGAGGGCGGACACCCGGGCCACGGCGTGCGTGAGCTCGCCACCCGGCTGGCCGGATCGCAGGACCTGTTCGGTGGCCGGGACCGCGGACCGGTGGCGTCAGTCAACTTCGTCGCCGCCCACGACGGGTTCACCGTCGCGGACCTGACCCGCTACGACGTCAAGCACAACGCCGCCAACGGCGAGGGCAACCAGGACGGCACGGACGCCAACCGCTCGTGGAACCACGGGGTCGAAGGCCGCGCGGAGGGCGCCGACGCGGCGCACGTCGAACAGGCGCGGCGGCGCTCGATGCGCAACCTGCTCGGCACCACGCTGCTGGCCACCGGCGTTCCCATGCTCAACGCCGGTGACGAGCTCGGCCGCAGCCAGGGCGGCAACAACAACCCCTACTGCCAGGACAACGAGACGACCTGGTTCGACTGGAACCTGGCACCGTGGCAGCAGGACCTCCTGGAGACCACCCGCTTCCTGGCCCGCCTGCGGGCTGACCACCCCGTGCTGCGGCAGCGCAGCTTCTTCACCGGGCGCGAGGTCCACGAGGACGGCAGCGCCGACCTGGCATGGTTCGGCTCCGACGGTGAGGAGATGCAGCCCGGGCACTGGGAGAACCCGGCGACCCGCACCCTCCAGATGCTCCTCGACGGCGCCTGGCTCGGCGAGCAGTCGGTCCTCGTCGTCCTGCACGGCGAGGCCGCACCCGGCAAGGTGAGCCTGCCCGAGGGGCCCGGCCACGCGGCATACCAGCTGCTCTGGGACTCCACGGACGAGCGGCCCGGCCCTCCGGGAGACACGGTCCTTCCCGGCCCGGTCGAGATCGGGCCGGCGAGCATCCGCGTCTACCGCATCGTCGAGCGGGCCTGAGCGGCGCCGCCGTCAGTGCACGGTGGCAAGCAACGCCCCGACCCCGACGAACAGGCCACCGAACACGCGGCCGAGCCGACGCCGGCCCCGCTCGTCGTGCGTCAGGCGACGCAGCCCGCGCGCGGCGAACGCGAACACGAACCACATGACCAGCACGTCCACGACGACGACGGTCGCGGCGAGCACGGCGTACTGCGTCGCCATCGGCCGCTCGGGCCGGATGAACTGCGGGGTGAAGGCCAGGAAGAACACCACGGCCTTGGGGTTGGTGAGGTTGACCAGGACTCCCCTGCGGAACATCGCCCAGTGGGACGCCCGGGGGTGGTGCACGGACCCCTCGTCCGCTCCGCCACCCCGCGAGCGGAGCTGGCGGATGCCGAGGAACACGAGGTAGGCGGCGCCGGAGTAGCGGACGACGTTGAACAGGGTCGGCGACTCGGCGACGAGCAGGCCCACGCCGGCCGCGACGACGGCGATGTGCACCAGCAGGGCGAGCTGCTGGCCCAGGATCCCCCAGATCGACCGCGCCCAGCCCACGCCGATCGAGTTGGCCATCGTGTTGATCGCGCCGGCCCCGGGGGTCAGGGAGATCAGGACCGCGGCGCCGAGCAGCGCGAACCACAGTGACCAGGCCACGCGGGGATTCTATTGGCGCCAGGGGCCGGTCGGACGCGCTCGTCACGGAGCGAGACGCGCGCACCGTCCTGCCGCCCGGGGAGTAGCCGCGGTGTCGCCCCCCGGACGATGCGGGCGGCCCGACGAGCGGACATGGTGGAGAACGTGCCCCGCCGTGGGGCGACGAGGAGGAGGCGACCATGACCACCCCGTTCCGGTTCGGGCTCGTGGGGATGCCGCAGGACGGACCTGGCTGGCTCGACCTGGCCCAGCGGGTGGAGGAGCTGGGCTTCGACGCGCTGCTGGTCCCCGACAACCTCGACGCGACGGCCGCGATGCCCGCCTGCACGGCTGCCGCCGTCGTCACCGAGCGGCTGCACGTCGGGCCGTACGTCATCGCCACCCCGCTGCGCAACCCCGGCCTCGTCGCCGCCGACGCGGCCGCGCTCGACCTGCTGTCCGGCGGTCGCCTGGAGATGGGCCTGGGCGCAGGGCGTCCGGACTCGGCCGCCGAGGCCGAGCAGCTCGGAGTCCCGTTCGGCTCGCCCGGCGAGCGGGTGGCGCACCTCGAGCGCACCATCGGCGCGGTCCGCGAGCGCACGCCCGGCACCGCCGTCACCGTCGCCGCCTCCGGACCCCGGATGCTCGCGCTCGCCGGGCGCACGGCCGACGTGGTGGCGCTCGGTGCATCGCCCTACGCCGACGCGCAGGAGCTCGCGCGCATGGCGCGGGTCGTCACCGACGCGGCGTCAGGTCGTGAGGTCACGCTCAACCTCAACCTGTCCGCGGTCGGCGACCACATCCCGCCGTGGCTCGAGCAGCGGATGGGCATCACGGTCGAGAAGCTGGAGGCGGCCGGTTCGCAGTCGATCCTGCGCGGCACGCCACAGGAGATGGCGGACACCCTGCAGCGCCGCCGGGACGCCACCGGCATCTCCTACATCTGTGCCGGGGTCTTCAACGCCGAGCTCCTGGCCCCCGTGGTCGAGCTCCTCCACGGTCGCTGAGCCCCGCCCCGACCTGGTTGCGTCTGCGGTGTTGCCCACCTGGTGGGCAAAACCGCAGACGCAAGCAGTCCCGACCACAACCATGGGTATGCCGCGTGCGCGAGGCGCGCACGCGGCATACCCATGTCCCGCAGGGCTTTTCAGGCGTTGGCGACCAGCCCGAGCTCGCTGGTGCTCGCCAGCCCCTCGTGCTTGGGCAGGATCCGCACGGTGTAGCCGAAGGAGCCGGTGCGGGCCAGCGCGAAGTCGCCGGCGAACTGGTGGCGTCCGCCCTCGTAGGACTCCACGTGGTGCAGCGAGTCGCACTCCACGTCGGTGAGGTCGTCGGTGTCCTGCGCTCGACCGCGCACAACCTGCACGTCCACGTCCTCCGGCGACAGCTCGCCGAGCGAGACGTACGCGCGCACGTGGAGGGTGTCGCCGATCTGCGGGGAGTCCGAGACGCCCGAGGACTCGACGTGGTCGACGTGGACGGCCGGCCAGGCGGCGACGACCTTCTCCTTGTAGGTGGCCAGCGCCTTGGCGCCGGCGAAGTCCGGGCCGTTCAGCGCCCAGCCGGCGCGTGCCGCAGGGCCGTAGAGCTGGGTCGTGTAGTCGCGGACCATGCGGCTGGCCAGCACCTTGGGGCCGAGCGTCTGCAGCGTGTGGGTGATCATCGACAGCCAGTTCTGCGGCACCCCCGTGGCGTCCTGGTCGTAGAACCGGCGCGCCACGGAGTTCTCGATGAGGTCGTAGAGCGCGGACGCCTCGAGGTCGTCACGACGGTCCGCGTCCTCGACACCGTCGGCGGTCGGGATGGCCCAGCCGTTCTCACCGTCGAACCACTCGTCCCACCAGCCGTCGAGGATGGACAGGTTGAGCCCGCCGTTGAGGGCAGCCTTCATGCCGGACGTGCCGCACGCCTCGAACGGGCGCAGCGGGTTGTTGAGCCAGACGTCACACCCCGGGTAGAGGTACTGGGCCATGGCGATGTCGTAGTTCGGCAGGAACACGATGCGGTGCCGGATCTCGGGGTCGTCGGCGAAGCGCACCATCTGCTGGATCAGCTGCTTGCCGGTGTCGTCGGCCGGGTGGGACTTGCCGGCGATGACGAGCTGGATCGGGCGCTCCGGGTGGAGCAGGAGGCGCTTGAGCCGCTCGGGGTCGCGCAGCATGAGGGTCAGGCGCTTGTAGGTCGGCACGCGGCGGGCGAAGCCGATGGTCAGGATGTCTGGGTCGAGCGCGTCCTCGACCCAGCCGAGCTCGGCAGGGCTGGCGCCGCGCTTGGTCCACGAGGACTTCAGGCGTCGGCGGGCCTCGACCACGAGCTGCTCGCGCAGGTCGCGCTTGGTCGCCCAGATCGCCTCGCGCGGGACGTCGGAGATGCGGTCCCAGGCGTTGTCACGCTCGAGGTGGTGGGTGCCGATGAACTTGTCGGCGAGCTCATAGACGCGGCGGTCGACCCAGGTGCCGGCGTGGACGCCGTTGGTGACGCTGCTGATCGGGACCTCGGCGTCGTCGAACCCCGGCCACAGGCCATCGAACATCTCCCGGCTCACGACCCCGTGCAGCTTGGAGACGCCGTTGGCGCGCTGCGCCAGCCGCAGGCCCATGACCGCCATGTTGAACATGCCGGCCTGGCCACCCGGGTAGTCCTCTGCACCGAGCTCGAGGAGCCGCTCGACCGGGACGCCCTCGACCGCGTTGTCGCCGCCGAAGTGCAGTCGGATCAGGTCGGCGTCGAACCGGTCGATGCCCGCCGGCACGGGGGTGTGCGTGGTGAAGACCGTCGCGGCGCGGACCGCCTCGAGGGCCTCGTCGAAGTCGAGTCCGTGGGCGGTGGAGAGCTCGTGGATGCGCTCGACGCCGAGGAACCCGGCGTGGCCCTCGTTGGTGTGGTAGACGTCCGGCGTCGGGGCGCCGGTCAGCCGCGACCACAGGCGAAGGGCGCGCACGCCGCCGATGCCGAGCAGCATCTCCTGCTGGAGCCGCTGCTCGCCGCCGCCGCCGTAGAGGCGGTTGGTGATGTTGCGCGCGGCCTCGTCGTTCTGCGGGACGTCGGAGTCCAGGAGCAGCAGCGGGACCCGACCGACCTGGGCGCGCCAGACGTGGGCGTGCAGGCTGCGGCCGCCGGGGAGGGCGAGGGTGATGACGCAGGGCGTGTCGTCCGCCTCCCGCAGCAGGCTCAGGGGAAGCTCGTCGGGGTCGAGGACGGGGTAGGTCTCCTGCTGCCAGCCGTCGTGGTTGAGGCTCTGCTTGAAGTAGCCGGTCTTGTAGAACAGGCCGACGCCGACGATGGGCACGCCGAGGTCGGACGCGGTCTTGAGGTGGTCGCCGGCGAGGATGCCGAGCCCGCCGGAGTACTGGGGCAGCACCTCGGTGAGGCCGAACTCGGGGCTGAAGTATCCGATGGCGGCCGGGGCGCCCCCCTGCACCTCCTGCGCCCAGGCCTGGTACCAGCGGGGCTCGGTGAGGTACTGGTCGAGGTCGGCCTTCGCCTCCGCGACCGCGGCGACGAACTCGCTGCTGCCGGCCAGGTCGGCGAGCTCGTGCGGCGAGAGCGCCGACAGCAACCGGACCGGGTCCTTGCGGACGGTCTGCCAGCGCTCGGGGTCGATCCGCTGGAACAGGTCACGCGTCTGCGGGTGCCAGGACCAGCGCAGGTTGCTGGCGAGGTCGCCGAGGGCGGCGATCGGCTCGGGGAGAACGGTACGGACGCTGAAGCGTCGGATGGCCTTCACGAGGGGCCATCCTAGATCAGGCCCGGCAGTGCTCTTGACGTCTTCTTGCAAAGTTTTCATCAAGTTGCAGGCGACTTCCGCAGCGGCGTCCGGCTCGCTGCGCCCGTCCCGCCCAGATGGTGGCGGGACGTGCGCGAAAGGGTAAACCGAGTAGCGTCGTGCGCGTGACTGCGACTCCGCCTGCAACCACGCCCGTCGCACCGGAGGGAACTGGCTCGGGGGCCACCGGTTCCCGTCCAAGCGGGGCTCCGGTCCCCGTCACCGCACCACCGCAGTCGCCCATCGGGCGGATCCCTGTCCAGGACGTGACGCCTCTCGTCGACGGCGGCCTGCGCCCCGCCAAGTCAGTGGTCGACGAGGAGTTCACGGTGGGCGCGACGGTGTTCCGCGAGGGGCACGACGCCGTGAACGCCACCGTGGTCCTGGTGGCACCCGACGGCACTGAGCACGCCACCCCGATGACCTGCACCAACGCAGGCCTCAACACGTGGGAGGCCACCGTCGCCGCGGACGCGACGGGCCTGTGGTCCTACCGGGTCGAGGGCTGGTCCGACCCCTACGCCACCTGGCACCACGACGCCTCCATCAAGGTCGCGGCCGACATCGACGCCGACCTGATGCTCGAGGAGGGCGCCCTGGTCCTCGAGCGGGCCATCGCCGAGGTGGGTCGGACGCCCGCCCAGGTGCAGCCGCTCGAGGACGCCGTGACCGGGCTGCGTGACGCCGGTCGGCCGGCCATGGCCCGGCTGCGGGCCGGCACCGACCCCGCCGTGCACGCCGAGCTCGCCGCCCGGCCGCTGCGCGACTTCGTCAGCCCCTCCCCGAGCCACCCGCTCCACGTGGAGCGCGAGCGCGCGCTGTACGGCGCCTGGTACGAGCTCTTCCCCCGGTCCGAGGGTGCTACCCGCGACCCGAAGACGGGCAGGTGGACCACCGGCACCCTGCGCACCGCGGCGAAGCGGCTCCCGGCGGTGGCCGCCATGGGCTTCGACGTCGTCTACCTCACCCCCGTGCACCCCATCGGCACCACCAACCGCAAGGGACGCAACAACTCCCTCGAGTGCCATCCCGACGACCCGGGCAGCCCGTACGCCATCGGCAACGAGCACGGCGGCCAGGACTCCATCGAGCCGAGCCTGGGCACCTTCGACGACTTCGACGCGTTCGTCGCCGAGGCGGAGCGACTCGGCATGGAGGTGGCGCTGGACATCGCCCTCAACTGCTCGCCCGACCACCCGTACGTGAAGGCACACCCGGAGTGGTTCACCACCCGCGCCGACGGCACCGTCGCCTACGCGGAGAACCCGCCCAAGAAGTACCAGGACATCTACCCGCTGAACTTCGACAACGACCCCGCGGGCATCTATGCCGAGATGCGCCGGGTCATCCAGGTGTGGATCGACCACGGGGTCAAGATCTTCCGGGTCGACAACCCGCACACCAAGCCGGTGGAGTTCTGGCAGTGGATCATCGACGACGTGGCCAGGGACCATCCCGAGGTGATCTGGCTGGCCGAGGCGTTCACCAAGCCGGCGATGATGCACACCCTGGCCAAGGTGGGCTTCCAGCAGTCGTACACCTACTACGCGTGGCGCAACCACAAGTGGGAGCTCGAGGAGTACCTCCGCGAGCTCTCCGGTGAGGCCGCGGCATACATGCGTCCGTCCTTCTGGCCCACGACGCACGACATCCTCACCCCGTACATGCAGTTCGGCGGCCCGGCGGCGTGGAAGCTGCGGGCGGCCCTCGCCGCCACGCTGGTCCCCACCTACGGCATCTACGCCGGGTACGAGCTGATCGAGCACGTCGCCCGGCCCGGGGCAGAGGAGCAGATCGACAACGAGAAGTACGAGTTCAAGGACCGGCGCTGGCAGGATTACCAGCCGGGCGGCCCCAAGGAGGGGCAGTCGCTCGCGCCCTACCTGACCAGGCTCAACGAGATCCGGCGCGCGCACCCGTCGCTGCAGTGGCTGCGCAACATCGCCTTCCACCACGTCGACGACGAGAACATCATCGCCTTCTCCAAGCGCAGGGTGGACCAGGGACCCGACGGGCAACCGCGCTCGGACGACACCGTCATCGTCGTCGCCAACCTCGACCCGCACAGCACGCGTGAGTCGACGGTGCACCTCGACATGCCGGCGCTGGGCCTGGACTACCACGACGGGTTCGTCGCCGAGGACCTCATCACCGGGGCCTCCTGGCCGTGGGGCGAGCACAACTACCTCCGGTTGGGGCCGGAAACGGAGCCGGTCCACGTCATCGCGGTGAGGAGGTACTGATGCAGGGTCTCAACCTCCCCGAGACGGGCCTGCGCCGCGATACCGAGTGGTTTCGCACCGCCGTCTTCTACGAGGTGCTGGTCCGGGCGTTCGGCGACTCCAAGGGCACCGGGTCCGGTGACTTCACCGGCCTGATCAACCGGCTCGACTACCTGCAGTGGCTGGGCATCGACTGCCTGTGGCTGCCGCCGTTCTACGCCTCGCCGCTGCGCGACGGCGGGTACGACATCGCCGACTACACCCAGGTCCTGCCCGAGTTCGGGACGCTTCCGGACTTCCAGGAGCTGGTGTCGCAGGCCCACGCCCGCGGGATCCGCGTCGTCACCGACCTGGTGATGAACCACACCAGCGACCAGCACCCCTGGTTCCAGGCGTCCCGGGCCGAGCCCGACGGCCCCTTCGGCGACTTCTACGTCTGGTCCGACACGGACGAGAAGTACTCCGACGCGCGGATCATCTTCATCGACACCGAGGTCTCCAACTGGACCTTCGACCCGATCCGGCGCCAGTTCTTCTGGCACCGGTTCTTCTCCCACCAGCCCGACCTCAACTTCGAGAACGAGGCCGTGCACGAGGCGATGTTCGACGTCGTCCGCTTCTGGTTCGACATGGGGATCGACGGCTTCCGGCTCGACGCGGTGCCCTACCTCTACGAGGAGGAGGGCCACAACTGCGAGAACCACCCGAAGACCCACGAGTTCCTCACGAAGCTCCGGCGCATGGTCGACGAGGAGTACCCCGGCCGGATCCTGCTCGCCGAGGCCAACCAGCCGCCGTCCGACGTCGTGGACTACTTCGGCACCGAGGACGCCCCCGAGTGCCAGATGTGCTTCCACTTCCCCGTCATGCCGATGCTCTACTACTCCCTGCGTGAGGAGAAGGCGGCACCGGTCATCGACGTCATGGCGGACACCCCGGCGATCCCGAAGGGCAGCCAGTGGGGCACCTTCCTGCGCAACCACGACGAGCTCACCCTCGAGATGGTGACGCCGGAGCAGCGGGCCGCGATGTACGGCTGGTACGCGCCCGACCCGCGCATGCGGGCCAACGTCGGCATCCGTCGCCGGCTCGCCCCGCTGCTCGACAACTCGAGGGCCGAGATCGAGCTGATCCACGCCCTGCTGCTGTCCCTGCCCGGGTCGCCCTGCCTCTACTACGGCGACGAGATCGGGATGGGCGACAACATCTGGCTCAACGACCGCGACTCCGTGCGCACCCCCATGCAGTGGACGCCCGACCGCAATGCCGGGTTCTCGAGCACCGACCCGGGCAAGCTCTTCCTGCCCGTCGTGTCCTCGCTCGTCTACCACTACAACAACGTCAACGTCGAGGCCCAGATGGCCAGCAGCGCCTCCCAGCTGCACTGGCTGCGGGCGATGCTGACCGTACGCAAGCAGCACCCGGTGTTCGGGCGTGGCGAGTTCGAGGTGTGCGCTGCCGACAACGAGGCCATCCTCGCCTTCCTGCGCGTGGAGCGGACCGAGGACGGCGCCGCGGGCGACGAGGCGGTGCTGTGCGTCAACAACCTCGCCAGCCGCCCGCAAGCCGCCACGATCCGGGTGGCCGAGGAGTTCAAGGGCGCCCAGCTGGCCGACCTGTTCGGCGGCCAGGGGTTCCCGAAGGTCTCCGACGACGGCACGATCACGCTGACCCTCGGGTCGCGCGACTTCTTCTGGCTGCGCCTGGTGCCGGGGGCCGCGCATGGCTGAGATCCACACCGGGGCCACCATCTCCCCCACCAAGCTCGAGCTGGTCGCGCCGTGGATGGCGCGCCAGCGGTGGTATGCCGCGAAGGGTCGTCTGCCGGTCCTGCGCCGGTTGTGGTCGTGGCGGCTCGACGACCCCGCAGGTGAGGTGGGCGTCGAGACCCTGCTCCTCGTGGACGAGGGCGGCCCCGAGCCGGTGGTCTACCAGGTCCCCATCACCTACCGCGGTGCCCCGCTCGAGGGGGCGCAGCACGCGCTGGTCGGCACGATGGAGCACAGCGTGCTGGGCCGGCGCTGGGTCTACGACGGACCCCACGACCCGGTCTACGCCAGCCAGCTGCTCGCCCTGACGCTCGGCCAGGCGGTGCCCCAAGCCGGTGGGATGTCCGATACTCCCGAGCCCGCCGTGGCCGGCGTCCGCCACGCGTCCTGGACCGCGGACCTGCACGTCCGGGGCTCAAGGGTCCTGTCCGGCGAGCAGTCCAACACCTCGGTGATCCTGGACTGCGCCACGGCCGAGGGAGCCCCCAACCCGTTGATCTGCAAGGTCTTCCGCATGCTCCACCCCGGCGAGAACCCGGACGTGACCGTGCAGGGCGCCCTCTTCGAGGGCGGGTGCCGCCGCGTGCCCGCGATGGTCGGCTCGGTCACCGCGCACTGGCCCGACCCGTTCTGGCAACCGGACGCGTCTCCCGGGGGGAACACGGGGGGCGAAGCCCCCCGTGCGTACGGGCACCTGGCCTTTGCCCAGGAGTTCCTTCCCGGCACCGAGGACGCGTGGCGCGTCGCCCTGCGCTCGGTCGCGGCAGGCGACGACTTCACCGGCCCGGCGCGGGAGCTTGGCGCCGCGACGGCCGAGGTGCACGAGGTGCTCCGCACGGTGCTGCCCACGGAGCCGGCTACCGAGGAGGCCATAGCCGCCACGATCGCGAGCATGCGCTCCCGCTACGTCGCAGCCGCCTCCGAGGTGCCCGCGCTGGCTGCCCACGAGCACCAGGTCGCCGCGGTCTACGACCGGGCCGTCAACACGAAGTGGCCTGTGCTGCAACGCATCCACGGCGACTACCACTTGGGTCAGGTCCTCCGCGTCCCGGACCGGGGTTGGGTGCTGCTCGACTTCGAGGGCGAGCCGCTGCGCCCGCTCGCCGAGCGTGCCCTGCCCGACCAGCCGTTGCGCGACGTGGCGGGGATGCTCCGCTCGTTCGACTACGCAGCCGGCTCCCGGGAGCAGTCCCACCCGGGTGCGAGTGCCCGCGAGTGGGCTGCCGACGCGCAGCGCGCGTTCCTCGACGGGTATGCCGCGCAGTCCGGTCGCGACCCGCGCGCGGACTCCGCGCTGCTGACCGCCTTCCAGCTGGACAAGGCGCTCTACGAGGTGGTCTACGAGGCGCGCAACCGCCCCACCTGGCTCACCATCCCCACCGCTGCGGTGGCCCGACTGCTCGACGACGCACGAAGGGACCCCTCATGAGCCCGAAGTTCGGCAAGAAGGCCAAGCCGGCGGCGACCTCGCCCGAGCCCGAGCCCGAGCCCACCCTGTCCGCCACCCCACCCGAGTCCTCGAAGGATCCGGCGGCTCCTGGCACGCCGGATCCTCCGAGGACTCGCGAGCCTGCCCCGGCCGCCCCGATCGTGGAGCCTCCCGTCGACCGGACGCCCGAGCCGCCACCGGCCGTGTCGACCCCGCAGGAGGCGATCCGCGCGCTGGCCGACGGGCGCCACCAGCAGCCGCACGACCTGCTCGGCCACCACGTGGAGCCCGGAGGCCTGCGGATCCGGGTCTACCGGCCCTTCGCCGGGCAGGTGGTGGTGCGCTTCGAGGACGGTGAGCTCCTCGAGCTGCACCACGAGGCAGACGGCGTGTGGGGCGGCGTGCGTGAGGGCGCGACCCAGACCATGGACTACCGGGTCGGGGTGACCTACGGCGACGGCATCGAGCACGTCCAGGACGACCCGTACCGGTTCGCCCCCACCCTGGGTTCCATCGACCTGCACCTGATCGGGGAGGGCCGCCACGAACAGCTGTGGACGGTGCTCGGCGCGCACGTCCGCGAGTACCCGGGCCCGATGGGCCGGGTCGTGGGGACGTCGTTCGCGGTGTGGGCGCCGCGGGCCCAGGCCGTCCACGTGGCCGGCGACTTCAACAACTGGGACACCCGCATGCACCCGATGCGGCTGCTCGGCGAGTCCGGCGTGTGGGAGCTGTTCGTGCCCGGCGTCGGCGACGGGACCCTCTACAAGTTCCTCGTGCGCGGCGCCGACGGCAGGGTGCGCGAGAAGGCCGACCCGATGGCCCGGGCCACCGAGCTGCCCCCGGGTCGCGCCTCCTCGGTCGAGCACTCGCGCTACGACTGGGGCGATGGGGAGTGGATGCAGGGCCGTGCCGGCCGCGACCCGCACACCGGGCCGATGAGCACCTACGAGGTCCACCTCGGCTCGTGGCGGCAGGGCCACTCCTACCGCGACCTGGCCGAGCACCTGGTCAACTACGTGCGCGACCTCGGCTTCACCCACGTCGAGCTCATGCCGGTTATGGAGCACCCCTACCCACCCTCGTGGGGCTACCACGTCACGAGCTACTACGCCCCGACCGCGCGGTTCGGCAGGCCCGACGACTTCCGGGTCCTCGTCGACCGGCTGCACCAGGCCGGCATCGGCGTGATCCTCGACTGGGTGCCCGGTCACTTCGCGACCGACCCCTGGGCGCTGGCGCAGTTCGACGGGCTTCCCCTCTACGAGCACCCGGATCCGCGCAGGGGCTGGCACCCCGAGTGGGGTTCCTACATCTTCGACTTCGGGCGCCAGCAGGTGCGCAACTTCTTGGTGGCCAACGCCGTCTTCTGGCTCGAGGAGTTCCACGTCGACGGGCTGCGCGTCGACGGGGTCGCCTCGATGCTCTACCTGGACTACGCGCGGCGGGACGGCGAGTGGCTCCCCAACGTGCACGGCGGACACGAGAACCTCGAGGCGGTGGGCCTGCTCCAGGAAGCCAACGCCACGGCATACAAGCGGGTCCCCGGCGTCGTCACGATCGCCGAGGAGTCCACGTCCTGGCCCGGCGTCACCAAGCCCACCAGCATGGGAGGCCTCGGGTTCGGCCTGAAGTGGAACATGGGCTGGATGAACGACACCCT
>DASUKI010000151.1:0-13599 GCA_036278855.1 Pedococcus sp.
CCCTGACCCGCGCGGCCCACCGGATGACGGTCGTCCGGGTCCACTGAGCGCTGCGGCCGACGTCAACCGACCAAGCCGGCCAGGACGCCGCGCCAGTGGGCGGCCAGCGGCTCGGCGAAGTGCGAGGCGTCCCCGACCAGCTCCTCGCGCGCTCGTTCGCACTCGGCCTGCGCCTCGATGACCAGCACCGGCGGGTAGCCGAGCTCGACCTGGTGCTGGGCGAACTCGTCCTCGTCCAGAACCGCCACGTCACCCTCGAAGGTCTGCACGACGTCGAGGTCGAGGTCGACGCACGTCATGACACCCTGTCTCCACACCGGAGGGGTGGCCACGTCGACGTAGACGCGGAAGGCGTAATCGGCCACGGCTTCGTAGAAGGTCGCCGCAAAGCCGCGATCCCGGGGAAACAGCCCCACCTGCAGCCCCTGCGCGGAGAAGTCGGCGCCCGGCCTGCTCCAGACCGTGCCTCCTGGCCACCCCAGCCACCGACCGTGTTCGTCCTCGCCCAACCACCGGACGTCGACACCCCAGTGCCGCCCACCTCCCCACTTGGTGAACTGCACGCGAACCGGCTGTCCGGACGCCGGGCCCGCCGGTGGCTGGCTCTGGTCAGTCACCGAGGAGGGAGTGGCGGCTGATGATCTCGTCGCGACCCGGGCCGACGCCGATGGCCGAGACCCGGGCGCCGATGAGCTCCTCGAGGCGCAGCACGTAGGCCCGGGCGTTCGCCGGCAGCTGCTCGAAGGTGCGGCACTTGGAGATGTCCTCCCACCACCCGTCGAGGTCCTCGTAGACGGGCTTGGCGTGGTGGAAGTCGGTCTGGTTGACCGGCATCTCCTCGTGTCGCACGCCGTCGATGTCATAGGCGACGCACACCGGGACCTTGTCCAGCCCGGTGAGGACATCGAGCTTGGTAATGACGAAGTCGGTGACTCCGTTGATCCGCGTCGCGTAGCGGCCGACGACCGTGTCCACCCAGCCGCAGCGTCGCGGGCGCCCCGTGGTCGTGCCGTACTCGGCGCCGGTCTTGCGGAGGAACTCGCCCATGTCGTCGAAGAGCTCGGTCGGGAACGGCCCTTCCCCGACCCGCGTCGAGTACGCCTTGAGGATCGCGATGACCCGGTCGATGCGGGTCGGGGGGATGCCCGAGCCGGTGCACGCCCCGCCGGCGGTGGCGTTCGAGGAGGTGACGAACGGGTAGGTGCCGTGGTCGACGTCGAGCAGCGTCGCCTGTCCCGCCTCGAGGAGCACGGTCTCGCCGGCGTCCAGCGCCTTCTCGAGCACCAGCGCGGTGTCGGCGACCATGGGACGCAACCGCGCGGCATACCCGAGCAGCTCGTCCATCACCTCGTCCACCTCGACGGCTCGCCGGTTGTAGATCTTGGCGAGCACCTGGTTCTTGAAGGCGAGCGCTGCCTCGACCTTCTGGCGCAGGATCTTCTCGTCGAACAGGTCCTGCACCCGGATGCCGCTGCGCGACATCTTGTCGGCGTAGGTCGGGCCGATGCCGCGACCGGTGGTGCCGATGCGCCGGGACCCCAGGAAGCGCTCGGTGACCTTGTCGAGCACCCGGTTGTAGGGCGCGATGATGTGCGCGTTGGCGCTGACCAGCAGCTTCGAGGTGTCGACGCCGCGAGCCTGCAGGTCGTCGATCTCGTGGAACAGCACCGCGAGGTCGATCACGACACCGTTGCCGATCACGGGTGTGCACCCCGGGGTGAGGATCCCCGACGGCAAGAGGTGCAACGCGTACTTCTCACTCTTGCCGTTCGTGGTGACGACAATGGTGTGGCCGGCGTTGTTGCCGCCGTTGAACTTGACGACGTAGTCGACGTCGCTGCCCATCAGGTCGGTGGCCTTGCCCTTGCCCTCGTCGCCCCACTGGGCGCCCACGAGCACGATCGCCGGCATACCGGCACCTCTCTCACGTCTGGGACTGCGTGGTCATGCGTCAGGCCCCTGGCGTTGGTGCGCACGGGGCCCGTACCGCTGAAGGCTACCGGTCCGCCGGACTCCCGAGCGTCACGAGATCGGCGCGGGCGGCCGCGACCCCCAGCTGGAAGCGGGTCTCGGCCGCGTGCACGTCCATGAGGTGTGCCACCCGGCGTCGCACGGTACGCAGGCTGACGCCGAGGTATCGGGCGATCGACTCGTCCTTGAGCCCCCGGCCCAGCAGCCGGAGCAGCTGCAGGTCCCCCGTCGCGGCGTCACCCTCCGCCTGCTCACCAGCCACCGGCAGGGCCCTCTCGAAGGACCGTTCGAACAGGGCCGTGAACGCCGCCACGATCATCGGCTCGCGGATCAGCACGTAGTCGGTCGCGGCATCGCCCCACGTCGCGACTGCCATGACCGCGTCGTCGTCGAAGATCGCGAAGTCGCTCGGCGGCGCCAGGCTGAGCCGCTGCACCTCCCCCACCAGTCCCCACGACCGGACCCATTGCCGACCGGCCGGCGTCTCCATCACGTCCATCGGGTAGAGGGTGCGCTGGCGAAAGCGCCCGCTGCGCAGGTACCCCTGGCCCTCGATGATGCTGTCCCGGTCCAGGCCGGGACCGACGTCCAGGCTCAGCACCGAGCTGCGGACGACGTCGGTGGTGGTCGCGAGCAGGTGTCGCACCAGGTCCGACGCCAGCTCGGCCGCGACCACCTCCCACACCGGGGTGCCGCGGACCGCGTCGGGACTGGCGAAGCTGGACACCAGCTGCAGCAGGGCCTGCCGTGCCTCGGCGATGTCGTGGCGCCGCGCGTCGAGGCGCCGCTCGTCACGGGCCAGGATGCCCTGCAGTCGCTGGAGCGGGTCGGCGAAGATGCGCTCGATCTCGGCAGCACGCTCAGGGCTCGGGGCCATGGGTTCTCCTGACCTGCGTCGGCGGGGCCCTCGCGCAGAAGGGGCGCCCGCGCTCCGACCTGCGCATTGACATGTTCTGGCCTTTGGCACTTAGCTGCCACCGTAGCACCGCTGCGCGGTGCACAATGGGCGAACGCCGCTCGCCAGGAGGCAGGGGACGCACAGGCGACGGCAACCGCGGGTCACGGCCCGCGACAGGGGGCGTGGCCGGGGGGCCGGATCCGCAAGGGTCCGGCCCCCCGGCAACACTCCGTTCCTGGCGACCGCCGTCCTGGCAACCAACCCGCACCCCTCGCCGCGCGTCGACGGTGGTGACCGACGGTGGTGACCGACGGTGAGAGGCGGCTATCCATGAGACTTCACCGCACCACTGCTGCCCTGGCCCTCGCCGTGGCCCTGGGCGCACCGCTGGCCGGATGTGCCGGCGACCCGCAGCCCGGCGCCAGCGGCAGCTCGACATCCAGCCCCACGGTGACCGTCACGGTCACGAGGACCGTCCCCGGGCCCATGCTCACGACCGCCACGGCGCCGCCCACCACGGCGAGCACGCCACCGCCGGGCCGCGACAGCGCGCCCCTCCCCGACAACGCGCGCGACTACGCCGGCGCCTTCGTCACCGCCTGGGCCGAGCGTGACAAGCCCCGGGCCGAGCAGCTGGCCACCCCGACCGTGGTCCAGACGACCTTCGCCTCCAGCGTGCCCACCCCACCAAGGCTCACGGGGTGCGAGGGCGCGGCCGGTTCGAGCTACTGCACCTACGAGGGCGACGAGTACACGATGACGGTGCGCGTCCAGAACGAGATGGCCTCCCGGCGCGCGCCGCACGCCGTGACCGAGGTGCGGTTCGGGCACTGAGGCACCGCCGCGTGGCTGAACCGGCCACGCGGCATACGGGCTAGAAGCCCAGCTCGCGCGCCGCCGTCGGCGAGGAGTCGCGCAGGAACTGGGCGCAGCGCGCCTCTTCGTCGCTCTCGCCGATCGTGCCAGCCGCGCGCGACAGCGCAGCCAGGGCACGCAGGAACCCACGGTTCGGCTCGTGTTCCCACGGCACCGGCCCTTGACCACGCCAACCATTGCGCCGCAACGCATCCAGCGCGCGGTGGTAGCCGGTGCGCGCGTAGGCGTAGCCCTCGACGGTGTGCCCGTCCTCGAGCGCGTCCTCCGCGAGCGTGGCCCAGGCCAACGACGACGTCGGGTGTGCCGCGGCCACCTGGTCCGCGGCGACGCCCTCCTCGAGCTTCGCGGCGGCGGGGTCGACGGGCAGTCGGGTCTCGGGGATGCCGAGCAGGTTGTCGCTCACGCGTGAGTGCCGGCCGACCGGAGGTGCTGGCATGCCTCGACGACGCGGGCGGCCATGCCGGCCTCGGCCTCCTTGCCCCAGGCGCGGGGGTCGTACTGCTTCTTGTTGCCGACCTCGCCGTCGATCTTGAAGACGCCCTCGTAGTTGCTCAGCATGTAGCCGGCGACCGGCCGGGTGAACGCGTACTGGGTGTCGGTGTCGACGTTCATCTTGACCACGCCGTAGTCGACCGCGGCGGCGATCTCCTCGGCAGTCGAGCCGGAGCCGCCGTGGAAGACCAGGTGGAACGGCTTGTCGTCCTTGGTGCCGAACTCCTTGTGCACGGCGTCCTGGGCGGCCTTGAGGATCTCCGGGCGGAGCTTGACGTTGCCGGGCTTGTAGACGCCGTGGACGTTGCCGAAGGTGAGCGCGGTCATGTAGTAGCCGTTCTCACCGGTGCCGAGCGCCTTCGCGGTGGCGATCGCGTCCTCGGGGGTGGAGTAGAGCTTGTCGTCGATCTTGCCCTCGACGCCGTCCTCCTCGCCGCCGACGACACCCACCTCGATCTCCAGGACGACCTTGGCGGCCTGGCACAGGTCCAGCAGCTCCTTGGCAATGGTGAGGTTCTCGTCGAGTGGGACTGCCGAGCCGTCCCACATGTGCGACTGGAAGTACGGCAGGCCGCCGCCCTTGACCCGCTCGGTGGAGGCGGCCAGCAGCGGCCGGACGAACCCGTCGAGCTTGCCCTTGGGGCAGTGGTCGGTGTGCAGCGCGATGTTGACGTCGTAGCCCTTGGCCACCTCGTGCGCGTAGGCCGCGAGGGCGAGCGAGCCGGTCACCATGTCCTTGACCGTCGGGCCCGAGAGGTACTCCGCACCACCGGTCGACACCTGGATGATCCCGTCGCTGCCGGCCTCCGCGAAACCGCGCATCGCGGCGTTCAGGGTCTGCGAGGAGCTGACGTTGATCGCCGGGTAGGCGAACGAGCCGGCCTTCGCGCGGTCGAGCATGTCGGCGTACACCTCAGGGGTGGCGATGGGCATCAGCGTCTCCTTCGAGTCGTGCGTGGTCTCGATGCCGATCCTTCCACGCCGCTCGCGAGTCGTGTGCCCCAGACCGGGCCATGGACGGTTCTCAGGCACTCAACCTCGGAGTCAGGCCCCGCCGCGGCTGGGCTGGCGCCGCATCAGCCGCTGCTCGACGGCGTCCGCGGCACGCGGCGCGCCGCCGGCATCCGCGAGGCCCTTCGCGACCCGAGCGGCACCGTCACTCATCGTCATGGCCCCGCGCACCTTGGTGCGCAGCGCGTCGGGGGTCAGTCGCTTGGCCGGCAGTCGGGTGCCGGAGCCGCTGACCTCCACCCGCCGGGCGACCTCGAGCTGGTCGCGGCCGAACGGCACGACACAGACCGGTATGCCGCGGGCGAGTGCCTTCTGGGTCGCCCCCATGCCGCCGTGGGTCACCGCCACCGCAGCCCGCTCGAGCACCGCGCTGTGGGGGATGAACTCGGCGACGGTGGCGTTGGCGGGGACGTCAAGGCCGGGGGCGACGCCGGAAGGCATGGTCGCGACGACGTGCACCGGCTCGTCGCGCAGCGCCTCGAGCGCGGTCCGCACGAGCACGCCGTCGTCCTGGAACTCCGACGAGGTGGTCACCAGCACGATCGGCCGGTCGATCTCGTCGAGCCATGCCGGAGCCTCCTTGGCGGGCTCCCATGACATCGCGCCAGTCATCACGACGTCCGGACCCCAGTCCGTCGAGGCGTACTCCAAGGGCTTGGCGGTCGTGACGAGCATGAGAGGGGGCTTGCGCAGGAGCTCGTCGGCCGACGCGACCGGCAGGAGCCCGAGCTCGGCACGCAGCGCGTTGACGCGCGGCACCATGACCTTCTCGACGGCGCCCATGACCGCCTTGCGCAGCACGGCGTCTCGGACCGCTCCGAGCGCTCCGCCGAGCGGCGGCAGGCCGGGCCCGAACGGCGGCGTCCCCCGCGAGCTGAGCGCCGGCGTGTAGGGGGAGAACGACACCCACGGTCCGCCCCAGCGCTCTGCAGCGAACCCGGCGCCCCAGCTGTTGACGTCGACGACGACGGCGTCCGGACGCACCTGCTCGATGGCGCCCGCGAGGTCGGGTCCGTCGAACCGGCCTCGGGCGGAGAAGACGTCGGCGACCGCCGCGAGCGCCTGCTTGGGCCCACGCGCCTCGTAGTCGCGGATGGGGACGGACTGGACGCGCGGGTCGATGGGCTCGGCGGCGAACCCGAGGGCACGCATCTGATCGACCCACGACGGCAGCGTGCGCAGGTGGATGTCGTGGCCGCGGGACTGGAGCTCGAGCAGCAGTGGCGTCAGCGGGAACAGGTGCCCGATCGCGGGGGAGGTGTAGGCGAGGATCCTGGACATCAGCGGACTTCCTTGGTGAACGGGGCCAACATCTCCGTGATGGCCGTCGCGGTCTGGGCACGGCTGAGCCCGCAGTCGCGGCGCAGCACCTTCCAGGTGTAGACGTCGCACACGGCGACGAGCTGGGCCAGCCGGCGGTCGCGCGCAACCCCGGCGAGCCCGGTGAGGAACGGCGCGAAGGCCGCACGGCACCACTCCCGGTGGAGCGTGCGGCCCTGCGCGACGACGTCCCCGAGCGCGAGGATGCGGTCCTCGTCCGCGAGCATGCGAAGCACCCGGTCGCCGAGCGCCTCGTAGTGGTCGACGAGGTTGGCCACCGCCCCCGGGACGTCGCCCGGGGTCACCGCCCCCCTGGTCTGGCGAACCCTTTCCTGCTCGCGGGATGCGGCGGCCTCGAACAAGCCCTCGCGGCCCCCGAACCGGCGGATGACGGTCTGCACGGTCACGCCGGCTCGGGCGGCAACCTCGTCGAGGCGGATCTGGTCGGTCGGCTGCTCCCAGAAGAGCTCGATCGCCGCGTCGACGATGCGCTCCGCAGTGGCGGCGGCCGCCTCGGCGCGGGCGTCCATGCGGTACGACCGTGTGGGCGACTGCGGCAAATTCATGTTAGTCAGATTAACATCAAATAACCCGGCGTCAAGGGGCGTGCAACGTCGCCCTTCGGCTGGTGAGCAGGGCGCGCTCGGCGTCGTTGGCGCAGCGCTCGATCGCGATGCCGTATTCCGCGTGGGCGCCTTCGCGGTCCCCCGCGCGGCTGAGCAGCTCGGCCCGGACCGCGGGCAGCCGGTGGCTGTGCGGCAGGTCGTCGTCGAGGCCGTCCAGCAGGGCCAGGCCCGCCTCGGGCCCGGACGACTCAGCCACCGCGACCGCACGGTTGAGCCGCACGACGGGCGACCCGGTGAGCTCCTCCAGCTCGGCGTAGCGCGCGGCGATCCGGTCCCAGCGGGTGTCCCGGGGTGTGGGGGCGATGGCGTGCTCGGAGGCGATCAGCGCCTGGAGCAGGTACTCGCCTGCGAGGCCGTCGAGGCGCTGGCGGGCCAGGGGGGCGAGCAGGCCCAGCGCCTCGGCGATCTCCTCCCGGTGCCAGCGGCTGCGGTCCTGGTCGGGCAGCAGCACCGGCAAGCCGTCCTCGCTGAGCCGCGAGTCCCGCCGCGAGTGCTGGAGCAGCATCAGGGCGAGGAGGGAGTCGAGGGCCGGCTCGCCAGGCATCAGCTCGCGCAGCACCCGGGTCAGGCGGATCCCCTCTCCCGCAAGGGATGTGCGTGTCACATCCGGACCAGTGCCCGGCGCGTACCCGGCCGTGAAGGCGAGGTAGGCCACCGAGGCGACCACCCCAACCCTCGCGTCCCGGGCCGGCCCCTCCTGCGGCACGCTGAAGGGCGCTCCCGAGGCCGCCAGCCGCCGCTTGGCCCGGGTGAGCCGTGCGGCCATGGTCGGCTCGGGCACGAGGAAGAGCCTGGCGATGTCGGCGGTCGGCACGCCGATGACCAGTCGCAGCGACAGGGCGGCGGCGGACTCCGGGGCCAGGGAGGGGTGGGCGCACAGGAACACGAGCCGCAGCCGCTCGTCCGCGACCAGACCACCCGGGTCGGCCCTCATGCTGGACGCCTCCTGCCGCGTCTGCTCGTCGACGACCAGCAGCGGCTCCTTGCGCGCGGCAACGGCCTCGGCCCGCAGCCGGTCGAGCACCCGCCGACGCGCGGTGGTGAGCAACCACGCCGCCGGGTTCGTCGGGACGCCGTCTCCCGGCCACCGCCTCGCGGCCGCCTCGAAGGCCTCGGCGAGGCCGTCCTCGGCGAGGTCGAGGCGCCGGAACTGGGCGACCAGCAGGGCCAGCAGTCGGCCCCACTGGTCGCGGAAGGCCTCCTCGAGCTGTTGCTCGACCGGCCTGCCGGTGCCTGGGTTGCCCACGGCTTCTGGGTCGGGTTCGGTCAACGGGTCTCGAAGCTCTCGACCTGCACGACCGGGCGGATCTCCAGCGAGTACGCCTTCGGCAGCAGCTCGCACAGCCCGGTCATCACGTCGAGGTTGTCTGCGTCGACGAGGTAGAACCCGCCCACCACCTCGGCCGTCTCGGCGAACGGGCCCTCGGCGAGCACCGGCCTGCCTTCGCTGTGCCGCAGGGTCGTCGCCGTCTCGGGACCGGCGAGCGCCTCACCTGCCACGAGGTGGGCGCGCTCGGCGACCGCCTCGTGGAAGGCCAGGTGCTCCTCGTGGTACCGCTTGCGGGTCTCCTCACTGGCCTCCGACCACAGGCTCGGCTCGTAGGCGATGGTGACGAAGTACCTCACGACGGCCGGTCCTCGGGCTTGACGACCCGGCGGACCTCGATGCCGTCGCCGACGGCGGCGATGATCTGGCAGCAGTCCATCAGGTCGTCGAGGTCGTCGGTCTCCACCTGGTAGAACCCGCCGACCTGTTCGGTCACCTCGGCGAACGGGCCGTCGGTGACCGCGCCGCCACCACGTGGGATGCGCCGGCCCTCGCTCGTGGCGTGCAGCTCGGCACCGCCGGTGATCTTGTGCCCACGCTTGGCGAGCTCCTCGGCGAACCTGCCGTACTCGGCATACCCGGCCTTGCGCTTGTCCGCGTCCATCGTGGTCCACCAGCGGTCGGCGTCGCCCACGATCAACACGACGTACTCGGTCATCTCGGCTCCCCTCACATCCGGACCAGTGGGCGGAGCTCGACGGCGGTGTGGAAGGGCGTCTGCATCAGCCGCCCGCACACCTGCGCGAGGTCGTCGACGTCGTCGGTCTCGACGACGTAGTAGCCGCCGACCTGCTCAGCGCTCTCGGCGTAGGGTCCGTCGCTGAGGGTCACCGCGTCGACGGCCGTGCCGCGGGCGACCCGGCTCTGGCTCGACGGTGTCAGTTGCGCGCCACCGGTCATCTTGTGGCCGCGCCGCTCGAGCAGCTCGACGAACTCGGTGTGCGCCTGATGAAGTTCCTGCTTCTCCTGCTCGGTGGCGGCTGCGTAGCGCGCCTCGGAGGCTGGCAGGAGCACGAGGTACTCGGTCATGGTCGTTCCTCTCATCGGTGGGTGCTTGCACCCTGATGACGCGCGAGCGGTGCGCTAGTCGACAGCCTGCCCGAAAATCGTCTGTTCGAAGTGGTGGCGCCGCACCCACGCGTGCATGGCGATGGCCGCCGCCGCGCCGGCGTTGATCGAGCGGGTCGAGCCGAACTGCTCGATGTGCAGCACCACCTCGCACGCCTCCCGCATCTCATCGCTCAGCCCGGGTCCCTCCTGCCCGAACACGAGAACGCACTCCCGAGGCAGGTCGAACGTCTCCAGCGGCACGGACCCCGGCAGGTTGTCCACGCCGACGAGCGGTATGCCGCGTGGGCCGGTCCCCGCGTCCCTCGCCCAGGCGACCAGCGCCTCGACGGACGCGTGGTGGTGCTCGTGCTGGTAGCGGTCCGTCACCATGGCGCCGCGGCGGTTCCAGCGGCGGTTGCCGACGATGTGGAAAGCCTTGGCGTTGAAGGCGTTCGCGGTCCTGATGACCGACCCGATGTTGAAGTCGTGGCCCCAGTTCTCCACGGCCACGTGGAACTCGTGGCGCCGGGTGTCGAGGTCCGCGACGATCGCCTCGTGCCGCCAGTACCGGTACCGGTCCACGACGTTGCGGCGGTCACCGTCCCGCAGGAGCGCCGGGTCCCACTGGTCGCCCGCGGGCCGGGGTCCTTGCCAAGGCCCGACCCCAACTCGGTTGTCCTGCTCGGTCACGGGCACCACGATGTCAGCCATGCCCTCCCAAGCACAGCAGCACCCGGACATGTGGCTCGACCCCGAGGACGACCCCCGCCAGGTGGACGACGCTGGACCCAAGGACGAGCTCGGCACCCTGCTCGACTACCTCGCGCAGTACCGGCTCACCCTGGGGATGAAGTGCGACGGCCTCGACGCCGAGCAGCTGGCCCGGCGCTCCGTGCCACCGTCGACGCTCTCGCTGCTCGGGCTCGTGCGGCACCTGGCCCACGTCGAGCGCAGCTGGTTCAAGGTGGTGCTCGACGGCCAGCACGACCTCGGTCGGCTGTGGCCGGGCGAGGGTGACCCGGCCTTCGACGGGGCGGCCGGCGAGGACGAGGTCGTGGAGCAGGCGTTCCGGCTGTGGCGCGAGGAGATCACGTTCGCCGAGGGGTGGGTGCGCGAGCACCCCGATCCCGGGCTGGTCGTCCACTCGCCACGGCACGGTGACCTCAACCTGCGCGACGTGCTCGTCCACCTGGTCGAGGAGTACGCGCGACACTGCGGCCACGCCGACCTGCTGCGCGAGTGCATCGACGGCCGCACCGGTCAGTAAACCCTTTGCTCGACCCGGTCCGAATCTGCTGCCATGGAGGGGTAACCGACCGACGACCGATGGAGAGACCAGTGCGAGCAGCTTTCACGTCCCGACAGGTACCCACCTACCGAATGGATGTGAAGGCAGTTGCGCACTCTCAACCTCGGGATCGTCGCGCATGTTGACGCCGGCAAGACCAGCCTGACCGAGCGAGTCCTCTACGAGGCCGGCGTCGTCGCCGCGCCCGGGAGTGTCGACGCCGGCGACACCCAGACCGACACCATGACGCTGGAGCGCCGGCGCGGGATCACGATCCGCTCTGCCGTCGCGACCTTCGCGTGGCACGACACCCTGGTCAACCTCGTGGACACCCCGGGCCACTCCGACTTCGTCGCCGAGGTGGAGCGCGCCCTCACCGTGCTCGACGCGGCGGTCCTCGTCGTGTCCGCCGTCGAGGGCGCCCAGGCCCAGACCCTGGTCCTGATGCGTGCCCTGCAGCGGCTTCGACTCCCGACCGTGATCTTCGTCAACAAGCTCGACCGCCGCGGCGCGGACCCCGAGCGGGTCCTCACCGAGATCACAGAGCGGCTGACGCCCGACGTGATCGCGCTGGGGGGCGCCGACGCGGCGGGCGCCCGCCAGGCGGCATACCAGCGCTTTGGCTCGACACCAGCCGAGCAGCGCGACCTCCGGCGACTGACGAGGCGAGCACGGGCGCACCCGCTGCTCTTCGGCTCGGCACTGACCGGCGCCGGCGTCCGCGACCTCGTGGACACGGTGACCGACCTGGTGCCACACGCCGACGACGACCCGGGCGGTGCCGCAGGTGGCCTGGTCTTCAAGGTGGAGCGCACCGCCACAGGTGAGCGGCGGACGTTCGTGCGGATGACGCACGGGGTGCTGCGCGTGCGCGAGCGGATCGCGGTGAACGGTCACCCACCGGAGCGCGTCACTGGGATCGAGGTGTTCGAGCCTGGCGGGCGCGCGGCCAGCGCGCAGGTGGGTGCCGGTCGGATCGCGGTGCTGCGTGGGCCTTCTCGCGCGCAGGTGGGTGACCGGTTCGGTGACTACTCGCCCCGGCGGCAGGACGTCACCCTCGCCCGGCCGAGCCTGGAGACGGTCGTCCACCCGGCCAACCCGGATGACACCGGCCGGCTGTTCAGCGCGCTGACCGAGCTCGCGGAGCAGGACCCGCTCATCGCCCTGCGGCGAGACGAGCGACGTGGCGAGATCGCGGTTTCGCTCCATGGCGAGGTGCAGAAGGAGGTGCTCGCGGCGGTTCTCGCGGATGACTACGGTGTGGCGGCGACGTTTCGGCCGACCACGGCGATCTGCGTCGAACGGGTGGCCGGCACCGGGTCGGCCGGCCAGGTGATCGACGTGGCGCCGAACCCGTTCCTCGCGACGGTCGGGCTGCGCGTCGAGCCTGCCGAGCTCGGCTCAGGGGTGCAGGTCGCGCTCGAGGTCGAGCTCGGCTCGATGCCTCGCGCCTTCTTCGCGGCCGTGGAGGAGGGGGTGCGGGGCACGCTCACCGAGGGCGTGCGCGGCTGGACGATCCCGGACGCGCGAGTCGTGGTGACGAGATCCGGCTACTACCCGCGGCAGAGCCACATGCACGGGACCTTCGACAAGTCCATGTCGAGCACCGCCGGTGACTTCCGAAGCCTGGCCCGGTTGGTCCTCGCTGACGCGCTCGTCCGGGCGGGGACCGTGGTCTGCGCGCCGGTCCACCGGTTCGAGCTCGAGGTGCCGCAGGACCTGCTCGGGACGGTGCTGGCCGAGCTGCCGCGGCACCGGGCGGTGCCGATGTCGACGCAGCCGCACGGCGTCGCCGTCGTGCTCACTGGAGACGTGCCCGCCGAGGAGGTCCACGGGCTGGCGCAGCGGTTGCCCCACCTGACTCGCGGCGAGGGCCTGCTGACCACTCGGCTCGACCACCACGCACCCGTGAGCGGTCCGGTTCCCAGCCGGGTGCGCGTGCTGCCGGACCCGTTCGCCCAGATCGGCGACTGGACCCGCATCTCCCGCGGCTGGCCGCAGGGCTGAGGGACTCACGGCCGACGGACAGCCGCGGATTCGGGCGGACGCGACCACGCGGCATACCCTTGGCGCCATGCACGCGCTCGGCCCATCGTGGATGGACCCCTCGTACCTGCTCAACACCTACGGCATCTGGGTGGCGGTGCTCGTCGTGTTCATCGAGTGCGGGCTGCTCTTCCCGATCCTGCCGGGCGACTCGCTGCTGTTCACGATCGGCGTCTTCATCGCCAGCGACACGTTGCACCTGAACCTGTTCGTGGCGTGTGCGATCCTCACCGTCGCCGCCTTCCTCGGCAACGTCGTCGGCTACGAGATCGGCCGCGTGGTGGGGCCACCGATCTACGAGCGCGACGGACGCATCCTCAAGCGGCAGTACTTCGACAAGACCCGCGAGTTCTTCGAGAAGTACGGCAACAAGGCGCTCGTGCTGGGCCGGTTCGTGCCGATCGTGCGCACCTTCATCACCCTCGTCGCGGGGGTGGGGCGCATGGAGCGCAGGCGGTTCTTCACCTGGAGCGCCCTCGGCGCGGTGCTGTGGGCCAGCGGTGTGACGATCCTCGGGTACTTCCTCGGCGGCATCGACCTCATCAAGAACAACATCGAGGCCGCGCTCATGCTCATCGTGGCCGTCTCGGTGCTGCCGATGGTGGTCGAGTACCTGCGTCACCGCAGCGCGGCCAGGAAGGCCGCCGCTGCTGAGCCGTCGGCGACGAGCCGCGACGCCGGCTGACTTCCGGGG
>DASUKI010000152.1:0-11849 GCA_036278855.1 Pedococcus sp.
GCAAGCACCGCACGGGTGGCAGCTGCGACAACTACGCCAGCTGCTACGAGATCCAGTGGTCGATCAAGAACTTCAAGCCCGGCAACTACACCTACACCTGCCAGAGCTCCGCCTACGGCAACTTCTACTCGGGCTCGATGACCGTGACCGGGCCCAACAGCTACACCAAGAGCGGCTGGTGCGTGGTCGACACCCGCAACAACAGCTGGGCCGGCATCACGCTCTCCGGCGGCCCGTCCGGCACCCACGGCGACAAGAACTACAACTGGTAACCCCATCAAGGAGCAGCACGTGACAGTCACCCAGGACCAGGCCCAGTGGTTCGCACAGGCCTTCGACCAGATGGTCGGCAACGTCGACCGTGCCGTGATGGGCAAGCAGCACGTCATCCGGCTCGCCCTGACCTGCATGCTCTCCGAGGGCCACCTGCTGCTCGAGGACTTCCCCGGCACCGGCAAGACCCAGCTGGCCCGGGCCATCGCGAGCACCGTGCAGGGCAGCAACAGCCGCATCCAGTTCACCCCGGACCTGCTCCCCAGCGACGTCACCGGCGTGACGATCTACGACCCGGGCACCCAGAAGTTCGACTTCCACCCGGGACCGATCTTCGCCAACATCGTGCTCGCCGACGAGATCAACCGGGCCTCGCCGAAGACCCAGTCGGCGCTGCTCGAGGTCATGGAGGAGGGGCACGTCACGATCGACGGCAAGCGCCACTCGGTCGGCGAGCCCTTCATGGTCATCGCGACCCAGAACCCCATCGAGCAGGCCGGCACCTACCGGCTCCCGGAGGCCCAGCTCGACAGGTTCCTCATGAAGACGAGCCTGGGCTACCCCGACCACGAGGCCACCATCGCCGTCCTCGCCGACGCCAAGACCCGCGACCGCACCAAGGCGCTCGAGCCGGTCGTCACCTCCAACGTGGTCACCGACATGGCGGCGCTCGCCGACGAGGTGCACGTCGACCCGGCGATCCTCGCCTACGTCAGCCGGCTCGCCGAGGAGTCGCGTCGTCATGTCAGCGTCAGGCTGGGCCTGTCGGTGCGCGGCTGCCTGGCCTTCGTGCGCTGCGCCAAGACCTGGGCTGCCAGCCAGGGTCGCACCCACGTGATCCCCGACGACGTCAAGCTGCTCGCCAACCCGGTGCTCTGCCACCGGCTGCTGCTGACCGCCGAGGCCCAGTTCGCCAACATCACCATCGACCAGGTCATCAACCAGATCGTCGCCGAGGTGGCACCCCCGGCGGAGCGAGTCGCCTGAGCATGAGCGACCCCCAGCCCGAGCACACGACCCGACGCGGTGACCTGCGCCGGGCCGAGGCGGCCGCGCGGGGCCGCAGGGCCCCGCGTGACCGACGTCTGCCCACGCTGCCCACCATCTCGGTCCCCAAGCCCACCCTCCCCGCGTCGGTGACGCAGGCCGGGACGCGAGCAGGCGGCATACTCGGCCGGCCCACCGAGCGGGCGCGCGAGGTGACCCGCCCCGCATGGCAGCCGCTCGTGTCCTTCCTGCGCTGGGTGGCCCCACTGGGCTGGGCGGTGCTCGCACTGGCCGTCGTGGGCTGGGTGGTGGGCGCCTGGCTCGACTGGGCCGAGTTCAGCATCGTCGCCGTCGCGGCGCTCGTGCTGCTCGCCCTCTGCGTGCTCCTCGCGGTCGGCCACACCCGCGTGCGCATCGAGACGTCCCTGGATCCCTTGCGGGTGACCGTCGGCGACCCGGCCACCGGCCGGATCGAGGTCACCAACGACGCGCGCCGCCCCATGCTGCCGCTCCTGGTCGAGCTGCCGGTCGGCGTGTCCGCGGCCCGGTTCACCCTTCCCCCGCTCGGATCGGGCAAGACCCACGAGGAGCTGTTCGTCGTGCCCACCGAGCGCCGGGGCGTGATCCCGGTCGGGCCGGCGCGCACCGTGCAGGGCGATCCGCTGGGCCTGGTCCGGCGCACCGAGCGGTGGACCGACATCACCGAGCTGTTCGTCCACCCCCGCACCATCTCCATCGAGAGCCTCGGCGCCGGGCTGCTGCGCGACCTCGAGGGAGAGACCACGCAGGACCTGTCCATGTCCGACCTCGCCTTCCACGCGCTGCGCGAGTACCAGCCCGGGGACGACCGCCGCTACATCCACTGGCGCTCCTCCGCCAAGGCCGGGCGGCTGCTGGTCCGGCAGTTCCTCGACACCCGGCGTTCGCACCTGTGCCTGGTGGTCGACGTCGACCCGGCGCAGTACCGCGGCGGCGAGGAGGACGTCGAGACCGGCATCAGTGCGGCCGCGTCGCTCGCGGTCCGCGCCATCATGGACGAGCAGGACACCACGGTCGCCTGCCGCGACGAGCGCGCCTCGCGCACCACCGCATCACTCACCCTCGACACGCTCGCGCGGGTCGAGGTGGGCGCCCATGACCTCTTCTCCCTCGCCGGTGACGCCAGCGCCCTCGCCCCCGACACCTCCGTCGCGCTCCTGGTGACCGGGGCGAACCGCTCGTTCATCGAGGTGCAGCGGGCACTCGGGCAGTTCGCGCACGAGGTCCACAAGGTGGTGCTCACCGTCGACCCGCGTCAGCAGGTCGGTGTCAAGACCGTCGCCGGCTTGACCATGATGGGCATCCGTGAGCTCACCGACCTGCGCGCCGTCCTCATCGGGGGGATCGCCGCGTGAGCGCGACCAGCCTCGGCAACCCGGTCCCCGCTCCGCGCGAGGGCCTGGTCAAGCCGGTCCGCACCGGTCGCGAGCACGCGGCCCAGCACCATGACCGGCTGCGGCCCACGCGCGAGGCGTGGGTCGACCTGGCCTTCGCGGCCGCGCTGGTGGCGGTCGCCCTGGTGGGGTACCGCACCGGGTTCTTCGGCTGGCAGTGGATCCTCGCGGCGGGCAGCGGGCTGGTACTGGGGCTGCTCGTGTCGCACCTGACCGCGTCCTACCGACTGCCCGCGGTGGTCGCGCTCGCCGGCGTGGCGGTGGTCTACCTCGTGCTCGGCGGGCCGCTGGCCGTCCGCGACCACCTCATCGGTGGGGTGGTCCCGAGCGGCCAGACGTTCCACGACCTGGTCGACACCCTCGTGCACGGCTGGAAGCGGTTCCTCACCACGCTGCCACCGGTGGACTCCCAGGGGCCGTTGCTGGCGCTGCCGTTCCTGACCGGTCTCCTCGGCGGGGCCGTCACCTTCTTCGTCGCGCGGCGACTGCGCAGTCCGTATGCCGCGGTGCTGGCCCCGCTGGGGCTGCTCGCCCTGTGCGTCGCGCTGGGCACCCTGCAGCCGGCGTCCCTGCTGTTCCAGGGTGCCGGGTTCGCGCTGCTGGCGGTGGGCTGGATGGTGGTGCGCGCCGCGCGCACCCGGGCGCCGCTGCAGAACGGCGCGGGCCGCCGGTCGCGCGCCGGCATCGCGGCGGCCCTGCTCGCCGTGGCGGGCGCGGCCGGGTTCGCGGCCGGACCGCACCTGCCCGGCACCACCGCCGAGGGCCGGTCGGTGGTGCGGTCGGTGGTGACCCCGCCGTTCGACGTCGCGCAGTACCCCAGCCCCCTGGCCGGCTTCCGCAAGTACACCGAGCCCAACCCTGCGGACCTGTTCAACGCAAACCTGTTGCAGGTCAAGGGGGTTCCCGCTGGCACCCCGCTGCGGTTCGCCACCCTCGACCACTACGACGGGTCGGTGTGGGGTGCCGCCAACCGCGCGCAGAACGGCACCCAGACCCCCGGCGCGGCCTTCCAGCAGGTCGGCACGCGCATCGCCCCCCACGGCACCGGTTCACCGACCACGGTGGAGATCTCCGTGCCCGAGGGCGGCTACGACGGTGTGTGGCTGCCCACCGTGGGCAACGTGACCGGCGTCGAGTACTCCGGTCCCGACTCGCGGGCGCTCACCGAGCGCACCTGGCTCAACATCGACACCAGCACCGCGATCATCCCCGCTGGGCTCGGGCCGGGCGACAGCTACACGCTGCGCACCCTCTTCACGCCCCGGCCGCAGGACGAGCCCAGGTCCGTGAGCCTGGACAGTGGGTCGCTCACCGAGGACCAGGACACCGGCTACCTCGACGCCAAGGTCGACGCGTGGACGACCGGTGCCGAGACCTCCGACCCGTGGCGGCAGCTGCTCTCGGTGGCCTCGATCATGAAGCACGACGGGGCCTACACCGACGGCGGGACCGCGAACAGCTTCGAGCGCTACTACCTCGCGGGGCACAGCCAGGGACGGATGATCCGGTTCGTCGGCACCACGCGGCTGGCGGGTGACGACGAGCAGTATGCCGCGGCGCTGGCCCTCGTGGGCAACCGCCTCGGGGTGCCCACGAGGGTCGTCATGGGGGCCATCGTGCCCGAGGGCGGGGCGGTGAAGGGCAAGGACGTGCACGCCTGGGTCGAGGTGCGGGACACCTCCGGCTCGTGGGTGCCGATCCTGCCCGACGCCTTCATCCCCGACCGCAACCAGAAGCCCGACCAGCTCCAGACCAAGACCCAGGAGCAGAAGGTCGGCGCCCGGGTCCCCCCGCCGCCAGGGGTGAGCCCGCCGAGCGTGTTGCAGGGTCCGGACCAGGCGCAGAACGCCACCAACCTGAAGAAGCCTCCGAAGAAGCTGCTCGACCCCTCGTTGTGGCCGTGGTGGCTGCGGTTGCTGGTGTTCTGGGCCGTGCTGCCGGCTCTCGTGCTGCTGGCGGTCTATGGCGCGATCGGCGGGCTGAAGGCGTGGCGGCGCAAGCGGCACGCCACCCGCGGGCCCACCACCAGCCGGGTCGCCTGGGCCTGGGACGACCTCGTGCAGACGGCCCGGTCCTACGGGCACTCGCTGCCGCGGCGTTCGACGCGCCTCGAGCAGGCGGTGGCGCTCGGCCACGCGGCCGAGCTGCAACCGCTTGCGGCACAAGCCAACTCGCTCATCTTCGGTCCCGGCACGCCTTCCGAGGACGCGACTCGGGCCTTCGTGCAGGAGGCCGACGCGAAGCGCTCCGACCTGCGCAGCCACAGCGACTTCTGGCGTCGGCTACGTGCCGACGTCGACCCGCGGCCATTGTTCGCACCCGGCCCGACCACCCCTGACGCCCGAGCCGCGATGCGGCTGCGGGTCCCGAGCCTGCGGAGGGCGACCGCCCCGTGAAGCTGAAGTTCACCCTGCGCTCCTCCGGCGACGTCGACACCGACCTCGCCGCGACCGTCGACGGCACCACGACCGTGGGGCAGCTGTCCAGCTTCCTCACCCGCGCCGACCCTGCTCGGGGCGCCAGCGCTGACCTCCTCGACGAGGACCTCACCCTCTCGCTGGTCGACGAGGGGTACCGGGCGGTCGACCCGCGGGCCACCATCTCCGACAGCGGGCTGCGCTCGGGCGTGCACGTGGCGATCACCCGCCGCAGCGACGCCTACGCCGACCGCGGGCAGCCCGTCGCCACGCTGGTGGTCAGGTCCGGACCAGACGCGGGCCGGGAGTACCCGCTCGCTGCCGGCACGGCATACCTCGGCCGCGGTCGCGGCGCTGAGGTGCAGGTGAGTGACGCGTCGGTGTCGCGGCGCCACGCCAAGCTCCTGGTCACAGACACCCTCGAGGTCCAGGACCTCGGCTCCTCCAACGGCGTCCTCATCGCGGGCGACCACGTCGACCGGGCGGTGCTCAAGCAGGGTGACGTCTTCGTGGTCGGCGACACCGAGCTCGAGGTGCGCACGCTGGGTGCCGCCTCCGGGGTGGTCAGCGCCGGGCACGGACAGATCGACTTCTCGCGCTCGCCGCGGATCGCCCCGGTCTACGAGGGGCGCAAGATCGGGCTGCCCGAGCTGCCCGAGCGCAAGAAGCCGAGCCGGATGCCGCTGATCACGGCGATGGTGCCGGCCCTCATGGGCGTCCTGCTGTTCGTGATCACGGGTAGCAAGCTCGCACTCATCTTCATCTTCATGTCGCCGCTGATGGTCATGGGGTCCACCTGGGAGAGCCGTCGCAACGCCCGCAAGGACTTCGAGGAGGCGATGGAGGACTTCCGCGAGGACCTCGGCTTCATCGTCGAGGACGTCAAGGCCGAGCTGGCGGTCGAGCAGCGCGTGCGGCGCGGCGAGCAGCCCTCGACCGCCGAATGCCTGCACGCGGTCGAGGCACGCACGCCCGTGCTGTGGACTCGACGGGTCGGGGACCCGGGCTTCCTCGAGCTGCGGCTCGGCACCGGCACCGCCCCCAGCCGCAACGTGCTCGAGATGCCGGCGCTGGGGCGCACGAAGGCCGAGGCGTGGCTGGAGCTCTCGCGCCAGATGGAGGGGCTGGGCGTGGTCCACGACG
This sequence comes from Pedococcus sp., assembly GCA_036278855.1. Classification (GTDB taxonomy): domain Bacteria; phylum Actinomycetota; class Actinomycetes; order Actinomycetales; family Dermatophilaceae; genus Pedococcus. The sequence continues at coordinate 6,254 of DASUKI010000152.1, forward strand.
TGCCGGTCGTCGCCGTGCCGCGCCAGCACGGCGCCATCGGTGTCGCGGGTCCGCGCGGGGAGGCCCTGCCGGTGGCGCGCTCGCTGTTGCTGCAGGTCGTCGCCCTGCACTCGCCTGCGGAGGTCGTGGTGGCGGCGTTCGCCTCACAGGGGTCGGCCAGGGACTGGGACTGGCTGAAGTGGGTGCCGCACACCGCCTCACCGCACAGCCCGCTGGCGGCGCGGCACACTGCCAGCACCGGACCGGCCTGCGCAGCGCTGCTCAACGAGCTCGAGGACCTGCCCGATCCCGACGACGACGGCGGGCTGGGCCACCCGCACGTCGTGGTGCTCGTCGAGAACGACGCCCCCTGTGACCGGGCCCGCCTAGTCCAGCTCGCCGAGCACGGGTGGCGCAAGGGCGTCGTCGTCCTCTGGCTCGCGCCCTCCACCGACCTGCTTCCCGCGCCGTGCCGCACCTACGTCCGCCTCGAAGCGGGGGCGGAGGCTGCAGCCGGCTACGTCCACGTCGCGCGCGAGGTCACCCCGGTTACCGTCGAGGTGGTCGACGCGGGCGCGGCTGTGCTCGCTGCGCGCCAGCTGTCGCCGGTCGTCGACTCCGGCGCACCGGTCGACGATGACAGCGACCTGCCGCGCGCAGTCTCGCTGCTGGCGCTCACCGGCACCGAGCTGGCGCTGTCGGAGAACGCCGTCATCGAGCGCTGGTCGGAGAACCGCTCCATCCTCACCGGTCCGTTCGCCCCCGTCGTGCCGGTCCGCAAGCCCGGCTCGCTGCGCGCCGTTGTGGGACAGAGCGCGACGGGTACCTTCAGCGTCGACCTGCGCGCCGACGGGCCGCACGCACTGGTCGGCGGCACCACCGGTGCGGGCAAGTCCGAGCTGCTGCAGGCCTGGATCCTCGGCATGGCCTCGGCGCACTCCCCGCAGCGCGTGACCTTCCTGCTGGTCGACTACAAGGGTGGGTCGGCGTTCCGCGACTGCGTCCAGCTGCCGCACACGGTGGGTCTGGTGACCGACCTGTCGCCGCACCTGGTCCGTCGCGCGCTCGAGTCCCTGTCGGCCGAGCTGCGCTACCGCGAGCACCTGCTGGCCCAGTACAAGGCCAAGGACCTCGTCGAGCTGGAGCGGCGCGGCGAGGTCGAGGCGCCGCCGAGCCTGGTCATCGTGGTCGACGAGTTCGCCGCCCTGGTCCAGGAGGTCCCGGACTTCGTCGACGGCGTCGTCAACGTGGCGCAGCGGGGTCGTTCCCTGGGGCTGCACCTGATCCTCGCGACCCAGCGCCCGGCCGGCGTCATCAAGGACAACCTGCGGGCCAACACCAACCTGCGGATGGCCCTGCGCATGGCCGACGAGAACGACTCCGACGACGTGCTCGGCTCCACGGTGGCGGCGTTCTTCGACCCGGCGCTGCCGGGCCGCGCCGTGTCCAAGTCCGGTCCCGGCCGGCTCACGCCGTTCCAGACCGGGTATGCCGGTGGCTGGACCTCGGACACCCCACCACCTCCCGAGATGGCCGTGGAGACCCTCGGCTTCGGCTCGGGGACGCGTTGGGAGCTGCCGGTGAGCGAGGGGGCGGAGGACCACGAGAAGGCCGACCTCGGCCCCACCGACATCCAGCGCCTCGTGGAGCGCATCGGCCTGGCCTCCTCCGCCGCGCGGATTCCCCTGCCGCGCAAGCCGTGGCTGCCGGAGCTCGAGACCGTCTACGACCTCGCCGAGCTCACCACCGCCCGCCGCGACGACGAGCTCGTCTTCGGGGTCGCCGACGTGCCGGAGGACCAGACCCAGCCCACGGTGTCGTTCCTGCCGGACAAGGAAGGCAACCTCGCCGTCTACGGCTCGAGCGGCTCCGGCAAGAGCGTCTTGCTGCGCACCCTCGCGATCGCGGCCGGCTTCACCGTCCGCGGCGGACCGTGCCACGTCTACGGCCTCGACTTCGGCAACCGTGGTCTGGCCATGCTCGAGCCCCTGCCGCACGTGGGCAGCGTCGTCGACGGCGGCGACCACGAACGGCTGGTCCGGTTGATGACCATGCTGCGCGAGACGATCGACGAACGGGCCGTGCGCTACAGCCGGGCCAACGCCGCGACGATCACCGACTACCGTCGACTCAGCGGCGAGGACACCGAGCCCCGGATCATGGTGCTCATCGACGGCTTCACCGCTTTCCGCCAGGCCTACGAGACCAGCGGAGCCAAGCTGCGCTACCTCGACATGATGCAGTCACTCATGGCCGACGGCCGGCCCGTGGGCGTGCACTTCATCCTCAGCATCGACGCCCGCAACGGGCTGCCGGGCCAGTTCGCCTCGGCCATCCAGCGACGGATCGTCCTGCGGATGGCCTCGGAGGAGGACTACTCCTTCCTGGGCGTACCCAGCGACGTGCTCGACCTCGGCTCACCACCCGGTCGAGGGCTCCTGGGCGACCGTGAGCTCCAGTGCGCGGTGCTGGGGGGCAGCTCCGACGTCACCCTCCAGGCGCGGGCCGTGGCGGGCTTCGCAGAGGCCGTCCGCCGGTCCGGCCAGGCGCACGCCCCCGGCATCGGCAACCTCGCCGAGTCGGTGGCGCTCACGGAGCTGCCCTCGGAGGTGGACGGGCGCCCAGTGCTGGGGCTGGGCTCGACGGCGCTGGCACCGTTCGGTTTCGAGCCCAGGGGCTCGTTCGCGCTGACCGGCCCCTCGGGCAGCGGGCGCACGACCGCGCTCGCCGCGATGGCGATGGCGCTGCACCGGTGGAACGCGCGGGCCTGCCTCTACCTGTTCACCCCGCGCCGTTCCTCCGGGCTGCGCAAGCTTCCCGTGTGGGCGGAGCAGGCGGTCGGCGCCGACGCGTGTGCCGAGCTCGCCATGAGGCTGTCGACAGCGCTGCAGGGGGACTCGCCGGCCGCGCCGATCGCCGTGTTCATCGAGCGTGCCGACGACCTCGCCGGTGGCTCGGCCGACGGTGCGCTGACCGCGCTGGCCAAGGCGTGCATCGACGCGGAGCAGTTCGTCGTCGCCGAGGGCGAGACGGCGTGGTTCGGGTCCAACTTCGGCATGCCGGGACTGCTCAAGACCTCCCGCAGCGGGCTCGCCCTCCAGCCGGAGGGGATCGAGAGCCAGACGATCTTCAAGAACAGCTTCCCTGCGTTCAACCGCGCAGAGATGCCCGTAGGACGAGGCTTCCTCGTCCAGCGGGGCAACACCGAGCTCGTCCAGGTCGGGAGTGTCTGACCTGGTCGCGAGCGAGGTCGGAGGGGGGAGTGCTCCCCATGTACGGCTCGACGATTCGTCCGTACTGTCCGATGCAGCAAGAAACCCGGATCGGTCGGGAGGGGCCCGGCCGGCAACCACATCAGGAGGGAAAGACACATGCTTCCAGCACCCAGCGGTGGCAGCGGTGGCGCCTGGCAGGGGATGGACGTCGAGCAGGTCCAGACCCTGGCCCGACAGCTCCAGGACCTCGGAGAGCGCACCCAGAAGCTCGTCCACAAGATCGACAGCGAGGTCAACGAGCTGGCCAACAACTGGCACGGCGACGACTCCCGCAGGTTCCACCAGGAGTGGACCGGCGGACACAAGGCGGTCCTCGTCAAGGCCGCGAAGCTCCTCGAGGAGATGGGTCAGAAGGGTCTGCACCAAGCCCAGCAGCAGGCCCAGACCTCGAGCCACTGACCACCTGACCACGCGAAGACCGAAGGAGAAAGAGCAATGGCCGTCCAGCAAGGGATGAACGTCCAGGCGGTGCAGCAGTCCGCCCAGCAGCTGATGCAGGACCACAACGAGCTCCAGGACATCTACCAGACGTCCAACCACACGGTGGGCACCATGACCAACCACTGGTTCGGTTCGGACGCCTCGCAGTACGCCAACGAGTGGCAGTCCCAGGGCCAGCTGTTCCAGCAGGCCATGGACATGATCCAGAAGATGTCGCAGACCGCAACCAAGCAGGCCCAGGAGCAGGCGCAGGCCTCCGGCCACTGACCCGCTGCCCCGTGGTGCGCCCCGCATGGCGCACCACGGAGGCAGGCCATCGGCTGCCGAGCCGAAAGACCCGACAGACACAGGAGGGGTGACCCATGGGACTTGGTGACTTCAAGGACTGGATCGAGGAAGGTGCCGACGCGGCCGGCAACGTCGTCGAGGCCGTCTCGACGCTCGAGGCCAACGCCGCGGACAGCCTCGGCATGGACCACCTCGCCGACACGATCGAGTTCCTGGGCGAGACCAACCAGACGTCGTTGCAGATCCTCGGCAACTTCGCCAGCCCGGTCGTGGACTTCGTGCCGACCATGGGGGACTACGCCGCGGACTCGGTGGTGGCGTTCTCCCAGTTCGCCAACGATGTCGCACACGGCGACCCGGACGCCGTCGACAACCTCAACGAGGCGGGCGAGCGGATCAACAACGAGACCTGGGACGAGGTGACCGGCTCGTTCGAGGGTGCCTGGCAAGAGAGCCTCGGCGACTACGACCAGTACATCCGGGACGCCAACGAGATCTACCCGTCCGGACCGGACAACCTCGAGGACCTCAAGGACGAGTACAGCCAGCTGTGGGGCCAGATCAGGGACACCCTCGGGGGCGACAGCTCCGGCGCACCACTCGTCGCGGGCGCCCCCGCGTCACCGGATGACGGGCTGGCCGGCCTGCTCGGCGGCGCCCTCGGTGGCATCGGCTCGACGCTGGGCAGTGGGTCCGGCGGGGCCTGGCAGGGAATGGACGTCGACGCGGTGGAGGCGGCCGCTCGTCAGCTCCAGGAGATGGCACAGCGCACGACCCGGCTCATCGCCAAGGTCGACGGCGAGGTGTCCGACCTCGGCGCCAACTGGAACGGTGTCGACTCGCAGCGGTACGTCCAGCAGTGGCAGGGTCAGTACAAGGCGATCCTGACCAAGTCGGCCAAGCTGCTCGAGCAGATGTCGCAGGACGCCCTGCACCAGGTCGCCACCCAGAGGCACGCGTCGGGCCACTGACGCGGCAGAGCCCGCCACGCGGCATACCGGCTCCTCAACTCAGCACAGGAAAGCGAAAGGCGGACAGGTTATAACCTGTCCGCCTTTCACCAACCTTTGCTAGCAGAGGTTCCTGCAGCAGCCCATGGGAGCCGCGGGGGGTCAGCGCTCTTCAGTGCCGGCGATGTAGGCCTCGAGCCTGGCGCGGCCCTCGGTGTCCTCGCGCTGCACCGGGGGGGACTTCATCAGGTAGGAGGACGCCGAGATCAGCGCACCGCCGATGCCGCGGTCCTTGGCGATCTTCGCCGCGCGGATCGCGTCGATGATGATGCCCGCCGAGTTCGGAGAGTCCCAGACCTCGAGCTTGTACTCGAGGTTCAGCGGCACGTCGCCGAACGCGCGACCCTCGAGCCGGACATAGGCCCACTTGCGGTCGTCGAGCCACGCGACGTAGTCGGACGGGCCGATGTGGACGTTGCGGTCGTCGGTCTTGCCGGCCAGCGAGCCGTGCAGGTTGGAGGTGACGGCCTGGGTCTTGGAGACCTTCTTGGACTCCAGGCGCTCGCGCTCGAGCATGTTCTTGAAGTCCATGTTGCCGCCGACGTTGAGCTGGTAGGTGCGGTCGAGGGAGACGCCGCGGTCCTCGAACAGCTTGGCCATCAC
>DASUKI010000153.1:0-13460 GCA_036278855.1 Pedococcus sp.
GCGAGCTTCTGCGCGAACAGCACCCCCGACTCGGGCCCGATGTCCAGTCCCATGCGGTCGGCCGGGATGGCACCGGCTGCCACCACCTCGTGCTCGGCGTCGGCCGAGAACTCGCTCGCCGCAACGATGTCGACCGGCAGCACGATCTCGACCCCTCGCTCGTCGGCCCGCTGGAGGTAGCCGCGGACGGTGTCGACCTGGTCCTCCTCGAGGAGCGACCTGCCCACCTCGTAGCCCTTGGCCTTGAAGAAGGTGAAGACCATGCCGCCGCCCACGAGCAGTCGGTCCGCGGTCTCGAGCAGGCTGTCGATGACCGCGAGCTTGTCGGACACCTTCGCGCCGCCGAGCACCACGGCGTAGGGCCGCTCGGGGTCCTGCGTCAGCCGTCGCAGCACCGCCACCTCCGCCTCGACCAGCCCGCCGACGGCAGCCGGCAGCAGCCGGGCCACGTCGTAGACCGACGCCTGCTTGCGGTGGACCACGCCGAACCCGTCGGAGACGAAGACGTCGGCCAGCTCGGCCAGCTGCTGGGCGAACTCGCGCCGCTCGCCCTCGTCCTTGCTCGTCTCCCCCGGGTTGAACCGCAGGTTCTCGAGCAGGACCACGTCGCCGTCCTGGGCGGCCTCGACGGCGGCCCTGGCGCTCTCCCCCACCGTGTCGGTGGCGAAAACGACGTCGTCACCGAGCAGCTCGCCGAGCCGCGTGGCGACCGGCGCGAGCGAGTACCGCTCGTCCGGCGCGCCCTTCGGCCGGCCGAGGTGCGCGCACACGACCACGCGGGCACCGGCCTCGGACAGCTGGCGGATGGTCGGCACCGACGCGCGGATCCGCCCGTCGTCGGTGATGGTCTGTCCGTCGAGAGGCACGTTGAGGTCGGACCGGACGAGCACACGCTTGCCGCGCAGGTCGCCAGAGGACAACAGGTCGGCGATCGACTTCATGTGAGGGAGCCCAGCATGGATGCGGCGGCCTCAGAGCTGCTGGCCGACGAGCAGCGCCAGGTCGATGAGGCGGTTGGAGTAGCCCCACTCGTTGTCGTACCAGCCGACGACCTTGACCTGGTTGCCGATGACCTTGGTGAGGCCGGCGTCGAAGATGCACGAGGCCGGGTCGGTCTCGATGTCCTTGGAGACGATCGCGTCCTCGGTGTAGACGAGGATGCCCTTGAGCGGACCCTCGGCGGCCGCCTTCACCGCGGCGTTGACCTCCTCCACCGTGGTCTCCCGGCCGGCCTCGAAGGTGAGGTCGGTGGCCGATCCGGTCGGGGTCGGGACCCGCAGGGCGAACCCGTCGAGCTTGCCCTTGAGCTCGGGCAGGACGAGGCCGATCGCCTTCGCTGCCCCCGTGGAGGTCGGCACGATGTTGAGGGCTGCGGCGCGGGCGCGACGCAGGTCCTTGTGCGGCCCGTCCTGGAGGTTCTGGTCCTGGGTGTAGGCGTGGATGGTGGTCATCAGGCCCTTGACGATGCCGAACTCGTCGTTGAGGACCTTGGCCATCGGGCCGAGGCAGTTCGTCGTGCAGGACGCGTTGGAGATGATGTTGTGCTTCGCCGCGTCGTAGTCGCCGTCGTTGACGCCCATGACGATCGTGACGTCCTCGTTCTTGGCTGGCGCCGAGATGATGAGCTTCTTGGCCCCGTTGTCGAGGTGCACCTTGGCCTTGGTGGCGTCGGTGAAGATGCCCGTGGACTCGATGACGACGTCGGCCCCGAGCTCGCCCCACTTGAGGTTGGCGGGGTCGCGCTCGGCGAACGCCTTGAAGGTCTTGCCACCGGCGGTGATGTCGCTCTCGGTGGAGGTCACCTCGCCGGGGAAGCGGCCCAGGATCGAGTCGTACTTGAGCAGGTGGGCCAAGGTGGCGTTGTCGGTGAGGTCGTTGACGGCCACGACTTCGATGTCGGCGCCGGACGCCACCACGGCGCGGTAGAAGTTGCGGCCAATACGGCCGAAGCCGTTGATGCCTACGCGAACAGTCACGGTGCAGTGCCCTTCAGGAGATGGACGGTATGCCGCGTGGCTCGACGCTGCGCCTCCGCGGCGGTGGGTTCGCCTCCGACCCTATTGGATGCCGCGGGCACCGGGACAACCGCCTCACGCCTCGGACGCCAGGACGCAGGACCTAGGTCCCCCGCCTGCGCGAGGTAGCGGGACGAAGGTCCGTCTGCCTCGTGACGCTCGCCTGCGACCCACACCCACCCGACTCGTTGCCGGCCGGTGGTCACCAGGACGCCCGACACGCGGCCGCGTGACCAGCAGGCGGCAACAAGCCGCCCGCAGCGTGCGCCAGGCTCCGTTGGGCCTAGGAGTCGCCGCCGAACAGGTCGCGCGTGTAGACCTTGTCGCGCACACCCTCGAGCTCGGGCACCATCCGGTTGGCGATGATCACGTCCGCCACCGCGGTGAACTCGTCGAGGTCGCGCACCACCCGTGACCCGAAGAACGCCTCCTCCTCGAGGGCCGGCTCGTAGACCACGACCTCGACGCCCTTGGCCTTGATCCGCTTCATGATCCCCTGGACGCTGCTGGACCGGAAGTTGTCCGAGCCCGACTTCATGATCAGCCGGTGGATGCCGACCACGCGGGGGCTGCGTCGCAGCACGTCGGTGGCGATGAAGTCCTTGCGCGTGGTGTTGGCGTTGACGATCGCGGCGATGAGGCTCTGGGGCACGTCGGCGTAGTTGGCCAACAGCTGCTTGGTGTCCTTGGGCAGGCAGTAGCCGCCGTAGCCGAAGGAGGGGTTGTTGTAGCCGCTGCCGATGCGCGGGTCGAGGCCGACGCCCTCGATGATCTGGCGGGTGTCGAGGCCGTGGGTGAGGGCGAAGGTGTCGAGCTCGTTGAAGAAGGCCACGCGCATGGCGAGGTAGGTGTTGGCGAACAGCTTGATGGCCTCCGCCTCGGTGCTGTCGGTGAGCAGGACCGGCACGTCGTCGTCGGCGGCGCACTGTCGCAGCAGCTCGGCGAACTCCTTGCCCCGGTCGCTGCGGTCCCCCACGACGATGCGGGAGGGGTGCAGGTTGTCCCACAGCGCCTTGCCCTCACGCAGGAACTCCGGGGAGAAGATGACGTTGCCACCGAGCCGCTCGGCCAGCTCGCTGGTGAAGCCGACCGGCACGGTGCTCTTGACGACCATCACGGCCCCGGGGTTGCGTGCCGCGACGTCCGCGGCGACCTGCTCGACGCTCGAGGTGTCGAAGTAGTTCGCGACCGGGTCGTAGTTGGTGGGAGTCGCGATGACGACGAACCGCGCCCCGGCGTACGCCTCGTCGGCGTCGGTGGTGAACCCCAGCCGCAGGTCCCGGTGGGCGAGGTGCTCCTCGATGTCGGGGTCGGAGATCGGGCTGCGCCCGGAGCGCAGCAACGCCACCCGGTCCGCGTCGATGTCGAGGGCCACCACGTCGTTGTGCTCGGAGAGCAGCACGGCCATGGACAGGCCGACGTAGCCGGTGCCGACGACGGCGATCGCCGTCATCAGGCCTCGAGCATGTCGGGGGTCAGGTTGGCGTCGGTGCCGGGGATGCCCAGGTCCGCGGCCCGCTTGTCTGCCATCGCCAGCAGCCGGCGGATCCGTCCGGCGACCGCGTCCTTGGTCATCGGCGGTTGCGCCAGCTGTCCGAGCTCCTCGAGCGAGGCCTGCTTGTGCTCCAGGCGGAGGGTGCCCGCCTCGCGCAGGTGGTCGGGGATGTCGTCGCCGAGGATCTCCATGGCGCGCTGCACGCGGGCGCCCGCCGCGACCGCCGCACGCGCGGAGCGGCGCAGGTTGGCGTCGTCAAAGTTCGCGAGCCGGTTGGCGGTGGCCCGCACCTCACGCCGCATCCGGCGCTCCTCCCAGGCCAGCACCGCCTCGTGGGCCCCGAGCCTGGTCAGCATGGCACCGATCCCGTCACCGTCGCGGATGACGACGCGGTCGATGCCGCGGACCTCGCGCGCCTTGGCCGGGATGCCGAGCCGCCGGGCCGCGCCGACGAGCGCGAGCGCTGCCTCCGGGCCGGGGCAGGTGACCTCGAGCGCGGAGGAGCGACCGGGTTCGGTGAGTGAGCCGTGGGCCAGGAACGCACCTCGCCATGCGGCCTCCGCGTCGCACGCGGAGGCGCTGACGACCTTGGGCGGCAGACCCCTGACGGGGCGGCCCCGGGAGTCGATGAGGCCGGTCTGGCGGGCCAGGGCCTCGCCGTCCTGCACGACCCGCACGACGTAGCGGGAGCCCTTGCGCAGGCCGCCGGCGGCCAGCACCAGCACCTCGGAGGGGTGTCCGTAGAGGTCGCCGATGTGCTTGCGCAGGCGGCGCGCCGCGTTTGCGGTGTCGAGCTCGGCCTCCACGACGATCCGTCCGCCGACGATGTGCAGACCGCCGGCGAACCGAAGGGTGGCGGCGACCTCCGACTTGCGGCAACACGTCTTCGTGACGTCGAGCCTGCTGAGCTCGTCCTTGACCCGCGCCGTCATCGCCATGCCGTCATCCTGCCATCCCGTCGTCGTGCCCTGGTCGGGTCGCGGAGAGCCGCCCGCAGCCACGTCCCCCGTGCCCGTGGTCACCCGAAGATGTCACGGTATGCCGCGGCGAGCCGCAAGGTGTCATGCTGCCCCGTCTCGCCGCGTTTGGCCACCGGCGCGAGCACCACCTGCGCGCCGAGGCGCGCGGCCGCCGCCCGCAGCCCGTCCTCGTCGTCGACCGCACTGGGGTCCGCGAGCACCACGTCGAGCTTGAGCCGCGGCGCGTGGTCGGCCAGCACCTCGACCTGCTGGGCCGTGGTCATGCCGGCCGTCTCGCCCGAGTGCTCGAGGTTGAGGGTCAGCAGCCGGCGGGCCGTCGTGTCGTGCAGGGCGTTGCGCAGTGAGGGCACCATGAGGTGCGGCATGACCGAGGTGAACCACGAGCCGGGGCCGAGGACGACCCAGTCGGCGTCGAGCACCGCCTCGACCGTCTCCGGTGCCGCCGGCGGTTCGGGGGGCACGAGGGCGATGCTGCGGACCGTGCCGGAGGTCGTTGCGACGGCGTACTGCCCACGCACCGTGCTGACCTCCCCGGGCCGGTCGGGGTCGCAGCCCTCCACCTGGGCGGTGATCTCGAGCGGCACCGCCGCCATGGGCAGCACCCGGCCCCGGGCGTTGAGCAGGCGTCCGACGAGGTCGAGCCCCGCCACGGCGTCCTGGTGCAGGTCCCACAGCGCCACGATCAGCAGGTTGCCGACGGCGTGGCCGGCCAGCGGCCCGTCACCCGGGAACCGGTGCTGGAGCACGTCGCGCCAGGTGTGCCCCCACTCCGTGTCGTCACACAGGGCGCTCAGCGCCATGCGCAGGTCTCCGGGGGGCAGCACGTCGAACTCGCCGCGCAACCGCCCCGAGGAACCGCCGTTGTCGGCCACGGTCACGACGGCCGTGATGTCGTCGCACACGAGCTTGAGCGCCTCCAGCGAGGCGGCCAGGCCGTGGCCCCCGCCCAGGGCGACGACCGAGGGCGTGGTCATGCCACCTGCTCGCTGCCGCTCGCGCTCATTCCTGCCCCAGGTCACGGTGCACCACGAAGGTGGCGACGTCGTCGCTGCTGAGCCGTTCACGCAGGGCCTCGGCCACCGCGACCGACCGGTGCTTGCCGCCCGTGCAGCCCACCGCGAGGGTGACGTAGCGACGCCCCTCGCGCACGTAGCCGGCCGTCACGGGGTCCATGAGCGCGACCACGCGCTCGACGAACTCCCCGGCGCCGGGCTGCCCCAGGACGTAGTCGGCGACGGCCGGCTCCAGCCCGGTGTGGTTGCGCAGCTCGGGGATCCAGAACGGGTTGGGCAGGAACCGCATGTCGAAGACGAAGTCGGCGTCGAGCGGGACGCCGTACTTGAACCCGAACGACATCACGGCCACCCGCACCTTCGGGCCGCGCTCGTGCGAGAAGACCGGGTGGACCTTCTTGGCCAGCTGGTGGACGTTGAGGCCCGAGGTGTCGATCACCACGTCGGCCTGCGAGCGCAGGTCGGCCAGCAGCCGGCGCTCCCGCGCGATGCCGTCGAGGAGCCGCCCGTCGCCCTGGAGCGGGTGGGGACGGCGCACCGACTCGAACCGGCGCACCAGCGCCTCGTCGGTGGCGTCGAGGAAGACCATGCTCGGGTGCCAACCGCGCTGGCGCAGCTCGTCGAGGGCGGTCTGCAGGTGGGCGAAGAAGCCGCGGGCCCGCACGTCGACCACCGCCGCGAGCCTGGGCAGCTCGGCCCGCCGCGACGACTCGTCGACCAGGTCGACGAGCGGGACGAGCAGGTGGGGCGGCAGGTTGTCCACGACGTACCAGCCGGAGTCCTCGAGGACGTTGCCGGTGGTGGTGCGGCCCGCCCCGCTCATGCCGGTGACGATGACCAGCTCGGTCCGGTCCCCCTTCGGCGACGTGCCCGGCAGCCCGCTGCGCTCCGTCGTGCCGGTCACTGGGCCGCTCCGTCCTCGTCGACGATCTCGCCGGTCATCAGGTTGACGGCGGGGCCGGCCGGTCCCGCCTGCGCCAACTCTGCCGCAATCGTGGCCGCCAGTGCAGGACCGATGCCGGAAACCGCCTCGAGGTCCGTCACGCTCGCGGCCCGGATCTTCTTCACGGAGCCGAAGTGGCGCAGCAGGGCCTTGCGCCGGGTCGCCCCGAGCCCGGGGATGCCGTCGAGGGCGCTGGCCGTCATCGCCTTGGAGCGGCGCTGGCGGTGGAAGGTGATGGCGAACCGGTGGGCCTCGTCCCGCACCCGCTGGAGCAGGTAGAGGCCCTCGCTGGTGCGGGGCAGGATCACCGGGTGCTCCTGCCCGGGCACCCAGACCTCCTCGAGCCGCTTGGCCAGGCCGACCACGGCGACGTCGTCGATGCCGAGGCGGGTCAGCGCGGCCTGGGCGGCGTTCACCTGGGGCAGCCCGCCGTCGACCACCACGAGGTTGGGCGGGTAGGCGAACTTCCTCGGCCTGCCGGTGTCGGGGTCGACGCGCTCGGGGCCGGGGTCGGAGTCGGGGCCGAGCTCGACGTCGGAGGCCTGGTCGCGCTCCTCGAGGTAGCGCCAGAACCGCCGGGTCAGCACCTCGTCCATCGCAGCGGTGTCGTCGACCGCCTCCCCGTCGGCCCCGCCCCTGACGATGAACCGCCGGTACTCGGACTTGCGCGCCAGGCCGTCCTCGAAGACCACCATCGAGCCGACCACCTGGGTGCCCTGGATGTGGCTGATGTCGTAGCACTCGACCCGCAGTGGTGCGTCGGGCAGGTCGAGTCCCTCCTGCAGCTCCTGCAGCGCCTGGCTGCGGGCGGTCAGGTCGCCGGCCCTCGCGAGCTTGTGCCGGGCGAGCGACTGGGAGGCGTTGCGCCGCACCGTCTCCATCAGGGTGCGCTTGTCACCGCGCACCGGCACCCGCAGGTCCACCCGCGACCCGCGCAGCGACGCCAGCCACTGCGCCACGGAGTCGGCCTCGTCGGGCTGCACCGGCACGAGCACCTCGCGGGGCACCCCCTCGCCGGACTCCCCGCCGTAGACCTGCTGGAGCAGGTGCCCGACGATCTCCGGTAGCGACTCGGCGTCCTTCTCGGCGACCCACCCACGCTGGCCGCGCACCCGGCCGCCACGGACGTGGAACACCTGCACGGCCACCTCGAGCTCGTCGTCGGCGAGGGCGAAGACGTCGGCGTCGGTGCCGTCGCCCAGCACGACCGCGGACTTCTCGAGCGCCTTGCCGAGCGCCGTGAGGTCGTCACGCAGCCGGGCGGCCCGTTCGAACTCCAGCGCGTCCGACGCCTCCCTCATCTCGCGCTCGATGCGCTTGACGAACTTCGTGGTGTTGCCGCCCATGAAGTCGCAGAAGTCCTCGGCGATCGCGCGGTGCTCCTCGGGACTCACCCGGCCGACGCAGGGTGCCGAGCACTTGTCGATGTACCCGAGCAGGCACGGCCGCCCCACCTGGCCGGCCCGCTTGAACACGCCCGAGGAGCAGGTCCGGAGCGGGAACACCCGAAGCAGCAGGTCGAGGGTCTCGCGGATCGCCCAGGCGTGGGCGTAGGGCCCGAAGTAGCGGGTGCCCTTGCGCTTGGCGCCGCGCATCACCTGGGCCCGGGGGAACTCCTCCCCGAGCGTGACGGCGAGGTAGGGGTAGGACTTGTCGTCGCGGTACTTGACGTTGAACCGCGGGTCGAACTCCTTGATCCAGGAGTACTCGAGCTGGAGCGCCTCCACCTCGTTGGCGACCACCGTCCACTCGACGCTGGCGGCGGTGGTGACCATGGTGGCGGTGCGCGGGTGCAGCGCGGCGACGTCCTGGAAGTAGGAGGACAGCCGCGGCCGCAGCGACTTGGCCTTGCCGACGTAGATGACCCGCCTGTTGCCGTCGCGGAACCGGTACACGCCCGCGTCGACCGGGATCTCCCCCGGCGCGGGGCGGTAGGTCGACGGGTCAGCCACGCCACCACTCTATGGAGCCGCGCCGACGGCGACGGACCGGCGTCGGCCGGCCACGCGGCATACCTCGACTGGCCGGTCAGGTGACGGTGATCGCGTCGCCGCTGACGGTGACCTTCTTCTCCGGCAGCGGCGCCGGCGCGGGGCCTTCCTTGACGGCCCCGGTCGCCACGTCGAAGCGACTGCCGTGGCACGGACAGTCGATCGTCCCGTCCGCGACCCTGTCGACGAGGCAGGACATGTGCGTGCAGACCGCGCTGAACGCCTTGAACTCGCCCTCGGTCGGCTGGGTGACCACGACCTGCTGGCCGGGGAAGACCGTGCCGCCGCCGACGGGGATCGCGCCCTTGGTGATGGCCTCCTTGGCCGCGTCCGTGGCCTGACCCGCGGCGCCGGAGGCGCCTCCACAGCCGGCGAGGGCGAAGGCCCCGGCACCCAGGCCGGCGGTCGCCAGCATGGTGCGGCGGCTCGGTCCGGTGGCCGGGGCGGGTGCCGCGGGGGTGTCGGTCATGGTGCGCCTTCCGTGGTCGGGGATGCCCGAGTATGCCGGGTGCTCCCGGGTGTGACCTGTGAGGACGCTGTGGGTGGGTGTCCGGTTCACCCCAGGTGGTCCCGTTCCGGGTAACGACACGGTCACGCAAGGCGTCGGGGTCCTTACCGTCCCGCCCGTGCGCGTCTAGTCTGTGCCCACCCCACTCGGGGTATTCGAGCGTGCGCGTCACCCACGGGCACCAGGAGTGATTCCAGGAGGAGTCTTGCGTTCCCTGATCAAGTTCGGCGCGCCCGTCGTGGCCGCCGCCCTCGCCCTGAGTGCCTGTGGTGGCACCACGGGTGGCAACACTGGTTCTGGTGGGTCGAAGGCCTGCGACCTGAAGATCGGCTACTTCGGCGCCCTCACCGGTGACGCCGCCAACCTGGGCATCAACATCAAGAACGGTGTCGAGCTCGCCATCAACCAGTACAACGAGAAGAACGCGGACTGCAAGGTCACCCTGGTGTCGTTCGACAGCCAGGGCGACCCCTCGATCGCGCCCGGACTGGCCCAGAAGGCCGTCACCGACAAGAAGCTCGTCGGCGTCGTCGGCCCGGCGTTCTCCGGTGAGTCCAAGGCCGCCGACCCGATCTTCGACAAGGCGGGCATGCCGATCATCTCCGCCTCGGCGACCAACCCGGCGCTGTCCGAGAACGGCTGGAAGACCTTCCACCGCGTCCTCGGCAATGACGCCACCCAGGGTCCCGCCGCCGCGAAGTACATCAAGGACGTCCTCAAGGCCCAGAAGGTCTTCGTCATGGACGACTCCTCCGAGTACGGCAAGGGCCTGGCCGACATCGTCCGCAAGGACCTCGGCAGCCTCAAGGTCGGCGACGACGCCATCCAGCAGAAGCAGACCGACTTCTCCGGCTCGGTGACCAAGGTTCGCGCCTCTGGTGCCGACGCCCTCTTCTTCGGTGGCTACTACGCCGAGGCAGCGCTGATCGTCAAGCAGCTGCGCGCCGCCGGCTGGAAGGGCACCTTCGTCGCCGCTGACGGCGTCAAGGACGACGGCTTCATCAAGGCGGCTGGCGCGGCTGCCGAGGGCGCGGTCGTGACCTGCCCGTGCATCCCGCCGGACGAGGCGCCGGACTTCGCCGCCGCCTACAAGAAGGCCTACAACAGCGACCCGGCGACCTACTCCGCCGAGGCCTTCGACGCGGCGAACGTGTTCCTCGACGGCATCAAGGCGGGCAAGACCAGCTGGTCGGACATGAACGCCTTCGTCGGCTCCTACGACAAGCAGGGCGTCACCAAGCAGATCAAGTTCGACTCCAAGGGTGAGCCGGCGGCAGTGTCGGTCTGGGCCTACAAGGTCACCGACGGCAAGATCGTCAAGGACCAGGAGATCAAGTAAGTCCACCGGTGGCGGCCAGGACCCCTTGCACGCAGGGTCCTGGCCGCTACCGTGTTCTCGCCCCCTAGCGTGCCCGCCCCCTACGCGGACCCCGCCGCTACCGCGGCGGCCCGTGCCCCGTCCACGGAGGTCGCATGGACCTGCTGATCCACCACTTCCCCGAGCTGACGATCACGGGACTGGCCGTCGGCGCCATCTACGCGCTCGTGGCCCTCGGCTACACCCTCGTCTACGGCGTGCTGCGGCTGATCAACTTCGCGCACTCCGAGGTCTTCATGTACGGCAGCTTCGCTGCCGTGTGGGTGCTGATGGCCCTCGGTGCCGGCAAGGCCTCCGGCCTGGGCCTGGTCGGCTTCCTCATCGTGGGGTTCATCTCGGCGATGGTGGTGTCGGGCATCGTCGCACTCATCGTCGAGTTCGTCGCCTACCGGCCGCTGCGAAAACGCAACTCCCCCCCGCTGATCGCGCTCATCTCCGCGATCGGCGCGTCCTTCACGTTCTCCGAGCTGATGGGCCTGCGCGACAAGCCGATGAAGTGGTTCGGCCTCGACAGCCTGCAGCCCTACCTCGGGCGGCCGCGCGAGAACCTGCCGTTCCCCCTGCTGGTCCAGACCAAGCCGGTCTTCCCGGTCTTCAACTACCAGGTCACCAACATCGACCTCATCGTGCTGGTCTCCGCGATCATCATGATGATCCTGCTCGACCAGTTCATCAGGCGCTCCCGGCTCGGCAGGGGCATCCGCGCCATCGCCCAGGACGCCGAGGCGGCAGCGCTGATGGGCGTCAACCGCGACCGCGTGATCCGGCTGACCTTCATCATCGGCGGCATCATGGCGGGCGCGGCGGCCATGATGTACCTGCTCAAGTACGGCGTCACCCGCTACAACGCCGGCTTCATCCTCGGCATCAAGGCGTTCACGGCCGCTGTCCTCGGCGGCATCGGCAACCTTCGTGGGGCCCTGCTCGGCGGGTTCGTCCTCGGCGTCGCCGAGAACTACGGCGGTGCCGTCTTCGGCAACCAGTGGAAGGACGTCGTCGCCTTCCTCCTCCTGGTCGTCATCCTGCTGTTCCGCCCCACCGGCCTGCTCGGTGAGTCGCTCGGGAAGGCACGCGCATGACCGCAATCTCTGGCTTCCTCCACGGCATCGGCGAGCGGTTCCGGGCCCTGCCCAAGTGGGCCAAGGTGGCGCTCGTCATCCTGCTGGCCCTGCTCGTCTACCTGCTGCCGATCCTCAACCCGCCGCTCATCACCACGACCGGGTCGGACTTCGGGGCGGTGCTCTTCCTGTGCGCGTTGTACTCCCTCGTCGCGCTCGGGCTCAACATCGTCATCGGGTATGCCGGCCTGCTCGACCTGGGCTACATCGGCTTCTTCGCGGTGGGCGCGTTCACGGTCGGTGTCCTCGGCTCGTCGCACGCGAAGCTCCCCCTGTTGTTGTGCATCCCGCTGGCGATGGCGTTCACCCTCCTGTCGGGTGTGCTGCTGGGCGCGCCGACACTGCGGGTTCGCGGCGACTACCTCGCCATCGTCACGCTCGGCTTCGGTGAGATCATCCGGCTCGTCCTGCTCAACACCGACTGGCTCAGCGGGCCGCGAGGCATCTCGAACATCCCGACACCGCCGAGCATCCACCTGTTCGACGTGCCGCACGTGACCTGGCAGGGCTTCACGGCCTTCCTCGACCTCGAGAACACCACTGAGTTCCTCACCTTCAGCGTGACCGACTCGATCCCCTACTACTGGCTGGCACTGACCTGCGTGGTCATCGTGCTGTTCCTCGACAAGCTGATGCAGAACTCCCGCGTCGGCCGGGCCTGGGAGGCGACCCGTGAGGACGAGGACGCGGCCGAGCTCATGGGCGTGCCGACCTTCCGGTTCAAGCTGCTGGCGTTCGCCACCGGGGCTGCCATCGGCGGGCTGTCGGGCGCGCTGTTCGCCACGAAGCAGCAGTTCATCAACCCGGACAACTTCACCATCATCTACTCGGTGCTGTTCGTCGCCATGGTGGTCGTCGGCGGCCAGGGCAACCGGTGGGGAGTCATCGTCGCGGCAGTCTTGTTGACCTGGGCGCCGGAACGGTTCCGGTTCCTCGCCGATGCGCGGTTCCTGCTGTTCGGGATCCTGCTCATCGTGTTGTCGATCTTCCGCCCGCAGGGCCTGCTGCCACCCCGGCGCACGTTGCGCGCCAAGGAGGCCGACGAGGAAGCACCGGACACCATCGACGTGGAAGGAGTGGCCCGTGCCTGAGTCCACCACCACCCCGGACCACGACGACGCGACCACGCGTCCGGAGGACGCCGCCGCGCGCCCGGAGGACGTCGACACCACCCCGGACACCTCCGTCGACATCAGCGTGGAGGAGGTCGCCCACCTGCCGCAGGGCAAGATGCTCGAGGTCGACGACGTGACCCTGCGCTTCGGCGGTGTCACCGCCCTCGACGGGGTCTCCTTCCACATCAACACCGGGGAGATCTTGGGCCTGATCGGGCCCAACGGCGCCGGCAAGACGACCTGCTTCAACGTGATGACCGGCGTGTACCAGCCGACCTCCGGCGGGGTGCGCTTCCTCGGTGAGCCCCTGGGGCGACGCAAGAGGTTCGCGATCACCAAGCTGGGGATCGCCCGGACCTTCCAGAACATCAGGTTGTTCCACAACATGACCGCGCTCGAGAACGTACTGGTCGGTGCCGATGCGCACCACGCCAGCGGCATCTTCTCCGCGTTGCTCCGCCTCCCCCGCCACCGGGCGGAGGAGGAGGAGGGCATGGACCGGGCCCACGAGCTGCTCAAGTTCATGGGCCTGGAGAAGCGAGCCAACGAGCTCGCCCGCAACCTCCCCTACGGCGACCAGCGCCGGCTCGAGATCGCCCGCGCGCTCGCGACCAACCCCAAGCTGCTGTGCCTCGACGAGCCGGCCGCAGGGTTCAACCCGGCGGAGAAGGTCAAGCTCATGGAGCTCATCCAGAGCATCCGCGAGCAGGGCTACACGGTGCTGCTCATCGAGCACGACATGCGGCTCGTCATGGGGGTCACGGACCGCATCGTCGTGCTCGAGTTCGGCAAGAAGATCGCCGAGGGCCTGCCCGCCGAGATCCGCGACAACCCCGCGGTGATCGCCGCCTACCTGGGAGTTGATGAGAGTGCTTCTTGAGGTCGACGACCTGTGCGTCAACTA
>DASUKI010000154.1:0-3563 GCA_036278855.1 Pedococcus sp.
CGGCAGCGTGTCGACGTGGATGCGCGGCACGAGCAGGGTGTGGCCCTTGAACACCGGGCGGGCGTCCAGGAAGCCCAGGACGAAGTCCTCGTCGAGCACGGTGTGCGCGAGGGTACGGCCGTCGACGATGTCGCAGAACACACAGCCCACGTGCCGACAGTAGTGGTGCCCGGGCGCGGCGAGGGGGCCACGGCGCCCGGGCACCGGATCAGGGAGTGGGAGGCCTCAGTGCCGGGTGGGGTGAGTGGCCGCGGGACCCTCGGTGGGCGCCCCGGTCGGGTGCACGCTGGGCGAACCGGTCGGGCGGGCGGTGGGCGAGTGCTCGGCACGGTGGTCGACGACCCCGCCACCGTGGACGTCCGCGTGGGTGTCGTCCTCGCCCACGCCGTCCTGGTGGTTCGCCGCGGCGGTCGGGTTGGCGCTGTGCGTCGGCGAGCCGGCCTCGGCGTCGTCCGCGGCCTCCGACGTCTCGCTCTCGGTCGAGGTTGCCGTCTCTGTGCTCGTGGTCTCGTCGTCGGTGGAGGTGGTCGTGGTCCCACTCGGCTCGTCCTGCTGCACCGTCGCGGTGTGCTCGGCGGACGGACCGCCCGTCGCGGCGAGGGCGGCGCCACCGAGGGCAGCCAGGGTGAGCGCGGCGCCGGCGGCAACGGCGATGCGGCCGGCCCTGCGGGCGCGGATTCGGACAACGGTCACAGGATCTCTCCTTGGTTCGGGGGACTCGCCCGAGCCCGACGGGTCTGCGAGGAACGCAGCCAGTGCGGCTCCCGGCTCCGGCGCCGGCCGCGCAGCCATGGCCCGCAGCGCCTCGACCGCGGGGGCGGCCGGGTCGCTGCCGGGCAGGTGCAGCTCGGCGTCGAAGGGTTCGCGGGACTCAGGCATGACGTGTGTTCAATCGCCCGGTGACCCCGCGGGGATACGGGTCGGTCGCGAGTTTCCTGCGCAACCGGGCCAGACCGCGGTGCTGCAGGGACTTCACCGACCCCACGTCGCGCCCGAGCACCCGGGCCGTCTCCTCGAGGGTGAGCTCGCCCAGCACGCGCAGTGCCACCACGGCCCGCTGGTCGGGCGTCAGCTCGGTGAGCAGCGCCACGACCCGCTGCTCCCCCAGCCCGGTCAGCGCAGCCTCCTCCGCGGAGCCGGTCGTGCGCGGGTCCTCCCTGAGCTCGTCCCACGGCACGATGGGACCTCGTCGCACCTGACGGCGGACCCAGTCGACGTGGCGGTGGTGTGCGATCGAGAACAGCAGGGCCCGGAACGCAGCACCACCACCGATGAACCGGCGCATCTGGCGGAACGCGGCGAGGAAGACCTCGCTGGTGAGGTCTTCGTGGTCGGGGACGCCCTGCGCCCGGAAGTAGGCGGCAACCCTGGGCGACAGCTCCTGCCACAGCAGCCCGAACGCCTCAGGGTCGCCGTCGCGCGCGGCGTCCACTGCTTGGTCCAGGGCGGCGGAGTCCATCTGGTCCCTTCACGCGACGACCGCTTCGAGCGCGACAGGCTCGGGCCGCGCCCGATGGACCATACCCGCCCAAACCGCATCCATGGGCGTTGGCCCGGGCCGGTCGCGGCAGCACGTGGTTCAGGCGGAGGTGCGGTATGCCGCGTGGCGGCCTTCGCGGACGGGCGTCACCATCGATGCCACCCCGGTTGACACCCGTGCCACCAGCGACTCGAGTGGCCCGCGCATCGGCACGAGCGCGAAGGTGGCACCGATCGCAAGGACGAGCAGGACCTGGTCGCCGTAGTGGCCCGGGGGCTGCAGGTGTGGCCAGTGCCCGCGGGCCATGAGCCACACGTGCAGCGAGTAGAGGGTGAGCGTCATCGCGCCGGCGCCGAACGCGGCGGCCCACAGCCGCCGCTGGAGCCGGGTGGCGAGCAGGCAGGCGCCGATGACCGCCAGCGCGCTGCCCACCGTCTGGGCGAGGTCCAGCGGGGTGCCGGAGTGCGGTGCCACCGCGGCGAGCCACCACCACGACCCGGTCGGGGTGGTGCCGTGCAGGCCGTGGGCGAGGAGCGCGTCGAGCTCGCGCGGGTCGGCTGCCGCCGGGTCGGGATAGGTCGTCGCCAGGGCCGCGTGGACGCGTGGGCGGCTGGTCAGCCAGTGCGAGAGGGAGGTCGCCGCCACGGCGAGCGCCAGGCCGCTGACGAGGAGCCCGGACGCCGTACGGGCACTGCGCAGCCGGCAGCGACCGACGGCCATGCCGGCGAGCAGGTAAGCCAGCCAGACGAACGTCGGGTAGTAGCCGGTGAAGGTCAGCTCGGTGGTGAGCTGCCACGGGTGCGCGAGGTCGCCCGGGACCGGGCTCCCGAACCCGCGCTCGGGCAGGTGCGGGCGCAGCAGGTGGCTGGCCACCGGGGCGGCGATGACCCAGCCGGCGGCCAGGACCGCGAGCCGGCCGGCCCCAAGTCCGAGGAACGGCAGGCCGATCACGAACAGCACGGCGTAGTACGTGAGGATCACCGCGATGCCCGAGTCCAGCGTCCCCAGCACGAGCCCGACCACCCCGATGAGCAGCGCGCGGATCCCCAAACGCACGCCCGCGGCATACCGCTGACGTCCCCGGACCGGCCGCTCCCGGCCGCTCACCAGCGCGACGCTCACCCCCGCCAGCACGGCGAACAGCGCCGAGGCGCGACCGCCCGCGAGCTGCTGCGGCCACGGGACGTCGAAGCCAATGCGGCCGGGAAGCATGTGGGTCGCCATCATGCCGAGCAGCGCGAGCGCGCGGGCCACGTCCACGCCGACGACCCGGCGCGGGTCGGGCTCGGGGACGAGCGGCCGCGGCGAGGCTGCCATGTGGCAAGCCTGTCAGCCGGAGGTCACGACGTGGTGTCGGTGCGGGAGTCGGCCGCGCCGCGGTGCTCAGCGGTCCTTCGCCAGCCACTCGAGCGCGGCGGCGACCAGGGCCGTGGTGCCGACGTCGAGGGTGGGCTGCAGGACCGGGGCGAAGTTGGCCGCGTGGTTGACCGGGATGTCCTGGGCGACGCGGTCCGCCTGCTCGGCCCGGTGGTAGGTCTCGGGGTCGATGCCACCGATCCCCCAGTAGGTGTAGGGGGTGCCGAACGCGTTGGGCAGGTCGCTGAAGTCCTCGCTGGCGGTCTGTCGGGCGATCGGGTGGGCCCGTTCGCCGAAGACCGCGGTGAACGCCGCCCCGACCCGCTCGGTCACCGCGGGGTCGTTGCTGGTGACGGGGTAGGCGTCCAGCTCCTCGAACTCGGGCTCGCGCGGGCAGTTGGAGGCCTGGCACTCCGCGGTGACGACCCGGCGGATCGCGGCCAGCACCGTGCCGCGGGTGGCCTCGCTGTAGGCACGCACGTTGAGCTGGATCACCGCCTGGTCGGGGATGACGTTGCCCGCGGTGCCCGCCTGGACGCTGCCCACGGTCAGGACGGCGAACTCCCCCGGCGCGACCTCCCGCGCGACGACGGCCTGCAGCCGGACCACGATCATCGCCGCGAGCACGACGGGGTCGACGGCGGCCTGCGGCATGGAGCCGTGCGCGCCGCGGCCGTGGACGGTGATCCGCAGCGTGTTCGCCGCCGACAGGAACGGCCCGGAGCAG
>DASUKI010000155.1:0-6640 GCA_036278855.1 Pedococcus sp.
GACAAGGTGCTCGAGCAGCTGCTCGAGAGCGTCGAGATCCCCGTGCCGGACGGTGTCGTCGAGGCCGAGGTGCACGCCCACCTCGAGGGTGAGGACCGCCTCGAGGACGACGAGCACCGCGCAGAGGTGGACGCCAACACCCGCCAGGCCCTCAAGGCCCAGTTCCTCCTCGACGCCATCGTCGAGAAGGAGGAGGTGCAGGTCGAGCAACCCGAGCTCATCGAGTACCTCGTGATGTCGGCACAGCAGTACGGCATGGACCCGAACCAGTTCGCCCAGACCATCGACCAGAACGGCCAGATCCCGTCCATGGTGGCCGAGGTGGCGCGACGCAAGGCCCTCGCGACCGTTCTCGAGAAGGCCAAGGTGGTCGACACTGCCGGCAACGTGGTCGACCTGAACGAGGTGACCGCCACCGACGTGGCGTCACAGACGGTCGACGCCGCGCACGAGCACGAGCACCAGGACGAGGGCGCGCCGGCCTGACTCTGGAGCGCCGCAGACCAACCGTGTGTGCCGGGCAGGGCTCCCCTGCCCGGCACCGCTGTGTCCGGGGGCCGGACCAGGTGGCTCGTCGTCCGGGCGCTCACAACGTAGGCCGGGGCAAACGGACGACAAATGGCGGAAAACAGCGGTTCTGGCGCCCCCCACGCCCCAGGGTGGTTTACCCTCTCGCGCAGAGGAGGGCGGCCCCGACCCTCCCGCAACCTGATCCCGAGGAACCCATGAAAAACCTTCGCCGCGGCCGCGTGCTCGCCACCGTCGCCCTGACAGCGTTGGCGACTGCCGCCGTGCCCGTCGTCGCCCAGGCCTCGAGCCCCGCGCTGGTCTCCGCATTCGCCCCCGGTGACGCCACCGGCACCTATTACCAGGTCTCCCCGTCCCGCCTGCTCGACACCCGCACCGGCAACGGCGCGCCCAAGGCCAAGGTGGGCGAGGGCCGCAAGGTGGACCTCCAGGTCACCGGCCGTGGCGGCGTGCCCGCGACCGGGGTCTCCGCAGCGGTCCTGAACCTCACAGGGATCACGCCGACGCGGGGCACCTACCTGACCGCATACCCGGCCGGGGCAGCGAGGCCCACCGCGTCCACGTTGAACCTGGCTTCCGGCCAGATCCGCGCGAACCTCGTCACCGTGCCCGTGAGCTCGACCGGCAAGGTGTCGATCTACAACTACCACGGCACCATCGACATCGCCGCCGACGTCCTGGGCTTCTACTCCAAGGACGACTCCCTGCAGCCCACCAAGGGCACCGGAACCCAGTTCCAGCTCGCGGAACCGGGACGGTTGTTCGACAGCCGGACCTCGCCGGACGGGGCGGTGCGTCCGAGCGAAGAGGTGTTCATGGGGCCGGACTTCAACGACCCCGCCAACCCGAGCGACATCAACACCCGGATCCGCGCGCTCGCGGTGAACATCACCGCCCTCAACGCCCAGAAGTACGGGTACCTCCAGGCATACGCCGCCGATGCAGCCGCGCCGGCGACCTCCGCGCTCAACCTCGTGCCCGGCAAGGTCGTCTCCAACATGACGGTCGTGGCCGCCAGTTACGAACCGACGGAGAAGGTCCCCGCCTTCGTCATCAAGAACCACTCCAGCGGCACCGTCGACGTCCTGGTCGACGTCGTGGGCTACTACGACGAGGGCTCGGCGGCTGGCCTGCACTACAGCCCCATCAGCCCCCGCCGGATCGTCGACACCCGCAACGGCACCGGAGGCAGGTCGACGCCGCTCGGGTACAAGACCACTGCGGGCTTCACGGCAGACAGCACGGTCGCCGACAGCTCAACGTTCGCACTCGTCACGAACACCACCGCTGTCCTGCCGACGGCGGGCACCTTCGTCACGGTGTGGGACGGCACCACCGCTCTTCCGACGGTCAGCAACCTCAACCCGGCCGCAGGTGACGTCGTGGCGAATGCCGTCGTGGCGCCGCTCAGCGACGCGAACACCTTCAGCGTGTTCAACCGCAACGGGGCGACCGACGTGGTCATGGACGTGACCGGCAAGTTCCAGTTCCACACCCAGGGCGCGCCGACCTCCTCCTCCAAGGCGGCCGCCGGCCCTGCCACCGCCGACCGGCTGGTCGCCGCCGCCGAGCCGCGGGCCGCCTACACCCGCGGCAACGCCTTCCGCGGCGTGATCCTGCGGTGACCCGTCGTCGGCCGAGGCCGACACCTCTCTGACCGTGTGCCGGGCTGGGACGTCCCAGCCCGGCATACCTCATTTGGATGAGGCGCCGTGCGCGCTCTGCCCGCAACCATGGGCCATGGACTTGGCCTCCTTCCACAAGCTGCGGACCGCGGTCCAGGAGAACGCGCACCCGGCCGACGAGACCCAGGCGGCCGCGATGCAGGCCACCTTGGAGGACCTGCTGCGAGGCAGCAGGCTGTTCTCGGACGTCGAGCTCGGTCGCACCGACGATCCCGACCAGCTGGTGATCGGCGTCTTCCGCTGCGCCGAGCGGATCCTGCCCTGGGAGGCCGGCATGGGGGTGGAGCGGCTCTGGCGGACCGCCGCGGCCGGCGCCAGCTGGGAGGCGCACCACGTCGGCTGCACCGAGAGCCTGATGGAGTTCGAGGGCGCGGTCACGCTCGACGACAGCGGACACTACGTCACCGTCCACCTCGTCGCGGAGCCGTCGGCGCCGGCCGAGGAGCTGGCTGACGAACTGGCCGGCGACTCTGCCGAGATGGTCGAGGCGGGCGCCGCCTCACCCGACGCGGTGGTGCAGGAGGTCTGACCCCAGCCGCGGGCGCCACCTGCAGGGCGTGGTTCGTGCCGTTGCGTCGTGAGTGGCACGATCGTGGGTGTCGCTCATCCGTCGCGACCTCGCCCACACCGTCTCGCCCGGAAGCTCAGTGACCCAGACCATCACCCCCTCGGCCCGGCGCGTCCTCACCGCCCGCAACGCCGTGCTGCTCGTGTTCGGCCTCAACGGCGCCGCCTTCATGACGTTCGCCTCCCGCATCCCCGACGCGAAGACCGCCCTGCACCTCTCGGCGGGCCAGCTCGGCCTGACCCTCTTCGCGGCCTCGGCAGGCTCCCTGAGCGCGCTGCCGTTCTCGGGCCGCATCGCCGACCGGATCGGCGTGGTGCGGGCCATCCTCGCCGGCATGGTGGTCTCGCTGACCGGCCTGCTGGTCGTCGCGGCGGCCGTCGACCTCGCCGAGTCACGGTGGCTGATGGCGGTCGGGCTGTACCTGCTCGGCATGGGCGTGGGCGTCTGGGACGTGTCCATGAACCTCGAGGGCGCCACTGTCGAGCGGCTCATGGGGCGCACGGTCATGCCGCACTTCCACGCGGCCTTCTCCGGCGGCACCGTCCTGCTCGCGCTCATCGGCGCACTCATGTCCTGGGCTCGGGTGCCCCTGCTCGCGCACTACGGGGTGGCCACCGCGGTCATCGTCGTCCTCGGGCTCCTCGGGTTGCGTTCCTTCCTCGCGCGCGAGGTCGAGGTGCACTCCGACGAGGGCTCCGAGCCGGCCACCCCGACCGCTGCGAAGCCACGCTCGGCCTGGCTCGAGCCCCGCACGCTCATGATCGGGCTCGTGGTCCTGGCCGCGGGGTTCACCGAGGGCACCGCGAACGACTGGGTCTCCGTCGGGTTCGTCGAGGGCCACGACCTGCCGGCCTGGGCCGGCATCCTCGCGCTGGCCACCTTTCTCGGCTTCATGACCACCGGGCGGGTCCTCGGGACCCGGCTGCTCGACCGCCACGGGAGGGTGCCGGTGCTGCGGTTCACCTTCGTGCTCGCAGCGGTGGGGTCGCTGATGGTGGTCTTCGGCGACACCGCGACGGCGTACGTCGGCGCTGCGGTGTGGGGGGTCGGCGCCTCCCTGGGGTTCCCCGTGGGGATGAGCGCCTCTGCCGACGACCCGGTACGAGCGGGGGCGCGGATGTCGGTGGTCGCCACCATCGGGTACACCGCGTTCATCGCCGGCCCGCCGTTGCTCGGCTTCCTCGGCGACCACTTCACGGTGCTGCGCGCGCTGCTCGTGGTCACCGGCATGGCGGCACTGGCCATGCTCGTCATCCCCGCCACCCGCGAGCAGCGCGCCGCGGGTTGAGCCTTGTGCGCTCAGGGCGAACACGACCGGGTTCGGGGACTGTCGCCCACCACGACCGCGTTAGGGTCACTGACAGGTTTGCACCTCGAACTGTATGGAGACACACGTGAGCAGTGGCGCAGTTGACATCGGGCCCCGGGTCGCTCAGGACGAGCGGCCGCAGGGCGGCCTGGACGACCACATCTACAACCGTCTGCTCAAGGAGCGGATCATCTTCCTCGGCTCCGACGTCCGCGACGACAACGCGAACGCCATCTGCGCCCAGCTCCTGCTGCTGGCCGCCGAGGACCCGGGCAAGGACATCTGGCTGTACATCAACAGCCCGGGCGGGTCGATCTCCGCGGGCATGGCGATCTACGACACGATGAAGTGGATCCCCAACGACGTGGCCACCGTGGCCATGGGGATGGCCGCCTCGATGGGGCAGTTCCTGCTCTCCGCCGGCACGCACGGCAAGCGGTACGCCACCCCGCACGCCCGCGTGATGATGCACCAGCCGTCCGGCGGCATCGGCGGCACCGCCTCGGACATCAAGATCCAGGCCGAGCAGATGCTCTACGTCAAGAAGCAGATGGCCGAGCTCATCGCCGAGCACACCGGCCAGAGCATCGAGCAGATCGAGAAGGACTCGGACCGCGACCGCTGGTTCAGTGCCGAGGAGGCGAAGGACTACGGCTTCGTCGACCACGTGTTCAGCAGCGCCGCGCAGGCCGGTGGCCGCGGCGGAGCCGATGACGACAACCCGTTGACCGGGGACAAGTGAGGGACCTGAGCATGAACGCCAACGTCAACCCCCGCATGCACGGCGCCGCCCACGGTGGGTTGCACCTGCCCGGCCCGTCCAGCCGCTACATCCTGCCGCAGTTCGAGGAGCGCACCTCCTACGGCATGAAGCGCCTCGACCCCTACACCAAGCTCTTCGAGGACCGCATCATCTTCCTCGGTGTGCAGGTCGACGACGCGTCCGCCGACGACGTCATCGCCCAGCTGATCGTGCTCGAGTCCCAGGACCCCGACCGCGACATCCTCATGTACATCAACAGCCCCGGTGGCTCGTTCACGGCGATGACGGCGATCTACGACACGATGCAGTACATCCGCCCCGACGTGCAGACCTTCGTCATCGGTCAGGCGGCGTCCGCGGCGGCCGTGCTGCTGTCGGCGGGCGCCAAGGGCAAGCGGTTCGCCCTGCCCAACAGCCGGATCCTCATCCACCAGCCGGCCCTCGAGGGTGGCATGGGTGGCCAGGCGTCCGACATCGAGATCCAGGCCAACGAGGTGCTGCGGATGCGCCAGTGGCTCGAGGACACCTGGGCGCTTCACTCCGGCCGTACGGCCGAGCAGGTCCGCAACGACATCGAGCGCGACAAGATCCTGTCCGCCGCGGAGGCGAAGGACTACGGCCTCATCGACGAGGTGCTCAACTCCCGCAAGGCCAGCGCCGAGGACTGACCTCCTCGCGTGGTCACCACGCACATCCGGTATGCCGCCCGCTCACCTCGAGCGGGCGGCATACCTTTGTCGTCCTCTCCCTGGGGCCGGACGTGTTCGGAGGTTCCGGCGGGTCCTGGTCCGGCGAATCTTCCGAAGACCCGCGGGGTTCCAGCGGGTGGGAACGGAGCCGCCGGCGTCGGCGTCCCACCGGGGTGAAGCGGGTCTGGCTTGTCGTGGTCACGGTCTTTGCTGCCCTGCTGGTGGTGCCGTCGGGGCGGGCATGGGCGTGCTCGTGCGCCCAGGCCTCACCCGCCCAGGCGGTCCGCGCAGCCGACGTCGTGTTCCGCGGCGTGTTCGAGCACCTGCAGCCGCCCGGGGGACTCGTGTCCTCGTCCGAGGACCCGACCACCTACACCTTCGGGGTCTCGGAGGTCTTCCGCGGGGCCGCCACGACGACGACCGACGTGCGTTCCCCGCAGTCCGGGGCATCGTGTGGGGTGGAGGGCCTGCTGCCGGGTCGCGAGTACGTGGTCTTCGCGCAGGCGAGGGGCGAGCAAATGTGGATGGAGCTGTGCGGTGGCACCGACCTGGCGGCCAGCGGGCTCGTCGCCGATGTCCAGGAGATCACCGGTCCCGGCCACCCGCCCGTCCAGCCCGGGCTCGTCGACGAAGCCGCCCCGCTGCCCGGGCAGCACGCGGACCCGGGCGGGACCGGGTGGCTGCTGCTTGGCAGCGGACTGGCGCTGGCCCTCGGCGGCGCGCTGGTCGTCGTACTCTTCCGGCGCCGCAGGACCAGTCCTTGAGGTTCCGCCGGGTCCTCGTCCGGCACAGGGCTACAGACTCCCGCCAGTGGGTTGAGCCTGTCCGCTGACAGCGGACAAGGCCCAATTGGGCGCGCCACGGGCGCTTGAATGGGGAGAATGGAGGGGTCCGGCGGGTAGCGTCGGGCCGTCGTTGCAGACGCAAGTCGCAGTTGCACCACAGGCGGGCAGCCGCCCGCAGACAGGTTGGAGGACCTCGCGTGGCACGCATGGGAGAGAGCGGCGACCTGCTGAAGTGCTCGTTCTGCGGAAAGAGCCAGAAGCAGGTCAAGAAGCTCATCGCCGGTCCCGGCGTCTACATCTGCGACGAGTGCAT
>DASUKI010000156.1:0-12695 GCA_036278855.1 Pedococcus sp.
GGACGGGATGCACTCGGCGAGCGCGGACATGGGGACCGACGAGCTGGCGTCCGAGAGTGCGAGCCACTCGGGAGTGGGCGGCGTGGCGAAGATGAGGTGGAACTCCTCCCGGTTGCCCAGAGCCCACGAGCGGAAGGCCCACGTGGCGGCCACGATCTGCGCCGCGGGGTCGTCCTCGGGGTGCTGGCCGACTGCCCGAGCCATCGCTTCGACGACGTCGTCGAAGACGGCCTTGGCGACCAGCGTCATGAGCTCGGCGTGGCTGTCGACGTACCGGTAGAGCGCAGGGGCCGTCATACCCATCTCGGTCGCGACGGCGCGCAGCGACACGTCGCTGCCGGCGCGCAGCAGCCGCCTCGAGACCTCGACGATCTCCTCGGACGTCGCCTGCCGCTGGCGCTCGCGGCGTGTCGGCGCCGACGCTGGTGCGCTCACGGGTGCTCCTTTCCCTGCCCGGAGACTCCGGGATTGCCCGGTGCTGTCCTATGACCTGTCCCGGAGAGTGAACCATAAAGGCTTGACACCAGAGTTTACACCCATCACAGTAAACGGCGTAAATGTTTGTGACGATGGATTGCGAGCGTGAGGCATGTACAGGTGGGGAAGCTTCGTAGCGCGGCGGGCGTGGGCCGTGTTCGCCGTTGGGATGGCGCTGGTCGCAGCAGCGGCGGTGTTCGGCCTGGGGGTGTTCGGTCACCTCGGCAACGGCGGGTTCGACGACCCGGGCAGCGACTCGGCCAAGGAGCTCGCGCTCGAGCAGGCGACCTTCAACGGGCACGACGCCGACGTCGTGGCGATCTACTCGAGCCCGACGCTGACGGTGACCGACCCGGCGTTCCGGGCCGCGGTCACCCGGACCCTGCAGGCGCTCCCGGCGAAGGACGTTGCCGGCGTCGTCACCTACTACGACACCAAGGCGCCGTCGCTCGTGAGCACCGACGGGCACGCCACCCGGGCGGTCATCACGCTGGCCGGCACGAGCCAGGACGCCAAGTCCGACGACTGGGACGCCGTCAAGGACAAGCTCCACGCCGACGGGCTGACCACCAACGTCGGCGGCATCTGGGCCGTCTACGGTGACGTCAACACCCAGGTGTCCAAGGACATCGCGCGCGCCGAGTCACTGTCGATGCCGATCGTCTTCATCCTCAGCCTGATCATCTTCGGCAGCTTCGCAGCGGCACTCATGCCGACCCTGGTCGGAGGCATCGCGGTGTTCGGGGCCTTCGCGGTGGTGCGCGGCATCACCAGCGTCACCGACGTCTCGGTGTTCTCCATCAACGTGATCACCCTGCTCGGCATGGGCCTGGCGATCGACTACGCGCTGTTCGTCGTGAGCCGGTTCCGGGAGGAGCTCGCCGCCCAGCCCGACACGTCGCGGCCCAGCGTCAACACCGCCCTGGCGC
Organism: Pedococcus sp.; assembly: GCA_036278855.1. Lineage (GTDB taxonomy): Bacteria > Actinomycetota > Actinomycetes > Actinomycetales > Dermatophilaceae > Pedococcus. The sequence continues at coordinate 1,407 of DASUKI010000156.1, forward strand.
GCACCCTCGCCACCGCGGGCCGGACCGTGCTGTTCTCGGGCCTCATCGTCGCGGCCTCGCTCGCGTCGCTGCTGATCTTCCCGCAGGACTTCCTGCGCTCCATGGGCTACGGCGGCGTCGCCGCCGTCCTGGTGGCGATGGCCGCGGCACTGACGGTGCTCCCCGCGCTGCTCGCGATCCTGGGTCGGCGCATCGAGTTCGGCCGTATGCCGTGGCGTCGCGGTGCGCGCGCCGCGGCGCCCTCCGCGCAGGCCGTGCACCGCGTCGACGGCTCAGCGCACGAGGTCGTCCACGGTGCATGGGCACGGTTGGCGCACAGCGTGATGCGCCGTCCGGTCGTCTACCTGGTCGCCATCACCATCGGTCTGCTCGCCCTCGCCTCGCCCTTCGCGGGGGCGCGGTGGGGCAGCGTCGACGAGCACGTCCTCCCGGCGTCGATGCCCAGCCGGGTCGCCGCCGACCTGCAGGCGGACCGCTTCGGGGGTGAGACCTCGACCGCGAACATCACGGTGACGGGCGCCGACCAGGGTGAGCTGGCGGCATACGTCAAGGCACTTGGTGGGGTGGACGGCGTGCGCGGCGTCCAGCCGCTCGACGCGAAGCCCGTTGACGGACAAGCGATCTCGCTGCTGCAGGTGACGTGGGCCGGCAACGGGCAGAGCGAGGCGTCCCAGCAGGTCGTCAAGGACCTGCGGGCGGTGGACCCAGGTGACGGGGCAACCGCCCTCGTGGGTGGGACCACCGCGCAGACCGTCGACCTGATCGACTCGATCGGCGCGCACCTGCCCTGGATGGCGCTCGTCGTCGTGGCCGTGATGCTGGTGCTGCTGTTCGTGGCGTTCGGCTCGGTCGTGTTGCCGCTCAAGGCGATCGTGATGAACGCGCTGTCGATCAGCGCCTCGTTCGGGGTGGTCACCTGGATCTTCCAGGAGGGGCACCTGAGCGGGCTCCTCGGGTTCACCACGCCGGGCTACCTCGACGTCACCCAGCCGATCCTCATGCTGGCGATCCTGTTCGGGCTGTCCATGGACTACGAGGTGTTCCTGCTGTCGCGGGTGCGCGAGGAGTGGGACCGCACCGGGGTGAACACGACGGCCGTGGCTGCGGGACTGCAGCGGACCGGGCGGATCATCACCAGCGCGGCGCTGCTGCTGGCGGTGGTGATCGGCGGGTTCGCGACGTCGGGGATCGTGTTCCTCAAGATGATCGGGATCGGCATGCTCGTCGCGGTCCTGCTCGACGCGACGGTGGTGCGGGCGCTGCTGGTGCCGGCGACGATGCGGCTGCTGGGCCGGGCCAACTGGTACGCCCCCGGCCCGCTGCGCCGCTGGTGGGAGCGGCACGGCCACCGCGAGGGTGCCGTCGCGCCGGTGCCGCCCGCCGAGGCCGAGCCGGCCCGACCCGAGCTGGTCCCCGCCCGCTGACCCCGGTTGACCCCAGGCCCCTGGACTGACCCCGGGCTGGCCACGGGCCTCCGGCTGACCCCCGGCAAAACGGCGGTTGCGTCGCAGAAACGGCAGCTACAGCTCCCGGTTCACCAACGCAACCGCCGTTTTGCTGGCGTGGCGCGTCAGTCAGGTCGCCCGGCGCTGCAGCTGCCAGGCGAGCCGGATGGCCTCTCTGATCCCGGTCGCGTCGCCGTCGAGCTCAGCCTGGACCTTCATGTGGGCGTCCCAGCGGGGAGGCACGCCGAAGGTCGCCGGGTAGCGGGCCAGCAGCCGTTCGCGGTCCTCGAACCCCACACGGACCAGCACCGTGCCGGGCTCGTCCTGGCGGACCACGAGGCGGTTGTCGACGTACCACGCGATGCGGCCGGGATGACCCTTGCGCCGGCAGCCGGCCAGCGAGGTGGCGTACTCGTCGATCTCGTCGAGGGTCACGCCTCGCACTGTAGGTCCCAGGTCCGGGGGGATCAGCCGCCGGCGCCGACCAGGCCGTTTTCGTAGGCGTAGATGACCGCTTGCACCCGGTCGCGCAGCCCGAGCTTCATCAGCACCCGCCCCACATGTGTCTTGACCGTCGTCTCGGACACCACGAACTCGCCGGCGATCTCGGCGTTCGTGAGTCCACGCGCCATGAGCCGCAACGTCTCCTGCTCGCGCGCGGTGAGCGAGTCGAGCCGGCGACGCGCCGCCTCGTCCGCCGTCCGCGGTCGCTCGAGGAACGACTCGATCATCCGACGGGTCACCGACGGCGCGAGCAGGGACTCACCCGAGTGCACCGCGCGGATCCCCGCCACGAGCAGCTCGGGCTGCACGTCCTTGAGCAGGAACCCGCTCGCCCCCGCCTGCAGCGCCGCGTAGACGTACTCGTCCATGTCGAACGTCGTCAGCATGACCACGCGGGTCGGGCACGAGGGGTCGGCGAGGATGCGACGGGTCGCCTCGATGCCGTCCACCCCGGGCATGCGCACGTCCATCAGCACCACGTCCGGGCGGGTCGACCCGACCAGCGCCACCGCCCCCTCGCCGTCGGACGCCTCGCCCACGACCGCGAGGTCGGGCTCGATCTCGAGGATCATCCGGAAGCCGGCACGCACCAGCGCCTGGTCGTCGACGACCGCGACCCCGATGGTGTCCTCGCTCACGCCGGTTCCACCGGCAGCGTCGCCACGAGCTCGAACCCGCCCTCGGGACGCACCCGCGCGACCAACGAACCCCCATACACGGCAACGCGTTCGCGCATCCCGAGCAACCCGTGCCCCGCCTCCGACGGTGGGTCGCCGGCCGACACCTGGCCGTCGTCGCGGACCGCGAGCTCGAGCCGTCCCGGTGCGTAGTCGACGTCCACCTGCGCGGCGCGCGGGCCCCGCGCGTGCCGCAGCGTGTTGGTCAGCCCTTCCTGCACCAGCCGGTATGCCGTGAGGTCCAGGCCCGGCGCCAGCGGCAGTGCCGCGCCGGTCACCGAGAGCTGGACGGGCAGCCCCGAGGCCCGGAACTTGTCGGCGAGCCGCTCGAGCTGGTCGAGCCCCGGCGGCGGCTCGAGGTCGGCGGCCTCACCGTCCTGGCGCAGGACACCCACCATCCGGCGCATCTCGCCCAGCGCCTCCCGCCCCACCGACTCCACCGCCTCGAGCGCCTGCCGCTCGGCCACCTGGTCGGCGGTGAGCCGGCGCCGCACCGCGGAGGCCTGCACGGTCATGACCGAGACGCTGTGGCCGATGACGTCGTGCAGCTCGCGGGCGATCCGGTTGCGCTCCTCGGCCACGGCCCGCGAGGCACGCTGCTCGCGGGTGGCTCGGCGCTGCTCGGCGTAGAGCCGCGTGACCCGGACGAGCGCCCCGGCCAGCCAGCCGACGACCCAGGGCATCGCCCAGACCAGGGTCAGGGCGTAGTCGGACGCCTTGGCGCCCTCGTTCGTGGGGTCGAGCAGGGCCCAGCCGCCCCACAGGACCACCCCCAGGCCGAGACCGGCAACCGAGCGGGGCGGTGGGACGTAGCGCCCGACCGTGTAGACCGCGACGAGCGGGGCGAGTGCGACCGAGTTGCCCTCAGGGGACCCGAACACCGCGAACTCGGCAAGGTAGGCACCGACCATCGCGACGAGGACCGCCATCGGCCGCACCCGGCGGGCGACGAGCAGGAGGGCGGCCACGGCATACAGCAAGGACTGGGCCCAGAGCGGTCCCTGCCGGTGGGTGGACATCATCCCGGTCCACGCCTCTAGCTGTCCGAGCACGCCGACGACCACCGCGACCGCGATGTCGAAGGCCCAGCTCCGCCGCCTCATGGACTGACGGTACTGCGAGAGTGGGGCCCGGTCGTCCTCCTTCGGGAGGACTCGCGGATCGTGCTGTGGGGCAGGCGAAATCGTGCCCGAGCGCGACGACGGCGCTGCTGCGGCGTCCCTACCTTCGAGGTGTTCGGGTTGGACACAGACCAGGGAGGACAGCATGACCATCACACGAGGCGCCGGGACCGCACTGCTCGTCTACGGCATCGGCACGACCGTCGGGTACTTCGGCGCAGGGGGACCCGGCGGCGACTTCGAGCCCGCCACCATCGCCGGCTACACCGCGCCGAGCCACTACCCGGTCGCGGTCGGGCTCTGGTACCTCGGCGCCTTCGCCGCGCTGGCCCTGGTCCCGTTCGCCCGCGAGCTGCGCAAGGTCGGCGGGTGGCTCGGCGACACGCTGTGGGGGCTCGGCATCGCGGCGAGCTGCACCAGCGTCGTCGGGGCCTTCCTCGGCGGCGGCCTGGTGACGGCCCTCTGGGAGGGCGGCACCGAGGTGCAGCGCGGCCTCCCGCAGCCGGTGGTCTACACGCTGAGCGAGGTCGCGAACCTCATGGCGCTGTGCGGCCCGGCGTTCTTCGTGGGCGCAGCGGCCATCCTGCTCGGGGTCCGCGGACCACTGCCGACCTGGCTGCGGGTGTTCTCGGTGGTGGCCGGTCTGTGCGGCATCCTGCTGCCGTTCTACTTCACCATCCCGGTCTACCTGCTGTGGGTGCTCGTCTTCGGCATCCGTGCGGTGGTGGGCGGCGTGCGCGGCGGGCAGGGTGCACCGGCGCGGCTGCACGAGTCACTTGTTTGACGCGAGGGCAAGCCGGGGGTAAGCCGGGAGTGCCGGGGTATGCCGGGTGGTTGTCAGAGGGGGCGACCACCCGGCACGTCGGACACGTCCACAACACGGCAGTTGCGTCGCAAGACGGGCGTGGTACGGCGCCAGTTTGCGACGCAACTGCCGTGTTGCGGGCCTGCCGTGGCTCAGCGCACGGGCGTAGCGTGAGGTGGATGCAGACCCGCCGGCTCGGACGCATCGGACACGACAGCTCGGTCCTCATCTACGGGGCAGCCTCGCTCGCGGAGGTCGAGCAGGACCGCGCGGACGCCTCCGTCCAGGAGGCCCTCGACGCCGGGTTCAACCACTTCGACGTCGCCCGCGACTACGGCGAGGCCGAGCTGCGCCTCGGTCCGTGGATGCCACGGATCCGCGAGGACATCTTCCTGGCCACCAAGACGGGGGAGCGCACTGCCGAGGGCGCCTGGCGTCAGGTCAACGAGTCGCTCGAACGCCTCCAGACCGACCACGTCGACCTCATCCAGCTGCACGCGGTGTGCGACCTGGCGACCCTCGACCTGCTCACCGCAAAGGGTGGCGGGCTCGAGGGTGTCGTGCGGGCCAGGGAGGAGGGCCTCGCCGGGGCGATCGGCATCACCGGCCACACGCACGCGGCACCAGGTGTGCACACCGAAGCGTTGCGGCGCTTCGACTTCGACTCGGTGCTCACCCCGGTGAGCTACCGGCTCGCGACCGACACGGCATACCGCCACGACCTCGACGAGCTGTTCGCGGCAGCGGCGCGCAGCGATGCGGCGGTGATGGGCATCAAGGCGATCGCACGGCGCAACTGGACCGACGACGAACCCAGGCGCTACGACACCTGGTACCTCCCCCTGGACCGGCAGCGCCAGGTCACCGCTGCGGTGGCGTGGGTGCTGGGGACCTTCCCGCAGCTCACCGGGATCGCCACGGCCGGGGAGACCCGGCTGCTGCGCGCGATGGTCGAGGCCGAGCGGGCCAGCACCCACATCACGCCGAGCGAGGCCGCCGAGGTGCTCGACCGGGTCGGCGACTACAGCTCGCCGTTCGTGTCCATGCCGTTCTGAGCTGCGGCCCTCAGGCCCGGTCGGCGAAGGCTGCCAGCGGCCGCAGCTCGCTGGTCAGCGTGCCCAGCGCGCGGACCGCCTCCATCCGGGCGATGAGCAGCTCGGCCCGCACCGACACCCGGCGGGTGTGGTCGACGGCCTCCTCGCCCACGCACCGGTGCGGCTGCGCGCCGGCCGGGTGGGTGGAGCCGCAGCGGCACCACGCTGCGCGCGGCTCGGGGTCGAAGGCCTGGGGGACGTCCACGGGCGGTAACGCTAGGGCCGGGCGCCGCCCGGCCCCGCGGACCCGCGCCCCAACCACCCGAACGGGTGAGGATCCTCAGGCCGCCCAGCCGAGCGGGAAACCGGGACAAACCCGGGTCAGCCGTCCTCCGGCACCAGGCCGCACTCGTAGGCAAGCACGACAGCCTGCACCCGGTCGCGCAGACCCAGCTTGGCGAGGATGCGCGTGACGTGGGTCTTGACGGTGGCCTCACCGAGGTAGAGCCGCGCGCTGATCTCGGCGTTGGACCAGCCCCTGGCCATGGCTCGGAAGACCTCGAGCTCCCGCTCGGTGAGCGGCGCCAGGACCGCGGGCAGCGCGCCACTGGTGGGCGGGCGCCGCACGTACGCCTCCACGAGCCGCCGGGTGACGCTGGGGGCGAAGAGCAGGTCGCCGGAGTGGACCGCCCGGACCGCGGCGACGAGGTCGGTCGGGGCGGTGGTCTTGAGCAGGAACCCCGAGGCACCCGCCTGCAGCGCCCCGAACACGTGCTCGTCGAGGTCGAACATGGTGAGCATCAGCACCCTGGCCTCGGGTCGTGCCACCGCCACCTCTCGCGCGCCGGTGATGCCGTCGGTGCCGGGCATCTGGACGTCCATGAGGACGACGTCGGCCCGGGTGTCGCGCGCCGTGCGCGCTGCCGCGGCACCGTCCGCGGCCTCGCCGACCACCTCGAGGTCCTCGTGCGCAGACAGGATCGCCGCGATGCCGGCGCGGACCAGGTCCTGGTCGTCGGCGATGACCACCCGGATCACGGCGCCACCCGCCCTGCCGCGGTGGGTGACGCGGTGGGTGACGCGGCCGGGTCGGTCGGTCGCCCGGGTGGCCGGTCCGGGATGCGCGCCCACAGTCGGTAGCCGCCGGCCTCGCGCGGACCGGCCGTCAGGTCGCCACCGAGCAGGCGGACCCGTTCGCACAGGCCGATCAGCCCGTGCCCGGTGCCCATGGTGTCTGTGCCCGGAGGGTCTGCGCCCACCCCCTGCGCCCCGTCGTCGGTGACCTCGACGACCCAGTCGTCCTGCTCGCGGGCGAGGCGCACCTCGACGCGTGACCCCGGTGCGTGCCGGGCCGCGTTGGTCAGGGCCTCCTGCACGACGCGGTATGCCGCGGCGGCCAGCTCCGGTCGCGACGGCACCTCGGCGGGGTGCAGGTCCACGACCAGGCCGGTGGCGCGGACCCGGTCCGCGAGGTCGGCCAGGGCCGCCCGCAGGTCGGTGGCAGCGTCCCGGTCGGTTGTGGCGGCGTCCGGCACCGCCGCGGCAGCGTCCGGGTCCGTCGCGGCAGCGTCCGGGTCCGTCGCGGCAGCGTCGGGGCCAGCGTCGGGGGCAGCCAGGAGCCCATGCAGCAGGGAGAGCTCGGTGAGGGCCTGCGCGCCGGCGGTGTCGACGGTCAGCAACGCCTCACGGGCGCGCTCCGGTGCCGTGCTCGCCAGGGCCTGCGCCGCGCCCGCCTGCAGCACCATGACCCCGACGGCGTGGCTTGCGACGTCGTGGAGCTCGCGGGCGATGCGGAGCCGTTCCTCGGTGACCGCGTGGGCGATCTGCTTCTCCCGCTCGTCGAGCAGCTCCTCCGAGCCCGCTTGCGCTGCAAGGGCTTCGCGGTCGCGCTCCGCCCAGGCGTGGCCGGCGAACAGGGGGAGCGCGAACGTCGCGGCCGTGATCGCGAGGTTCGCTGGGTTGTCCCGCCACACCCAGCCCAGGTGCAGGGCGGCCAGCGCCGTGAAGGCCGTCCAGGGCCACCGTCCGGTGCTGCCGCCCACCGACCAGCCGAGCAGGACGATCACGAGGATGTCCCCGAGGCCGTCGACCATGGGCACGTCGAGCAGCAGGACCGCCGCGACCGGTCCCGCAGCCACCGCCGTCGCGAGGGCTGGGTCCCGGCGCCGCAGCAGCAGCGCGAGGCACGGCACCAGTCCGAGCAGCAGGGCGAGGAGGCTGTGCGGCGCCTCGCCGTTGAGCCGGTCGAGCGCCAGGAGCAGCACCGCTGCCGCGGTGGGCAGCCCGTCCACGAGCCAGGCCCGTCTGCGGCCGGCGCCTTCGAGCGGCGCCCCCACGTCGCTCTCCTCGGGCGCGCTGCGCAGCAGCCCGAGCAGGCGGCGCAGCTCCTCGACGGCCGCAGCGCCACCGGTGTGGATGCGCTCGACCGCGTCCGGGTCGAGGCTGCGCGCCGCCCGTGTCGCGTCCGCGCGCATCCGGGCGACCGCCGTGTGCAGCACCTGGACCGCGTCCGCCGCCAGCCGGGCGCGCTCCTGGGCCACGACCTGGCCCGTGAGCTCGGTCAGGTCCTCGCCCTCGAGGGTGGACAGGCGCTGGCGCGCCACCCGTGCCGACTCGGTCCGGCGTCGCACCAGGGTCCCGAACAGCCAGGTGCCGCCGAACAGGAACGCCACGAACAGCCCGGTCGCGACCGACAGCTCGTCGACCCACAGGGCGGCAACCACGAACCCGGCCACGACCAGCAGGCCGCGGCGTCCCGCGATCCGGCGCCCCGCGGCATACACGGTCACGATCGCGGGGACGAGCAGCGCCGGGTTGGAGGATGGCACCCCCAGGGCCACGCCCGCCAGCGCGGTCAGCGCGGCGAGCAGCAGTCCGGCCGCCAGCGGAGCCGGGTCCAGGAGGAGCAGCACGCCGAGGACGAGGGGCGGCACCACGTACGCCGCGCTGCCGTGGTCGACGAGGAAGGCCAGCGCCCACACGGCGCACGCCACCGCGGTGACTGCTTGCGTCTGCGATCTGGCCCACCAGCGGGTCAACCTCGCAGACGCAAGGAGTCCCCTGGGCCACTGCTGCCGACCGCCGGCCACCCTGCGCACCCCTCGAGGCTAGGGCTGGGCCGCCCCGCGCGCGTCCGACTTGGGGTGGACCCGGGTCAACCTCCTCGGGAGCCCTGGCGGTGCGCCTCGGTGGATGCGCGCCGACGGTGGGCGGCCGCACCGTGGTCGTGGCGGCTGCAGGGCCGCCCCGGCACCAGCCGGACACCGAGTGGGAGGAACACACGATGAGGACCATGACCAGGGTCGCGGCGGCGGCGAGCGTCGTCCTGATGCCGGCGGCGTTGGGCGTCGGCGACCAGCTGCGGATGCGGGCGGACACGACCGACGTCGCAGGCACCGGGCTCGATCACGCGTCGGCCGAGCTCGCCGCAGTCCACGCCCACGCCGGGACCTACGCCGCGGCGTCGTGGTTCTTCTACGCGGCGGCGCTCCTGACGATCCCGATGACGATCGTCCTGTGGCGCCTGGCCGTGCCGCGGGCGCGCCGGTGGGCCTGGGCGGGGGCCACGCTGGGGGCGCTGGCCGCGGTCGGCCAGTTCGCGCACCTCATGGGCGAGTTCGCCATGACCCAGATCTTCGCGGGCAGTGCGGATCCCGCTGCGGCTGCACGGATCTCGCTGGAGTGGGACCAGAACGTGCTGTCGAACGCGCTGATCGTGCCGTACCTGTTGGGCGTGCTCCTCGCCCCGGCGGTCCAGGCTGTCGCGCTCCGTCGCGGCCGGGTCGTGCCGCTCTGGGCGATGATCTCCGTGCTCGCGGGGGCGGCGGTCATGGTGGTCGGCGGCAGCTCCCCGGCCGGGTCGGCCGTGTGGGCCGTGCTGGTGGTGGCGGGCTTCGTGCCGGCTGCTGCGGCGGCGGTGCGAGGGGTGACGCGCCACGACGCGGCCCCGGTCGTCGCTGCGGCCGTCCCGGCCTGAGCCGCAAGCGTGGCTGGCTGGCGTCGGCCGGCGTCGTCCGGCCTCGTCGCGGGGCCCTACATCGTCGTCCGACTCCTCAGCCGAGGCGTCGGGCGATGATGTCGTCGGCCGCCATCCGCGACTCCTCACCACTGACGGCATCGAGGAAGTCGGCGCGCGACAGGGACAGCAGGTCCGTGTCCTCGACCGCCGTCACGGTGGCGGTGCGCGGCACGTCGCGCAGCAGCCCGATCTCGCCGAAGTAGTCGCCGACGTCCTCGGTGCGCAGCACCTGCTCGCCCTGGGTGACGCGGACCGACCCGGAGCTGATGACGAGGAAGCGGTCGGACTCCTCACCCTCGCGCACCACCACGGTGCCGGCAGGTGCGGACTCGTGCGTGAGCTGGCGGGCCAGGTTCTCGAGCGTGGCCCGGGTGAGCGGGGAGAACATCGGGATGGCGCGCAGCAGGCTGGTGCCCTCGGGCTCGACGAGGGTGGTGTCCAGGCGACGGCAGCGGGGCAGGTAGGCGAAGGCGGGCAGGGCGATGGCGAGGGCGAGGATGGTCAGCGCCGGCCGCAGGCCCACCCAGTGGACGAGGAACGGCATCACCGCCGAGCCGACCGCCATGCCCGCGATGAGCGAGCCCTCGAACGCGCCGAACACGCGGCCCAGCACGGCGTCCGGGGTGATCCGCTGGACGATCGTGGCGAAGTTGACGTCGACGAGCGGGTTGCCGAACCCCATCACGACGGCCGAGGCGAAGACCGTGGCGGGGGAGGGCCACGCGACGACGAGCAGCAGCGGCAGGGCCCACAGGATCGTCCCGACGGCCAGGTCGTTGGCGATGTGGCTGCGGGCCGCTCGCGCGATCGCGAAGAAGCCCCCCACGATGGCGCCCACGCCGAAGACCGAGTCGATGTAGCCCACGCCCTCGGGACCGGTGCCGACGATGTCGACCGCGAAGATCACCGCGTAGACGAGCGATGCCCCGGCGACGACGGTCTGGGTGCACACCAGGACCAGCACCATGACCAGGTCGTGGTTGGCCTTGATGGTCGTGAAGCCGGCAGCCATCTCGGCCAGCATCCCTGGCTGGTGCGCGCCGTCCTCGTTCGACGGGTCGTCCGACCCACTGTCAGACCCCTCGTGCGTCGCGTGGGGGCGCACGCCCAGCACCAGCAGGGCCGAGATGACGAACGTCGCGGCGTTGAGCAGGAACACCGTCTCGACGTTGGTCACGGCCACGAGCGTGGCCCCGATGGCCGGGCCGACGAAGAAGGCGAGGCTCTCGATGGTGCTGGCAGTGCCGTTCGCCGCGGTGAGCTCCTCGGGGCGGTCGGTGAGCGAGGGCAGCAGCGCCATCTGGGCCGGCCGGAACACGCAGCCGAGCAGGGACGCCGCAGTCGCGAGCACGTAGATCGGCCACGCCGGCGTGCCGGCCCACAGGCACAGCGTGGCGGCCACGACCGCGACGGCCCGGGCGAGGTCCGCCGCGACCATCACGGCCTTGCGTGGCAGGCGGTCGGCGAGCGCGGAGCCGAGCGGTGACGCGATCGCCATCAGGACGAACCGGATGGCACCCCACACCCCGACAGCCTTGGCGCCACCGACGCCGTACGCCCACACGATGACGGCCGTGCTGTAGGCCCAGTCGCCGATCATCGAGCCGGCGAGGGCCAGCTGGATGCGTCGCAGCGACGGGTTGCGGAACACCGACACGATGGAGGAGCGGGCGTCGCGCAACGAG
>DASUKI010000157.1:0-3799 GCA_036278855.1 Pedococcus sp.
GATGCCGACGTCGTGATCCTGCTCCACCGCGACCGCGACCCGGCCGCCGGACGTGAAGGTGAGGCCGACGTGATCGTGGCCAAGCACCGAAATGGTCCGACCAAGGACCTGGTGCTCGCCTTCCAGGGCCACTACAGCAGGTTCGCCAACATGGCCCGCGACGTCGGCGGCTTCTGAACCCTGCTCAACCTCCTAGTAGGGGTGGAAGCGGCTATCGCGCGAGGGTGGATCGCCTCATGGCGCCCGATGCGCACCTTCCCTCGCGGAGATCCTGGACCAGTCGCGGCACCCGGCGTTGCCCGACAAGGGCGAGCCACCTACTCGGTGGGTACGCCAGTCTCACCACGAAGTAGTTGACGTACTCGACCACACCGAAGACCCACGCCAGTAGGCACAGCACGGCCGGGCCGGTGGCCTGCGGCCACCACGCCACCAGCCCGGCCAGACCGAGCGCAAGCAGCACGGGGTCGGCGACCCGGAAGAGCCGGTATGCCGCGGCGAGACTTCTCGGCATCGGCTCGGCGCCGACCCAGCGACGGGCGAGCAGCCAGTACGCGCCGCCCTGCACGAGCACCACGAGGAGCGGCGCAAGCGCTGACCACAGCGCGCTCACCTCGGTTCCGTGGAGCCGTGGCGCGACGGACAGGGCTGCCACGAGTCCGAACACCAGCGCTGCCACGAGCTCGCCGACACCGAGGCTCACGTACTTGCGTCGCAGCACGTCTCGCCGAGAACCCCCCACAAGCTCGACCCTAGCTGGCTGCGTGTCCAGTACGCGTGCGAGCCCTACGGTGTGGCCATGAACTGGTCGGCGTCGAAGTCGACGCTGGTGGCCTCTGCCACCTTTGTCGCTGCGGCGGTCGTCCACTTGGCGACCCAGTTCCTCGACTCCTCCGGGCTGCTCGCCGACGTGTCGAAGGCGCTGCTCATGCCGTCGCTCGCCCTGGCCCTCATGACTGCCGCGCCCGCACCCCGCGGCCGCTTGGTCGCCAGAACCCTTGTCGCACTGGGCTTCTCGTTCCTCGGTGACGTCGTCCCCGGCTTCCTCACGGGTGACCCGTCGTTCCTGGTGATGGTCGGCTTCTTCCTCCTCGCGCAGCTCACCTACATCGCGACGTTCTGGCCGATGCGCCGCGAGGGCGTCGCCGGGCGCCGTCCTCGAGTCCTTCTTGGGTATGCCGCGGTGTTCGTCGCGCTCGTGGCCGCCTGTCGTGCGGGCGCCGGGTCGCTGTTCGTGCCGGTCTTCGTCTACGGCGCTGCGCTGACCACCATGGCGGTGCTCGCGACGGGCGTCTCGCGCCTGGCCGGGGTGGGCGGTGCAGTCTTCATGCTGTCGGACTCGCTGATCGCGCTGGGCCAGTTCGCCGACCTTGACCTGCCGCTGCACGGCTTCTGGGTGATGCTCACCTACGTCGTCGGCCAGGCCCTCATCGCGGCCGGCGTCGCCGCGCGGTCCGCTGACATGGCACGCACCGGGACCACGCGGCATACGGCCTCAGTGGGCTGAACCGCCCCGGCGGGCGAGTGTCCGCGCTCCGGCGGCGCGCCTCAGCCGGGCAGAGCCGCACCGCCCAGGTGCTCATAGCCTCGGGTCACCGCGTTGGCGATGCGGGGGTCGTCGGCCTCCCACGGCCAGTCACCCTGAGCGGCCGCCTCCTCGATCGGCACGCCGGCGACCACCAGCCGTTGCACGCTTTCGGCGATCAGGCCCAGCTCGCGGCGTTGGTTCTCGACGAAGGCGCGGTCGACGACGACACCGTGCCCCGGCACCACCAGCGTCTCCAAGCCAAGCTGCCCCAGGACGGCTTCGAGGGTCGACGGCCACTCCAGCGGCCAGGAGTCCATGCCGATCCAGGGATGCGCCGACTCCTCGACGAGGTCGCCGCCGAGGACGACGTCGGCGTCGGGGATCCTCACCACCAGGTCGCCGTCGGTGTGGCCGCGACCCAGGTGGAGGAGCTCAGCGGCCCGGTCGCCAAGGTCGAGTGCGTGGGCCATGGAGAACACGCGGTCGGGGAGCACGATCTCGGTGTCGGCCACCTCGGCGGCGTGCGGGTCCTCGGGGTACTCGAGCCATCGCGCCTTGGTCTCCTCACCCCGCTCGGCCAGCCAGGCGGCGGCCTGCTCGTGCCCGTGGATCGGGACGTCTGGGTCGTGCTCGCGGAAGGCGGCGTTTCCGAACGAGTGGTCCCAGTGCCAGTGCGTGTTCACGACGGCGTGGACCTCGCCGGCCCCGAGTCGGCGCAGGTCGTCCAGCACGAGCCGGCCTGCCGCCGTCGAGCCGTGCGTGTCGACCACCACCAGGCCGCGCTCGCTGCCGATGGCCGTGACGTTGGCGTCGGCCCACTCGTACCGCGCCACCCACACGCGGTCGGCCACCTCGAGGAATTCGGGCATGTCCACGACCCTATGGCGCCATGCGCGCGGGTCGTGCTCGCGGAAGGCGGCGTCTCCGCACGAGGCTTCCAGTGCCGCAGGGCCGGCCCTACCGCACACGTCACCCGATGAGTTGGCGCCGGCGGGGCGGTCTGCACGAGCATGACCACCATGAACGCAACCACGCGCACCCTGTCAACCGACGGTGCCACCATCACCTACGACATCCGCGGCGAGCTGCCGACCGCGGACGGGCGGCCGCCGCTCGTCATGATCGGGCAACCCATGACCGCCGCCGGGTTCACGGCGCTCGCCTCGCACTTCAGCGACCGCACGGTCGTCACCTATGACCCTCGTGGCCTCGGCCGCAGCACCCGTGGCGACGGGCGCACCGACCAGGACCCCACCGTTCAGGCGCAGGACCTGCACGCGCTCGTCGAGGAGCTCGGCGCCGGGCCGGTGGACGTTTTCGCGAGCAGCGGCGGCGCCGTCACCGCCCTCGCCTGGGTGACCGCGTACCCGCAGGACATCGCCACCCTGGTCGCGCACGAGCCGCCGATGATTCGGGTCCTGCCTGACGCCGACCAGGCGGACCGGGCGTTCCGGTCGGTGCAGGAGGCGTACCGGGCCAAGGGCTGGGGCGCCGGCATGGCGCAGTTCGTGGCGATGACGATGTGGCAGGGCGAGATCACCGACGAGTTCCTGGCACGGCCGCCGGCCGACCCGGCCCAGTTCGGGATGCCCACCGAGGACGACGGCTCGCGGGACGACCCGCTGCTGTCCGGCGCCGGGGACGCGGTCAGCGGCTACCGGCCCGACTTCGAGGCGATCCAGGCAGCACCCACGCGCGTCGTCATCGCCGTGGGCGTCGAGTCGCAGGGAACCTTCACCGACCGTACGTCGCGGGCCACGGCGCAGGCGCTCGGGCAGGAGGTGACCGTGTTCCCCAGCCACCACGGTGGGTTCCTCGGCGACGAGTTCGGGCAGCGCGGCGAGCCGGAGGCCTTCGCGGCACGGCTCCACGAGGTCCTCGACCACTGACCGAGCCGCGGTGTGCCGCCCGGCCCTGCCACGCGGCATACCACTGCGTCGCACTGGTTGGGGGCGCTGTCGGCGCAACGCGGAAGACCTGCACGCCGCGACCCAGCTGCAGGCGTGACGGGTTGCCGCCCAAGGGCGCCAGCGCGGGTCAGACGGACCAGGTCCAGCCGAGGGAGAAGTTCACCGCAGCGGCGAAGGCCAGGTACATCAGCCAGACGCCGGTGACGAGGTGCCAGAAGCCCCGATGTATGGCCCCGAGCGCCTGCACCGGGTGAGCTCCGGGTTCGCCCCCGCAACCCATTGTCTTTGCGCCCAACCTTTGGTCGACTGGCATCGGAGGGTCTGACCACCCCCGGCCAGGCCCCACGGCACGGGAGGTTCC
>DASUKI010000158.1:0-5442 GCA_036278855.1 Pedococcus sp.
GGCGTAGGAGGGCTCGAAGGCGAACTGCAGCACCGCCATGCCCGGGTAGCCGAGCGCGTCGCGCAGGTCGATGACGGCTTCGTCGATGTCGCCGAGGTCCTCGGCCAGCACCGGCAACGGCCCCAGCGCGGCTGCGGCCGCATCGAACACGCCTCGGCCCGGGCCCTGCTCCCAGTGCCCACCGAGCGCCGTCTCGGCACCCTGCGGGACGGCCCAGTAGGCGCTGAACCCGCGGAAGTGGTCGACCCGGACCACGTCGAACAGCGCGAAGGTCCGGCGCAGCCGCTCCACCCACCACCGGTAGCCGTCGTCGCGCAACGCGTCCCAGTGGTAGAGCGGGTTGCCCCAGAGCTGGCCGGTCGAGGCGTACGCGTCAGGGGGCACTCCAGCGACCGCGTCGGTGCGGAAGAACTGCGGCCACGCCCGCTCGTCCGCGCCGTCCGGTGCGACGTAGATGGGGACGTCCCCCATCAGGCGGATCCCGCGGTCGCGCGCGTAGTCGCGCATCGCCGCCCACTCGCGCGCGAACCGCACCTGGTCGGCGAGGTCGCCGCCGAAGTCGGTCCACGACCCGACCCAGTACGACTGCTGGCTCGCGAACGCGTCCAGCTCCGCACGGCTGACCGGCGCCTCCGGGTGCTCGAGCAGCGCCGCTGAGGCGGCGAACGCCGACGGCGACTTGTAGGGCGAGCCGTGCTCGTCCGGCACCGAGACCGGCAGCACCTGCCACACCGACTGGCCGGCCGAGGCGAGCCAGTCGACGAACCGGCGCGCCTCGTCGCCGAGACGGCCGCCGGGCAGGGAGGTGACATGCAGCTGCACGCCGCTCGCCCGAGGGTGGGTGACCGGGCTGGGCGCGTCCGTCACGACGGGCCCTCGACGCGGACGACCTGCGGGTGGAGGTCCTGTGCCGGTGGGGTCCAGCTCGCCGCGTCGGCGTCCACCTGCTCGCCGCTGCGGATGTCCTTGACCTGGTCGCCAGCGCCGGCTGCCTCGGCGTCGGTCGCGCCGAGGAACCATACGTACGGGATGCCGCGCCGCTCCGCGTACCTGATCTGCTTCCCGAACTTCGCCGGCTTGGGGGCCACCTCGCACGCGATGCCGCGCTCCCTCAACGCGGTTGCGACCCGGGTCGAGGCGGCGCGACTCTCCTCGTCGTTGACGGCGACGAGGACGCACGCCGGGGTGGACCGGCTGGCCCTGACCAGGCCATCGCCGAGCAGCAGCCCGAGCAGGCGGCTGACCCCGATCGAGATGCCGACCCCCGGGTAGGTGGTCCTCCCGTCCGAGGCGAGCGAGTCGTAGCGCCCTCCGGAGCAGAAGGAGCCCCAGGACTCGTGGCCGACGAGCTGGGTCTCGTAGACGGTGCCGGTGTAGTAGTCGAGGCCGCGGGCGATCTTGAGGTCGGCGACCATCGCACCGGGTGCGTTGTCCAGGCCGGTGCGGATGACCGCAGCCAGCGCCTCGACGCCTTCGTCGAGGGTCGGGTGCTGGACACCGAGGGCACGCACCTGTTCGACGAAGGCCAGGTCCTCGGTGCGGATCGCGGCCAGGGCGAGGCACTGCTGTGCCTGCTCGTCGGTGCAGCCCGCCTCGACCAGCATCGCGGCGACCTTCTCGGGGCCGACCTTGTCGAGCTTGTCGACGATGCGCAGGGTGCCCGCGACATCCTCGATGCCGATCCCGCGGTAGAAGCCCTCGGGGATCTTGCGGTTGTTGACCTGGATCACCATCTGCCCGATCGGCAGCTTGCGGAACACCTCGGCGACCACGAGCGGCATCTCCGCCTCGAAGTGCGGCGCCAGCTCCCCGATGTCGACGACATCGATGTCCGCCTGGGTGAACTCACGGTAGCGCCCCTCCTGCGGGCGCTCGCCGCGCCACACCTTCTGCACCTGGTGGCGGCGGAACGGGAAGGCCAGGTGTCCGGCGTTCTCCAGGACGTAGCGGGCGAACGGCACGGTGAGGTCGAAGTGCAGCCCGAGCTCGACGTCCTTGGCCGCTGCCGGGTCGTCGTCGCCGGCGAGGCGGGTGATGCCGTAGATCTCCTTGTCGGCGTCGCCGCCCTTGCCGAGCAGCCGGTCCACCGGCTCGACCGCACGGGTCTCGATCGAGGGGTACCCGTGCAGCTCGAAGGTCTCACGGATCACGTCGAGGAAGTGCTGCTCGACGATCCGCTCCGCCGGGAGGTACTCGGGGAAGCCGCTGATCGGGGTGATCTTCACACGCCCAATCCTTGCAGGTAGGGGTTGGTGGCCCGCTCCCGCTCCACGGTCGTCGCGGGCCCGTGGCCGGGGAGCACGAGCGTGTCGTCGGGCAGCGGGAGCACCACGTCGCGCAGGGTGCGCTGCATGGCGGCCTGGTCGCCGCCGGGCAGGTCGGTGCGCCCCACGGACCCGGCGAACAGCACGTCGCCGCTCACCACGGTGGAGGACACCGGCACCTGCGCCGACACGCCGTCCGGCACCGACGGCATACGGAAGAGAACGGACCCCTCGGTGTGGCCGGGTGCGTGCACGACCTCGACGGACAGACCCGCCAGCTCGAGGGTCTCGTGGTCGGTCACCTCCACCACCGTGTCGGGCTCGCGCCAGGTGGCGCGGCGCCCGAACTGCTGCTCCACCATGGCCAGCAGGGCGGGTTGGACGGTCGCGAGCGGGTCTCGCAGGCGATACCGGTCGTCCTGGTGGATGTATGCCGCGGTGTTGCCGCCGCAGACCGGCGTCACCGAGTAGACGTGGTCCAGGTGCCCGTGGGTCAGCAGCACCGCGGCCGGGCGCAGCCGGTGCTCGCGGAGGACCTTGAGCAGGGTGTCCTCGATGCCGATGCCCGGGTCGACGACGAGGCACTCCTCCCCCGGCGCCGTCGCGATGACGTAGCAGTTGGCGTCGATGACGCGGCCGGGGAACGCAAGGGTCAGCACGGGCCGCAGCCTAGCCACCGGTGGCCTGCCTAGACTGACGCGCGTGACGAGGGAGCAGGAGCGGGCCAGGGCGCGCCGCAAGCAGGAGAAGCTGGACCACAAGATCGCCCAGAAGGAGGCCGAGGCGGCCCGCAACCGACAGGTGGCGGTGGTCGTCGTCGCGGTGCTCGCGGTCATCGCAGGGTTCATCTTCCTCACTGCGAAGCTCAGCGACGACGACAAGACCCCAGCGGCCGCGCCGGCCACAGCGACCACGACCACGACCCCGAGCGCCGCACCCACCAGCGCCTCCGTCGCGGGCTGCACGGCGCCTCCGGCCGGCCCGACGTCGATCGCCACGCAGAAGCTGCCCGACAAGAAGACGGCCGCGGGCAAGACGTTCACCGCGGTCATCACGACCAACTGCGGCGACCTCACCCTCGAGCTCGACGGCGCGAAGGCCCCCCAGACCGTGGCGTCCTTCGTCTCCCTCGCCAAGGAGGGGTACTTCGCGGACTCCCCGTGCCACCGGCTCACCACCGAGGGCATCTTCGTGCTCCAGTGCGGCGACCCGCTGGGCGGCACCGGCACCGGGCCCGGGTACTCGTTCGGGCTCGAGAACGCCCCGAAGAGCGGCGACTACCCGCGGGGCACGCTGGCCATGGCCCGGACCAACGACCCCAACAGCAACGCCGACCAGTTCTTCATCGTCTACAAGGACACCCAGCTGCCGACCACGGGTGGTGGCTACTCGATCTTCGGCAAGGTGACAGGTGGTTTGGATATCGTCGACAAGATTGCCGCAGCAGGTGTGAGCGGTGGCGGCGCAGACGGCGCCCCCGCAGCACCCATCAGCATCCTCAAGGTTGCTGTGACCGAGAAGAAGGCCTGACCGTGACCGAGCAGACCCCGACCAACAGCGAGGCAACCGAGCCCACTGAGGCAACCGAGGCGAGCCAGCCCACTGGGGCAACCGAGGTGAGCCAGCCGAGCGAGGCGACGGAACCTGCTGTGCCCACGGATCCTGCCGAGCCCACGGACCCTGTCGCGACCAGTGAGCCCGTTGCGACCAGCGAACCCGTTGCGACCAGCGAGCCCCCCGCCCCCGCCCCTGCTCCGGTGCCGAGGCCGGTCCCCAAGCCCGGACCCGTGCCCAGCCCGGCCGCGGTGCGCAAGGTCGCCCACCCGCAGCCGGCGCTCATCCCGACGCCAGCACCCGGCCCGCCGGCCGAGTCCTTCGGCCGCGTCGCCGAGGACGGCACGGTGTTCGTGCGGACCACCGATGGTGAGCGCGAGGTCGGTGCCTACCCGGGGGCCTCGCCAGAGGAGGCGCTGCACTACTTCGCGCGCAAGTACGACGAGCTCTACGCCTCCGCAGACCTGCTCCACCAGCGGCTGGGCGGCACCGACCTGTCCGCCAAGGATGCCGCGGACGGACTCGCCAAGGTCAGGGAGCACGTCGCCGAGGCGAACGTGGTCGGCGACCTCGCCGCCCTCGACGACAAGGTCGGCGAGATCGAGAAGGCCGTGACCGCGCGGCGCGAGGCCGAGGCGGCGGAGCGCACCGCTGCGCGGGCCGCGGCCGCCACCGAGCGCGAGCGGATCGTCGCGGAGGCGGAGCAGATCGCCGGGCAACCGGAGAACAAGATCCAGTGGAAGACCAGCGGCGCCCGGATGCGTGAGCTGCTGGAGGAGTGGAAGCGTCACCAGCGCGGCAGCGCCCGGCTGGACCGCGAGACCGAGGGCGCCCTGTGGCAGCGCTTCTCCGCTGCGCGCAACAGCTTCGACAAGGCGCGACGGGTCCACTTCGCCCAGCTCGAGGGCACCCAGGCGGAGGCCAAGGCCGCCAAGCAGGAGCTCGTCAAGGAGGCGGAGGCGCTCACGTCGAGCACCGACTGGGGCCAGACCGCTGGCGCCTACAAGCGGCTGATGGACCGCTGGCGCAAGGCCGGCCGGGCCAGCCGAGCCGATGATGACGCGCTGTGGGCGCGCTTCAAGGCCGCCCAGGACGCGTTCTTCACCGCCAAGGATGCCCACCTGGCCAAGGAGGACGAGGAGTTCCGCGGCAACCTCGCGATCAAGGACGCCCTGCTCGCGGAGGCCGAGGCGATCCTGCCGGTGACCGACCTCGAGGCGGCCAAGACCGCGCTGCGCGCCATCCAGGACAAGTGGGAGGCGGCCGGCAAGGTCCCCCGCGGTGACGTCGACCGGGTGGAGAAGGGCATGCGCCGGGTCGAGCAGGCGGTGCGCGACGCCGACGAGAAGCGGTGGCACCAGACCAACCCCGAGGTCGCAGCCCGCGCGCAGAGCATGGTGGACCAGCTCGAGTCGTCCGTGGCGTCGCTGCGCGAGGACCTCGAGAAGGCCGAGGCCTCCGGCAACGAGCAGAAGGTCAGCGACGCACGGGCCAAGCTGGACGCCCAGGAGCAGTGGCTGACCCAGGCGCGGGGCAACCTCGACGAGTTCCGGGCCTAGCGGGGGCTTCGGCCGAGGTCCCGCGACTCAGGCCTTGGCGGCGGTCGCCTTGGTGCCGGTGATCC
>DASUKI010000159.1:0-2711 GCA_036278855.1 Pedococcus sp.
ACTCCGAGTCGCTGTTCAAGACCATGAAGTACGCCCCGGTCTTCCCCGAGCGGTTCGGCTCGATCGGCACCGCTCGCAGCTTCATCGACGCCTTCGTCACCGACTACAACCACCAGCACCACCACACCGGGATCGGCCTGCACACCCCCGCCGACGTCCACTACGGCCACGCCAGCACCGTCGACCGACAGCGATCAGCAACACTCCAGGCCGCCCGGCAGGCGCACCCCGAACGGTTCGCCACGAGCACCAGCCCCAAGATCCTCACGCTCCCCGAGAACGCCTGGATCAACCAACCAGCCGACGCCGAAACCCCGGCTGCCTAACACCCTCTGGCCTCATCCACCTTGAAAAATTCCGCCCCGTGGCTCCACCGGAAGCGGGTGGGGCTCCCTCGAAGATGGCGGTCTCTGACCACCAGCCATCTCACGAAGGAGCCCTCGCTTCCCATGCTGACACGGGAGGAAGACATCGACGCTCACGCGTTGCGCCGGCAGGGCTGGTCGATCTCCGCGATCGCCCGGCACCTGGGCCGGGACCGCAAGACCATCCGCGCCTACCTCAACAACGAACGGGTCGCCGGCAATCGGAAGCCCGCCGAGGACGATCGGTTCGAGCCGTTCGCCGCCTACGTCCGCGCACGGCTGGCCGAGGACCCGCACCTGTGGGCGGTGACCTTGTTCGACGAGGTCTCCGGACTCGGCTACGACCGGTCGTATCCGACGTTCACCCGCCAGATCCGGGTCCGGGGTCTGCGGCCGCACTGCGAGCCCTGCTCGGCGACCAAGGGCCGGCCCAACGCGCCGATCGCGCATCCGGCGGGTGAGGAGACCCAGTGGGACTGGGTCGAGCTCCCCGACCCGCCCACGTCGTGGGGGTGGGGCAAGAACGCACACCTGCTGGTCGGCGCACTCGCCCACTCCAGCCGGTGGCGCGGCACCCTGGCGGCGGCCGAGGACCAGGCCCAGCTCATCGACGCCCTGGACAAGACCACCCGCAAGCTGGGCGGGCTGACGAAGAAGTGGCGCTTCGACCGGATGACCACGGTCTGCCATCCCGAGTCCGGGAAGGTGACCGCAACCTTCGCGGCGGTCGCCAAGCACTACGGCGTCCAGGTCGCGATCTGCCCACCGCGGCGCGGGAACCGCAAGGGCGTGGTGGAGAAGTCCAACCACACCGCCGCGCAACGCTGGTGGCGCACCCTGCCCGACGACGTCACCGTCGAGGAAGCCCAAGCCTCACTCGACCGGTTCTGCGAGCTGCGTGGCGATGCCCGGCTTCGTCCCTCCGGCGTCGACGGGCGCGCCAGCGTGCTGACGATCGCCGAACGGGAGCCCCTGTCACCGGTCCCGCCCACGCCGTTCCCCGCGACCATCAGCGAGGAACGGACCGTCTCGGCCCAGGCCCTGGTTGCGTGGCGGGGGAACTTCTACTCCGTCCCGCCCGAGCTGGCCCGCGCCCAGGTCGTCGTGTCGCAACGGCTGGGCGGGGCTCACGTCGACATCGCCACGGTGGGCGGGATCGTGATCGCCCGCCACCAGCTCGCGCCCGACGGCGCCGGGGTGATGGTCCGCGACCACGGCCACGTGATCGCCCTCGAGCAGCTCGTCCTGGCCGGCCACGACACCTCCCGCCCTCACCGGAAGAAGGAGCGCATCCCGCCCGGCCCCGCCGCCCGTGCGGCCGCCGAGGTGCTGCGCGCCCGTCAGCAACCCGCCCCCGACACCGCCGGCAACGGTGACCACGCCGACGTGGTGATCGACCTGTCCAAGTACGACCGAGCAGCAACCGGAAGGAACACCCTCACATGACCACTCCGATCAGCACCGACCCGATGACCGTGCCGATGACCGGGACGCAGGCCAGCCTCTACCAGCAGTTGCGCGGCCATCTGGCCGCGTTGAAGCTCAACGCCGCCGCCGAGCACCTGCCGTCGGTGCTCGCGATCGCTGATGCCCAAGGCTGGTCGATGACCGCGACCCTAGAACACCTGCTCGCCCGCGAGGTCGAGGCCACCGAGGCCCGCAAGCTCGCCGGCCGGCTCCGCTTCGCCTCCCTGCCGACACCGGCGACGTTGGCCGACTTCGACTTCGACGCCGCCCCCGGCGTCGACCGCAAGCTGATCGACGAACTCGCTACCTGCCGCTACCTGGAGTCCGCCACCAACGTGCTACTCATCGGCCCACCCGGCGTCGGAAAGACACATCTGGCCGTCGGGCTCGGCCGCGCCGCCGCCGAAGCCGGCTACCGGACCTACTTCACCACCGCCGCCGACCTCGCCGCCCGCTGCCACCGCGCCGCGATCGAAGGCCGCTGGACCACCACCATGCGGTTCTTCGCCGGACCCACGCTCCTCGTGATCGATGAACTGGGCTACCTCCCGCTGCCCGGCGAGGCGGCCTCCGCGCTGTTCCAGGTGGTCTCCCAGCGCTACCTCAAGACCAGCATCGTGCTCACCACCAACCGCGGCGTCGCCTCGTGGGGCGAGGTCCTCGGCGACACCACCGTCGCCGCCGCCATGCTCGACCGGCTACTGCACCGCTCCGTGGTGCTCAACCTCGACGGCGACTCCTACCGCCTACGCGACCACCACGCCAAGAACGACGCCCTCCGTCACGCCGCCACCGGCACCCGCCGACCGCTACAGTGACACCCGCCCAGGGTGGGGAATTTCGATGAGCGCCCCTGGGGAATTTCGGCGAGCGCCATCA
>DASUKI010000160.1:0-2419 GCA_036278855.1 Pedococcus sp.
GGACAGTGGACCGTCGAGCTGAGCCATGCGAACTCCTTGCCGGTGGGGTGGGTTGTCTTGGGAGGTCGCTCAGGAGGTGGCGGCCCCCAGCCCGCGGGCGCGAGCGGTCGAGCGGACGCGGGTGAGGGTCAGCGCCAGGCACCCGACGGCCACGAGGGCGAGCAGCAGCAGGCCGGGGCCGTAGGAGCCGGTGCGCTCGTGGACGCCGCTCATGACCAAGGGCGGCACGAAGCCACCGAGGCCTCCTGCGGCACCGACGAGGCCGGTCACGGAGCCGACCTGCGAGGCAGGCGCCGAGCGAGCCACGAGGGCGAAGGTCGCACCACTGCCGACACCAAGGGCAGCGGCCATGGCCAGGAAGGCGATGGTGCCAACCGGCGCGAGCCCCGGGGTGGCCGAGGCGACCGTCGCGAAGACGGCCACCACGGCGAACACGACGCCCAGCACCGGGATCGCGCCAAGGCGGTCGGACAGCCAGCCACCGAGTGGTCGCATCAGGACGGCCACCACCACGAAGCCGGCCATCCGGTTGGCGGCGTCGGCCTGCTCGAGGCCGTAGGCGTTCTTGAGGTACGCCGGGAGGTAGACGGAGAACGCGACGTACCCGCCGAAGGCGACGGCGTAGAGGATGCAGGCCTGCCAGGCGATGGGCAGGCGGGCCGCGGCGCCCAGGCGACTCATCACCGAGGTGGTCGGGACCACGCGCCCGGGGGCGTCGCGGAGCCAGAGCCAGGCCACGACGGCATACACGGCAAGTGCAGCAGCGGTGATGAGGAACGGGGCCGGCTCACCCAGACCCTTGACGAGCTTGACCGTGGTGAGGGCGCTGACGGCGGTGCCGCCCATGCCGGCGCCGAAGACACCGATGGCGAAGCCACGCCGCTCCGGCGGGAACCACGCGTTGACGACCGGGACGCCGATCGCGAACGCGGTGCCGCCGATGCCGAGGAAGAGGCCGCCGACGAGCAGCGCAGCCAGCGAGTGCTGGCCGAGCAGCCCGATGAACAGCACCGGGACGATGGTCGCGAGCGACACCAGCGGGAACATGACGCGTCCGCCGAACCTGTCCGTGAGCGCCCCCACTGGGATCCGCCCCAGGGAGCCGACGATCACGGGCACGGCGACGAGCAGCGCCTGCTGGCCACCGGACAGCGACAGGACGTCCTTCAGGCGGGGCGCGAGGGGGCTCAGCAGCGCCCACGCCCAGAAGTTGATTGCGAAGCCGACCGTCGCGAGCACCAGCATCCGGGTCGCCAAGGCGCCCTGGTGAGGCTCTTCGGGGGTCACGTCACGTCCTGCCGGTTCTAGTACGCGTGCTCTGGCCACTGCCGCTTCCCTCATCATTCCTACCGCATTTCGTGCCGATACGGGCAGCGAGTGCTGCCCCACAGGACAAACCGTTCCGGATTTCGCACTGGGGGCACAGGGACCAAGGGCCCGACTTGCAGGCGCTTCCCGCGAGGAGGCTGTGGCTGTGGACACCTCGGGAGGCCTGGTCATGGAGGGACGACTTCGGATCGCGGCCCGCGTGTCGGCCGCATGCGCACTCGTGGCGGTGGTCGCCGGGTCATGGACTGCGCTGGACCCTGGTCTGCTGTTGGGGCCTGTGGCCATGCGTGGCTCGGCCCGTGGCACGGCACTGGTCCTGGCCGTCGTGGCCGTCCCGCTGCTCCTCGCGTCGATGTCGCGGGCGGCCCGCGGGTCAGCCGCCGCAGTGGTCGTCTGGGGCGGGGCGCTGCTGTACTGCCTCTACAACGCCCTGCTGCTGCTCTTCCTGACGCCGTTCAACGCGGCCTTCCTCGCCTACGTCGCACTCCTGGACACCACGCTCTGGTCGCTCGGGACGCTGCTCGCGGCGACCGGGCTGCACGAGCTGGGGAGCCGCCTCTCCCAGCGGGCACCAGCCCGCGGCGTCGCGGCCTACGCCTGGCTGGTCGGTGGCCTGAACGTGCTGCTCTGGCTGGGCACGGTGCTGCCGGCCTCGTTCGGCCCGTTCCCCGCGACGTTCCTCGACGGCACCGGCGTGGCGACCAACGCCATCTACGTCGAGGACCTGGCGATCTGGCTGCCACTCGTCCTGGTGGCGGCGTGGTGGCTCTGGCAGCGCCAGCCGCGAGGTTTCGTGGTCGTGGGGGCGGTGCTGGTGATGTGGGTGATGGAGGCGGCGAGCATCGCGGTGGACCAGTGGTGGGGGCACCACCAGGATCCGGCGTCGAGCGTGGTGTCGTCCGGGATGGTGGTGCCGTTCCTGGTGCTGGCCGTCGTCGGCGCGGTGCCGGTGACGCTGCTCCTCAGGCACGCCGCGTCGCTGTGGGTCAGCCCACGCCCCGACGCGCGCGGGTCAACGACCGAGCAGGTCCTCGAAGGGGACCGTCACGGTGAAGTCGTCGGTGCGGGTCCGCGCCGCCGGCTGCCCGGT
>DASUKI010000161.1:0-7159 GCA_036278855.1 Pedococcus sp.
CGGTCGATGAGCAGCTCGATGCCCTGCTGCTGGTCGAGCGCGGCGAGCACCCGGCGCAGCTTCCACATGATCTTGAGCTCTTCACCGGACAGGAGGATCTCCTCCTTGCGGGTGCCCGAGTTGTTCACGTCGACCGCGGGGAAGATCCGGCGGTTGGCCAGGCCGCGGTCGAGCTTGAGCTCCATGTTGCCGGTGCCCTTGAACTCCTCGAAGATCACCTCGTCCATGCGGGACCCGGTCTCGACGAGGGCGGTCGCGAGGATGGTCAGCGAGCCGCCGTCCTCGATGTTGCGCGCTGCGCCGAAGAACTTCTTGGGCGGGTACAGCGCTGCGGAGTCGACACCACCGGACAGGATGCGGCCGCTCGCCGGGGCGGAGAGGTTGTACGCGCGGCCGAGCTTGGTGATCGAGTCGAGCAGCACCACCACGTCGTGGCCCATCTCGACGAGCCGCTTGGCCCGCTCGATCGCGAGCTCGGCAACCGTGGTGTGGTCCTCGGCCGGGCGGTCGAAGGTCGAGGAGATGACCTCGCCCTTGACCGCGCGCTGCATGTCGGTGACCTCCTCGGGACGCTCGTCCACGAGGACGACCATCAGGTGGCACTCCGGGTTGTTGGTCGTGATCGCGTTGGCGATGGCCTGCATCACCATGGTCTTGCCGGCCTTCGCCGGGGCGACGATCAGGCCGCGCTGACCCTTGCCGATCGGGGCGACCAGGTCGATGACGCGGGTCGTGATCAGGTTGGCCTCGGTCTCCAGGCGCAGCCGCTGCTGGGGGTACAGCGGCGTCAGCTTGCCGAAGTCCACGCGCTTGCCGGCCTCTTCCGGCGACATGCCGTTGACCGTGTCCAGTCGGACGAGGGCGTTGAACTTCTGGCGCTGGTTGTGCTGCTGGTCCTCGCGCTGCGCCTTGACCGCACCGGTGACGGCGTCGCCCTTGCGCATGCCGTTCTTCTTGACCATGCCGAGCGGGACGTAGACGTCGTTCGGCCCGGGCAGGTAGCCGGAGGTGCGCACGAACGCGTAGTTGTCCAGCACGTCGAGGATGCCGGCCACCGGGACGAGCACGTCGTCCTCGGCGAACTGCGGCTCGGTGTCGTAGTCGCCGCCGAAGTCGCCGCCACGCCCACGCCGCTTGTCCCGACTGCGGTTGCGGTTCCGGTTGCGGCGCCGACCGCCACGACCGTCGTCGTCGTCGCGGCCGTCCTGGTGGTCGCGGTCACGGTTCTCGTTGCGGTCGCGGCTCTCGTGCTGGTCGTCGCGGTCCCGGCGGTGCTGGTTGCGGTCGCGGTTCTCGTGCTGGTCGCGGTCGCGGTTCTCGTTGCGGTCGCGGCTCTCGTGCTGGTCGTCGCGGTCCCGGCGGTTCTGCTCCTCGCGGTCCTGGCGCCGGTCGCGGCCCGGGTCACGCTCCCGCTTCTGCTCACGGTTCTGGTCGCTGTCCTGGCGCTGGTCGCGCTGACCGTCGCGGTCGTGGCGATCGTCGCGCTTCTCGTCACGACCCTCGCCGCGGTCGGCCCGCTCGGGCCGCTGCTCGGGCTCGGCGCGGTGGTCGCGGCCCTGGGGCTCGGCGCGCTCCTGGTCGCGGTCGCGGGGCTGGCGCTCGCCCCGCTCGCCGCGGCCCTCCTCGCGCTCGCCACGCTCGGCGCGGATCGGCTCGGCGGTTCGCGGCTCGGCGGTCCGGGGCTCGGAGCCGCCAGCGGGTGCGTTGGTGCCGGACTGGCGCGCCTTGATGGCGGTGACCAGGTCGCCCTTGCGCATCTTGGCGGTGCCGGTGATGCCCATGCTCGCTGCCAGTCCCTGGAGCTCGGCGACCTTCATGGTGCTCAGGGCGCCCGACCGGCGGGGCCTCTCAGCGGCGTCCCGCGACCCGGTGTCGGGTGAAGCGGCGGCGTCGAGAGTGGTGGTGTCTGTCACGAAGGATCCTTCCCCCTCGTATGCGGCCCGGTTCAGATCCGGAGCCGGTGCTTGGGTCAGGCTGCGCTGACCGGATGAGGTGCCACACGCGGCAACACCGAGGCCTGCGGCCATCGGTCTGGACCGCCATCGTGTGGGTTGGTGCGCTCAGGCCGGATGCGGGGAACGGCATCGGCTGCGAGTGCGCACACAATGTAACACCTTGGGCGCCGAGGAAAGTCCGCACACCCCTCGAATGGCTGTCAGGTCGTGACCGTTCGGGCCACCGCTCCCTCCTCGGGTATGCCGGGCCGCAGCACCTGCCACGCGCCGTCCACGGCTGCCTCGACCGCGTCCGCCCGGTCGCGGGTCGACAGCACCAGCACCGAGGGGCCCGCCCCGGAGATCACCGCGGCGTGGCCCAGTGCCCGCAGCCGGTCGACCAGGGCCATCGAGGGTGCGAACGACTCGCGGCGCGCCTCCTGGTGGAGCCACTCGCGGGTGGCGGGCAGCAGGTATGCCGGGTCGTCGGTGAGGGCGTGGACGAGCAGTGCCGTGCGCGCCGAGTTCAAGGCCGCGTCGGCGTGCCGGATGTGGGTGGGCAGCACCGAGCGGGCCTTGGCGGTCGAGAGCTGGTCCGAGGGCACTGCGACGACCGGCTCGACGTCTGCGTGCGGACGCAGCCGCAGGGACTGGATGCCGCCCGGCTCCTCCGACCACGAGAGCGTGAGCCCGCCGAAGACACTGGCCGAGGAGTTGTCGGGGTGCCCCTCCAGCCCCGCCGCCAGCCGGTTCGCGAAGGCGAGGTCGGGCTGGGAGGTGACCCCGCGGCATACGGCATGAAGTGCTTGTGCCGCAACGACTCCGGTGACGATCGCGGTCGCCGACGACCCGAGGCCACGCCCGTGTGGCACCTCGTTGACGCACTGCAGCGACAGGCCCGCCGGCGGCGCCACCCCCAGCTCCTCCCACGCGCGCACCATCGTCCGGTGGACGAGGTGGGTCGCGTCACGGGGCACCTCGACGGCGCCCTCGCCAGCCACCTCGATGCGCAGCCCCGGCTCGTCGGTGACGGTCGCGGTGCAGGTGTCCCAGAGACCGAGCGCGAGCCCGACCGAGTCGAAGCCGGGACCGAGGTTGGCGCTGCTCGCCGGCACCCGGACCTCGACGCTGCAGCCGGCGCGCCAGTCCTCGCCCATCAGCCTTCCAGCCCGAGCGCGCGGGCCGCCGTGACGGCGTCCACCGGCACCCGGGTCGGCTGCACGTCCGAGCCGTCGGCGTTGCGCAGGGCCCACTGGGGGTCCTTGAGCCCGTGGCCGGTCACGGTGCAGACCACGGTCGAGCCGGCCGGGACGTCTCCCCGCTCGGCCGCCTGGAGCAGGCCGGCGACGGAGGCCGCCGAGCCGGGCTCGACGAAGATGCCCTCCTGCGCGGACAGCAACCGGTGCGCCACGAGGATCTGCTCGTCGGTCACCGACTCGATCCGGCCGCCGGACTCGTCGCGGGCCGCCTCCGCCTGCTTCCACGACGCCGGGTTGCCGATCCGGATGGCAGTCGCGATCGTGTCCGGGTCGTCGACGGGGTGGCCCAGGACGATCGGCGCGGCGCCGGCCGCCTGGAAGCCCCACATCTGCGGGAGCCGGGTCGCCGGGCCGGGCGACTCCGCGCCCTCGTGGTACTCGCGGTAGCCCCTCCAGTAGGCGGTGATGTTGCCGGCGTTGCCGACCGGCAGACAGTGGATGTCGGGCGCGTCCCCGAGTGCGTCGACCACCTCGAACGCCGCCGTCTTCTGGCCCTCGATCCGGGCCGGGTTGACCGAGTTCACCAGCTCGACGGGGTAGGACTCCGCGAGCTTGCGGGCCAGGGTCAGGCAGTCGTCGAAGTTGCCGTCGACCTGCAGCAGGGTCGCGCCGTGGGCGATCGCCTGGCTCAGCTTGCCCATCGCGATCTTGCCCTCGGGCACCAACACCGCACACGCCATGCCGGCCTTGGTCGCGTAGGCGGCCGCGCTCGCGCTGGTGTTGCCGGTGGAGGCGCAGATGACCGCCTTGGCGCCGTGCTTCGCGGCGACCGAGATCGCCGTCGTCATGCCGCGGTCCTTGAACGACCCGGTCGGGTTGAGCCCCTCGTACTTCACCCACACCTGCGCCCCGACGCGCTCGGAGAGCCGCTCGGCAGGGATCAGCGGCGTGCCGCCCTCCTGGAGCGTCACCACGGGTGCGTCGACGAGCATCGGCAGCCGCGCGGCATACTCGCGGATCACGCCGCGCCACAAGGTGGCCATCAGGCGCCCTCCACCCGCATCACCGAGACCACCTCGCGGACGATGACCAGCCCCGAGAGCGCGGCCACGGTCGCGGACAGCGCAGCGTCGGGTGCGGTGTGGGTGACGACGATGAGGTTGGCGCTCGCCTCGCCACCGTCCTCGGCCGGGGGGATCAGCCGCTGGCGCACCGTCTCGATCGAGACACCGTGCTGGGCGAAGACGGCGGCCACCTCGGCCAGCACGCCCGGGCGGTCGGCCACGTCGAGGCTGATGTGGTAGCGGGTGAGGGCCTGGCCCATCTCGAGGACCGGCAGGTCCGCATAGGCCGACTCGCCCGGCCCGCGGCCGCCACCGACCCGGTGCCGGGCCACGGCGACGATGTCGCCGAGCACCGCGCTCGCGGTGGGGTCGCCGCCGGCGCCCTTGCCGTAGAACATCAGCGGCCCGGCCGCGGCCGCGTCGACGAACACCGCGTTGAAGGCCCCGCGAACGCTGCCGAGCGGGTGCGACCTGGGGATCATCGCCGGGTGCACGCGCACCGACACCCCGGTGGTCGGCGTGCCGTCGGGCGCGGTCGCCGACCGGCGCTCGCAGATGGCGAGCAGCTTGACGACACAGTCCATCTCGCGGGCCGCCTGGATGTCTGCCGCGGTCACCTCGGTGATCCCCTCGCGGTGGACCTGCTCCCCCGAGACCCGGGTGTGGAACGCGAGCGAGGCGAGGATCGCGGCCTTGGCGGCGGCGTCGAACCCCTCCACGTCGGCGGTGGGGTCGGCCTCGGCGTAGCCCAGCGCCTGCGCCTGCTCCACCGCCTCGGCGAAGCCCAGGCCCGTGGTGTCCATCTTGTCGAGGACGTAGTTGGTGGTGCCGTTGACGATGCCGAGCACCCGGCGCACGTCGTCCCCCGCCAGCGACTCGCGGATCGGGCGCAGGATCGGGATGGCACCGGCGACGGCGGCCTCGTAGTAGAGGTCGACGCCGTGCTCGTCGGCGGCGGCGTAGAGGGCCGGGCCGGCCTCGGCGAGCAGCGCCTTGTTGGCGGACACGACCGACGCGCCGTGCTTCATCGCCGACTCGATCAGCGTGCGGGCCGGCTCGATGCCGCCGATCACCTCGACCACGATGTCGGCGTCGGTGACCAGCGACTCGGCGTCGGTGGTGAACAGCGCGGGGTCGACCGGCAGGTCGGAGCGGTCGCGGCCGGCGCGGCGGACCGCGATTCCGCTGAGCTGCAGCGGGCGGCCGATCCGGGCGGCGAGGTCGTCGGCGTGCTCGGTGAGCATGCGGGCCACGGAGGACCCCACCACGCCGCACCCCAGGAGGGCCACCTTGAGGGGCTCTCCGGCTCCCGCCTGCTGCATCTGGCTCACCACTCCATCGTGCCGTGCGTCCCACGTTCTGGACCCCGAGGGTCCGCGATCCGGACCCTATCCGCGGCCGAATCGATGTGAAACCGCCGGTGGATCCCGGCGCGTCTGCGTCGAACCGGGCTATCCGACGTCGAGGGCCAGCAGGTCCTCGACCGTCTCGCGCCGCACGATGACCCGCGCCACCCCGCCCCGCACGGCGATGACGGGTGGCCGGGGGGTGTGGTTGTACTGGCTGGCCATGCTGCGGCAGTAGGCGCCGGTCCCGGGAACCGCGATGAGGTCGCCGGCCGCGATGTCGTCGGGGAGGTACTCGTCCATCACCACGATGTCGCCGCTCTCGCAGTGCTTCCCGACGACGCGGGCCAGCCGGGGGGCGGCGCCGGAGCGACGGCTGGCCAAGGTGCAGGAGTAGTCCGCGTCGTAGAGGGCGGTGCGGATGTTGTCGCTCATGCCGCCGTCGACCGAGACGTACGTGCGGCGCACTCCCCCGCCGAGCTCGACGTCCTTGACGGTGCCGACCTCGTAGAGGGTGAAGGTCGACGGGCCGGCGATGGCGCGGCCCGGCTCGATGGACACCCGCGGGGCAGGTGTGTCGGGGCTGCCGTCACCGGCCGCCTTGAGCTCGCGGCGCACGAGGTCGGCCAGCTGCTCGGCCAGCGCGAGGGGCGACAGGGGGGTGTGCTCTGAGGTGTAGGCGATGCCGTAGCCGCCGCCGAGGTCGAGCTCGGGGAGGTGGACGCCGTGCTCCCGGGTCACGTCGGCGTGCAGGCCCACCAGCCGGCGCGCGGAGACCTCGAAGCCACTCGTGTCGAAGATCTGGCTGCCGATGTGGGAGTGCAGGCCGCGCAGGTCGAGGGAGTCGGGGTGGGCGAGGACGCGTCGGACCGCCTCGGCGGCCTGGCCGCCAGCGAGGGAGAAGCCGAACTTCTGGTCCTCGTGGGCAGTCGCGATGAACTCATGGGTGTGCGCCTCGACGCCGACCGTGACGCGCACCATGACGGGGGCGCGGACGCCGAGCTCCGTTGCGACCGAGGCGACCCGGTCGATCTCCTCGAAGGAGTCGACGACGATCCGGCCCACGCCGTAGTCGAGACCGGCACGGATCTCGGCGAGGCTCTTGTTGTTGCCGTGCATGCCGATCCGCTCGGCGGGGAACCCGGCCCGCCTGGCCACCTCGAGCTCACCACCGGAGCAGACGTCGAGGCTCAGCCCCTCCTCGGCGACCCACCGCGCGACCGCGGTGCACAGGAACGCCTTGCCGGCGTAGTAGACGTCGCAGCCGCCGGCCTGCGCAAAGGCCGTGGCGAAGTCGTCACGGAACGCGCGCGCCCGCGCGCGGAAGTCCTCCTCGTCGACGACGTATGCCGCGGTGCCGTGTTCGCGGGCGATGCTCACCACGTCGAGTCCCCCGACGGTCAGGCGCCCGGCCTCGTCGCGGCCGATCGTCTGCGGCCACAGCTGCGGGAGCAGCTCCATGACGTCGCTGGGCCAGGGCAGCCAGTGGGGCGGCCCGCCGTAGCCCTCGGCATGGAGTGCACCGGCCTCATGTGCGCGCATGCGTCACATCCTGTCGGGTGCCGAGACCCCCAGGAGGTCCAGTCCGTTTGCCAAGACCTGACGGGTGGCGTCGT
>DASUKI010000162.1:0-2051 GCA_036278855.1 Pedococcus sp.
CTGCGGGTGGTCTCGACGGACGGCAGGGCGGCCCGGCCGCTGCAGGTCCTGGTGCGGACCGTGCTGCTGTGCCTGTTCCTGCCGGCCATGTTCTGGGACAAGGACGGTCGCGGCCTGCACGACAAGGCCGCCGGCACCGTCATCGTCCGGACGTGAACACCTCGCGGATCTGGCCCGTGGTGTCGCGCAGGATGGCGACGATCTCCCGGCTCTGGTCCGCCGTGATGCCGTGCTTCCTCCAGGCCGACACCGCCTCGCGGCGCAAGTCCTGCATCGCGTGCTCCAGGTCGCGAATCGCCTTGGGGTCCACGCCTTTCCGTTCGCCCCACTGCTCGAATCCACCCACTGGCGTCGCGGTCCTGCGGGCCTCCTGCGCGGCCGCCCGGAGCTCTGCGCGCAGGTCGCTCGTCTGGCCGCGAACCCGCGCGCGCACCTCCTCGGCCAGCTGGCGCACCGACTGGTCGAGGTCCACGTCGAGGTTGGCGAGGTCGTCCTGGCGGGCCGCGACCTCGGCACGCCCGGCGTCGGTGATGCGGTAGACCGCCTTGCGGCCCTCGTCGCTGCGCTCGACCAGACCCTCCTCCTCGAGCTTGGCCAGCCGCGGGTAGACCGTGCCGGCGCTGGGGGAGTACAGCCCGTTGAACCGGCGCTCGAGGTCCTGGATCACCTCGTAGCCGTGCCGCGGACCGTCGCTGAGCAGGGCCAGCAGGTAGAGCCGGAGCTGTCCGTGGGCGAAGACCGGACTCATCAGCGGACCGCCCCCGCAGGCGCCTCGTCGCTGTGGTTCGAGCGCGCCCTCAGCACCACGACGTTGCCGGACACCGCGTTCGCCTTGAGCCGCAACGCTCCGTCGCCGTCGGTGAGCCGGACGCCGGCCGGGCGGCTGCGCTTGTCGATGTTGACGCCGTCGATGACCACCTGGCCGGAGGCCGTGTTGGCGACCACGTCGTACCCGCCATGCGGAGCCCGCAGGGTCACGTCCCCCGAGACCGAGTTCGAGTTGACCTGGCCGGCGGCATTGAGCAGGTCCAGGGTGACGTCGCCGCTGACCGTGTTGATGCTGACCGCGGGGATGTCGCTCTGCTGGGCGGTGACCGCACCGGACACCGAGTGGACCTTCAGCGGACCACGCAGCCGCCCGCACTCGACCTCGCCGCTCACCGTGTTCACGTCGACCGGCCCCACGATGTCGTCGAGCGTGATCGAGCCCGAGACCGTGTTCACCTTCGCGGCCGCGCGCAGGCCGGCCAGGAGCCCACCGGCGCTGACCGTGTTGATGCTCGTGGTCGCGTCCTCGGGGACCGAGAGGCTGACGACGGCCTTGTTCTTCTCGAGCTTCGCGGTCATCCGCTTGACCCAGTCGACGACGGTGCCGTCGCCGTCCTTGTCCTGGGTCACCCGCAGGTGCGCGCCGTCCCAGCGGACCCGCAGGGGCATGCCCTCCACCGAGGTCACCTCCAGCCGGGCGGTGGGGGAGTCGTCGTGGGTCACCACGTCGACCCGCCCGCCGACGATGGAGACGGTCAGTCGCCGCACCCGCTCGCCGTCGTCGCCGATGTCCAGCACCCGTGGGCCGTCGATGGTCCAGTCGCCGCTCATGGTCCTCTCCTCACGTCTCACGTTATATCGCGTTGTGTCGAGGACACGTTATATCGCGTATGCCGCGCAGGCAAGCCGGGTGCGGCAGTTCGCCAAAGGTCACAGGATCATCACGAAATGGGATCGCTCCCACGCAGGTCTTGACGCGGCGCGCGCGGTGCGGCTTCATGTTCGGGAGCGCTCCCATTGGGGGGCCCGACGAAAGGGTGCAAAGGTGCACACACGTCCGCGTCGGCTGGTCACCGCAGCCGCAGTAATCGCCACGGTTGCCCTCACCGCCGCATGCGCCGGCGAGGGCAGCCCCTCTGGCTCCTCCAGCAACGAGAAGATCACGCTGCGAGTGAGCACCTTCGGGAAGTTCGGCTACACCGACCTCTACACGCAGTACATGAAGGACCACCCGAACATCACGGTCGTCGAGACCGCCGAGGGCGACCTGGGCAAGTACAACA
>DASUKI010000163.1:0-9069 GCA_036278855.1 Pedococcus sp.
TCAGTGCTGCCCTCCTCGATGTCGGCGGTGGCCAAAGACACGACCACGTCGACGGTGTTTTCGGGCAGCGAGTCGAAGGTTCCCTGGTGTTGCCCTGGCCCCTCCAGAAGGGTCAGTAGGAGCCGGTCACGATGGCTCTCAACTGTGCTCCGAGGAATGCCCAGAGCAGCCTGCACCCGTGCCCGTCTCAGCGCGCGCCGGGAACGCGCCATGTCATCTTCAGAGGCTAGGGGCATAGCTGTGCCAAGTCCTTAAGGCCTGGAACGTAGACAGCGCGGAAGTGCTTCTTCGAGTCTGTGGGCGGGAGGAGCCCGATGTGGTGTTCGAAGTCTGCCACCAACGATGGATCGGCAAATCCGACGGCAACGATGTCCACCTTCTCGTCGTCCCAGATCAGCTGAACAAAGCGCCACAACCGCATGGCCACGTCCTTCGGAACTCCCTCTTGCCGGAGGCGCCCATTGAGCACTCGCAACTGCTGGGCCACGTACACAGGACCCAGTTCAGCCCCAACTGAACGCTCCAACTTCCACCGCATCGAGCTTGTCGAGTCATCGATGGTGTGCTTCACGCTGACCAGCAGTAGTCGCTCATCGTCTGTGAGACCACCCGTGGCAGCTGCATCGAGTGTCACGGCCATGACGTCAATTCCGCTGTCGCTCTTCTTCCGCGCCATCTTGGGGACGTTTGGCATGTGAAACGTGGAAAGGTCCCATCCGTTGCGTGCGGACACCGTTGCCGCAGCCACCAGCTCCGTCACATCAGACCTCGTTATGTCGTCCTTCGACGACGGTCCGACGAGGAGACTGTCTAGGTCAATACCCTGCTCAGCCAGAAGATCCCGCGTTTCATCGTCGCGATCGCCTAAGAGGACGGATCGGTAAACATCAACCGCGGCGGCCGTGGCCTCGTCATCCATCAGCCAAGCGTCAACGCTCCAACCACCGGTGTCCTGCGCCTTCGCGGGCGGGCAGAGCGACGCCAGATGTTTGAGTTCGTCTAGCCCATGACCAAGCACTCGGGCATTCCTCCCCTGATTGTATCGATGGTCATGATGGCACCGATTGGGACTACTTTGCGCGTCTTTGCGGGTACCCGATCCGGTGCCACGAGCACAGTCATCCGACTGGATAGACGCGCCACGGGCCTCTTGGCATCTGCAACCTCGCCTGGCGGAACCAGCGGGGCGATGCTGTTCAGCCACGAAGAGGCCGTGAGAACTTTCCATACTGGCTCAAGGCGGCGCTTCGCGCCGCAAGGCGCGGGGCCCCGCGATGGGGACCCCCGCGCTCCGGGCGCTTCGCGCCCTGCGCGCACCCCCACCGCACCCCACGCACAACGACGCCCCCACCTGCTCAGCAAGTAGGGGCCGGTCCATTCGTGACTAGGCCATCATGGCGCCATGCCTCGCTACCCGACCGTGACCTACGGCCCTTCCTTCGGACCCGCCACACAGTGGGAGAACTTCGTCGTCGTGCAGGCCCTTCAAGCCTCCCTAGGCCTCATCCACCCCGAGATGACGGCGCTGGCAGTGGAAGCACAGCCGGATGCCGTAGTCCTGCACGCCTGCATCCAAGGGAGCACGCCTGAGCTGACCGAGGTCTTTCAGGACATCATCGGTGACCTGAAGGCGGCCCTCGACCCCATCACCGACCCAGTCGTCCCCATCACCGTTCGCACCTACATCGGAGACTCCGGACCCGAATGGCCCGGATACCCCTTCCGTCGCCTCTACATGCGATACGTGGGCACCGACTAGCCCGCCGTCACCTCCACGCCGCCGACCCTGCGCTCCACTGTCCGCCCGCCTCCGGGCCGCATCAAGGGCGCTACGCGTCACTCCGTGATGGCCTCCGGCCACCCTTGACCCGACCTCTCCGGCAGGCTTCCCTGCTCCGCTATCGGGTCGGTGGCGCAATCGTGGCCGATCGTTGTGGTTGTGTTGAGGGGTGGAGATCCAGTGCGCGCCAACAGCTCGGTGGTACGCCACGTCTTGGCTAGTCATCGCGCTCCTCTTCACTGCGATTGGCGTCCTCTTCCTCATCGCCGCATGGCCTGATCCAGTGGCGTTTGTTCTCGCTGCGGGCTTCACGATCGCGGCCGGGGTGATTGTCGCGGTGGCTCTGCGCGCCTGCCTGACGCACGTGACGATCAGGGCAAACTCGGACGGGATCTGCCTGGACGCACCGGCCTACTTCACCCAACCCGTCACGATCCCTCGCGAGAAGATCTACGGAGCCTTCTTCGGCACCAGGCCACTCACTGGTCCAGCTTCGGCCCGCCACACCGCCCTGGTCATCTCGTTCCCCAGAACCAACCTCGGCATCCGTTTCACCGAAGACCTGCAAATCCCAGAGGCTCGGGCCGGATGGTCGGCACTCGTGAACAACGCATTCCTGCGACCTCGCGGAAACAGCTGCCTCGTGCCTGCACCTGGCACGCCAACCCGAGGAATCCTGATCCGTGTCGACAGCCCCCAGGACGCAGCGAATCAGCTCGCCCAGTTGCTCCGGGTCGACACTGGAGCGATCTGGTGAAGTCCAACGGCGCGAAGGACACCGAGCAGGACACGAGGGGTGTTTTCGGGGCCCGAACAACCACAACCACGCGGCAGCCACCAAGCACGAGAACCGGGCAAAAGTCCTCACGGCCGCACGACTGACGGGCACTCCGTAGGTTGTGGGTTCGAGTCCCACGGGGCCCACGCGTTGAAAACGCCGCTTGACCCGCAAACGCGCGCTGGCTGTCAGCGGCGGGAGTCGTGAGTCGTAGGGGTGCCGCCGCGGGCTATTCGGTCCAGCACGCGATCACGGCGGCCGCGACAGCATAGGCCGCCTCGGTACGGGTGGAGCCGTGCGGCAGGTCGGATTCGCGCACCCGGCTGGCGTCCACCCACAGGGTCTTGTGGTCCTTGATGAACACCACGTCTCCGTGAGTGCTCTGGAAGGCGGGGAACCCGAAGGCCGCCATCCCCCGGATTGGCGTGACCGGCGCTAGGTCAGCCTGGAGCCTGTCGTAGTACGCGCGCCCCGACGCCTCCGTGTCCACGTCCTTCACCGACAGGCGCAGGTCGCCTCTGGTGAGCTGGTAGCTGCAGGTGAACAGCTGGTCGGAGAACGAGTGCAGCCCTGCCGGGCGCGACGTCAGCGCGAACGTGCGTTGCACCGCTGCGGCGGTCTCGTCGTTGCAGATCATGGCGGCCGCGTCCGACGGCGTGCCCGAGGACATGTCCATGCCCTTCATCTGGGCGTCGCCGTTCATCTGCGAGTCCTTCATGACGGTGCCATCGGGCATCACGTGCGTTCCCGAGTGGTGGTGACCTGCGACCGGAGCCGACTGGGTTCCTGAGCTGGAGCCGCAGCCGGCGAGCAGAACCGCGGGCACGAGTACGGACAGGAGCACGGCGGGCACGGATGCCTTCGTGAAGCGGGTTGTCATGGCTGGTACCTCCAGGGACGCGGTCTCACCGTGGGGTTCGTCGGCACGGAGCCGGCGGATTGCGCGCGCGGCAAAGTGGTCAGGCGGGATGTGTGGACGTCAGGTGGGCGAAGACGACGATGTTGTCCTCGTAGCTGCCGAGGTGCGGGTCGAAGTGCCCGCCACAGGTGATCAGCCGCAGCTCGGCCCTCGTGGTGTTGCCGAAGACGCGCAGGGTCGGGAAGGTCGTCTTGGCGTACTCCTCGACCCGGTCGACGGTGAACACCGCGTCCGTGCCGTCACTGCGGCGGACCGTCGCGGTGTCACCGGGGCGCAGCGCGCCCAGGCGGAAGAAGATCGCAGGCCCCGCCTCGGCGGAGTCGACGTGGCCAAGCAGGACCGCGGGTCCGAGCTGACCTGGGGTGGGTGAGCCGGTGAACCAGCCGGCGGGCGAGTTCTTGCCGGTGGGGGGCACCTGGATCGAGCCGTCGGCCGCGAGCCCGAGACGCACCAGCCTCGTGGAGCGGATGCCGAGTTTGGGGACTGTGAGGGTGAGCGGGGCGGACCGTGCGAGCAGCGGCCCGGTCGTGGTCGGCTGCGGTTGGGTGGAGGTGGGCGGTATGCCGCGTGTGCCGGTGTTCGTGTCCGGCCCGTTTCCGGAGTGGCTGGGTGTCCGGGCAGCACCGGTGGCCGCCGTGAGTGGTGAGGGTGCGCGCTGCTGGACCGCGGTGGCAACCGCCACGGCAAGGGTCCCTGCGACGGCCAGCAGGGCTGCGAGGGTGGTCATCACGGTCCCCGCTGTGGGACCACGGTGACCACCCTCGGCTTTCGACATCGGAGCCTCAGACCCGGCCGGCTACTTCTTCTCGGTGGCCAGCTTGCGACGAGCGACCATGGTCCCACCGGCCGCCAGGAGCAGACCGGCACCCAGCAGGTACAGGCCCTGGTCCTCGACGCCGGAGGTGGAGCCGCCACCGGTGCCCACGCCACCGCCGGGCATGCTGCTCATCTGAGAGTTCACGAGCTTGCCGCACAGGGCAGGCGCGGTCGCAGCCAGCGGCAGCGAGGGCACCAGGTTGCTCTTCTCGCCCTGGGCCTTCTTCGACAGCTTGCTCGGGTCGTCACCGTGCACCACGATCACGGCGGTGCCCGCCTTCAGCGCATCCACGCTCTTGGCGTCCAACGTGATGGTGCGCGAGTAGTCGAAGCTGTCACCGGCCGGGGCGGTCTTGACGTTGGTGCCGGCCTTCGGGCTGGTGTCGCCCTTGGTGCTCAGCGTGGTCAGGATGGCGCCGTAGGACGGCTGGCCCTCGACCGTGTCCACGATGCCGTCGCCGTTCTTGTCCGCGGACATCGTCGGGCAGACGCCATCGGCCCCGCCGTGGATGTGCTGCACGTGCGGGAACGGCGCGTCCATGAAGGTGGCCGCCAGGCCCTCGGTGTGCTCGGTGATGGTTGCCTTGTTGCCGTTCAACGTCAGGCTGAGCGTGCCTGACGCGTCCTGGTGGTTCAAGGCCTCCAGGTTCGCCTGGTAGCTCGCGCCACCCGACGCCGCCAATGCTGGGCCGGCGGCCGCGAACGAGAACGCCGCCGCCGCGCCCGTGGCCATCAGAAGTGTCTTGCGCATGGGATGAAACCTTCCCTCTCGCGATTCGGGCACCCCGCATCTGGCGCAGGCGAGCCCCTGAGTCTCAGGGCGGCCGGCTGTTTCGACCTCCCACGGCGATTCGGGGCCGTGCGCGGAGCGGATTGGTCTGACTGCCAAGCCTCACTGCCCAACGCCGCACCGCACTGAGGGTTCGAGCCCCATGGGGCCCACCCACGTAGGGTGTGCGCAAGCCTGTCCGCGATCGTTCGACCGCTGAAGGACGCCCCAGATGCTCGCCCTCGTGCTCGCGCACTTCGTGGCCGCCTCCGTCGCGCCGGTGCTGCTGCGGCGCCTGGGCACGCGGGCGTTCCTGGCCCTGGCGCTGGTGCCCGCCGCCGCGTTCGGGTGGGCGGTGGCCCAGACCGGTTCGGTGGCGGGCGGCGCGGTGCGGGGCCAAGTGGTCTCCTGGGTTCCGACGCTGCGGCTCGACCTCGCGTTCGCGATGGGGTCGTTGCAGTGGGTGATGATGCTGCTCGTCACCGGGATCGGTGCCCTCGTGCTCTTCTACTGCGCGTGGTACTTCCGGGACGACGAGTCGGGACTGCCATCGTTCGCCGGCCACTTCCTCGGGTTCGCCGGCGCGATGCTTGGACTGGTGCTCTCCGACGACCTAGTGGTCCTGTACGTGTTCTGGGAGCTGACCACGGTCTTCTCGTACCTGCTGATCGGCCACGACCCCACGAAGCGGTCGAGTCGGGCCGCCGCGACGCAGGCGCTGGTCGTGACCACCTTCGGCGGGCTGGCCATGCTGGTCGGCATCCTGATGATCGGGGTGCAGGCAGGCACGTACCGGATCAGCGAGGTGCTCACGAACCCTCCGAGCGGCACCACGACCACCGTCGCGGTCGCCCTCCTGATCATCGGTGCGGTGAGCAAGTCTGCGCTGGTTCCCTTCCACTTCTGGCTCCCCGGTGCCATGGCGGCGCCGACACCGGTCAGCGCGTACCTGCACGCCGCGGCGATGGTCAAGGCCGGCGTGTACCTGGTGGCGCTGCTGGCGCCGGCCTTCTCGGGAGTCCCCGGCTGGCGTGGCCTGCTGCTCTCCCTGGGCCTGCTCACGATGCTGGTCGGCGGCTGGCGCGCCCTGCGACAGCTCGACATCAAGCTGCTGCTCGCCTACGGGACGGTCAGCCAGCTCGGCTTCCTGCTCCTCATCGCCAGCGTGGGCACCAGGGCAGCGGCCCTGGCCGCGCTGGCGATGCTGGTCGCCCACGCGCTCTTCAAGGCGACGCTGTTCCTCGTCGTCGGGATCATCGACCGGACGACCGGCACCCGTGACCTGCGCAAGCTGTCCGGTGTGGGTCGCTCGGCCCCGGCGCTGGCCGCCACGGCCCTGCTCGCCGGCGCGTCGATGGCGGGCCTTCCCCCGCTCATCGGCTTCGTCGCCAAGGAGAGCGTGTACGAGACCCTGATCGGGGTGGCTCGTGGTGGCGACGGCACGGGGCTCCGTCCCGCCGCCGGTTGGGTCGTGCTGCTGGGCGTGGTGCTCGGCTCCGCGCTCACCGTCGCCTACACGGCACGGTTCCTGTGGGGCGCGCTGGCGACCAAGCCGCACGCGGCCCCCTTGAAGATCGCGCCCATCCCCGCCGGGTTCCTCGCCGCCCCGGCGTTGCTGGCAGTGCTCTCGCTGGCCATGGGCTTCCTCACCGGCCCCGTGAACACCGTGCTCGCCCCCCACGCGGACCGTTCCCGCC
The DNA here is from genome assembly GCA_036278855.1 of Pedococcus sp. Lineage (GTDB taxonomy): Bacteria > Actinomycetota > Actinomycetes > Actinomycetales > Dermatophilaceae > Pedococcus. Next base: position 6,760 of record DASUKI010000163.1, read on the forward strand.
TCGGTGAGCACCACGCCGAGCTGGCGCTCTGGCACGGCCCGGGCCTCGCGCTCCTGCTGTCGCTGGTCTCCCTCGGACTCGGGCTGCTCCTGTTCTGGCGGAAGGCAGCGTTCGCCACGACGCAGTCGCTGCTCGCCCAGACGTGGAGCGCCGAGCGCGGGTACCTGGACCTCGTGCGACGAATGGACCGCACCGCGGTCGAGGTCACCGGAATCACCCAGCGTGGCTCCGTCGCGACCTACCTGAGCGTGATCCTGGTCGTCGTCGTACTGCTCCCGGGGTCCGCCATGCTCGGAGCCTTCCCAGGCACCCACGGCCTGGTTGCCTGGGACACCCCGGGACAGCTGGTCGTGGCTGTCGTCATCGTGGTCGCCGCCGTCCTCACCGCCAGGTCTCGTCGCCGGCTGAAGGCGGTCGTCATGGTCGGGGTCACCGGCTATGGCACGGCCACCCTGTTCTTGCTGCACGGCGCACCCGACCTGGCCCTGACCCAGGTGCTGGTGGAGACGGTCAGCCTGGTGGTGTTCGTGCTGGTGCTCAGGCGACTGCCCGCCTACTTCACGGACCGGCCACTGACCCGGCGCCGCTACTGGAGGATGGCGATCGGCGCCCTGGTCGGCGCCGCCGTCGCCGGGTTCATGATCGTCACCACGGGGGCCCGCACGGCCACACCTGTGTCTGCGGCCTTTCCCGAGGAGGCGGTGAGGTTCGGTGGCGGCCGGAACATCGTCAACGTCACGCTCGTCGACATCCGCGCCTGGGACACCATGGGCGAGATCGCCGTCCTCGTGGCGGCGGCCACCGGGGTCGCAAGCCTGATCTTCATCCGAAGCCGCACGTCGACGATCACCCGGCTCGGCGGCATACCGGCTCCGGGGCCCAAGCCAGCCCGACCGGTGTGGCTTCCCGGCGGGAGAACCCTTGCGCCGGAACGGCGCTCGATCATCTTCGAGGTGGTCACGCGCCTGGTCTTCCACACCATCGTGGTCTTCTCGCTCTTCCTGCTGTTCTCCGGCCACAACGACCCGGGAGGGGGCTTCGCGGCCGGCCTGGTGACCGGTCTGGCCCTCACCGTCCGGTACCTCGCCGGTGGTCGCTACGAGCTCGACGAGGCTGCACCGGTGGACGCCGGCGCGCTGATGGGGATGGGGCTGTTCGTCGCCACCGGGTCTGGGCTGGCCCCACTGGCGTTCGGCGGCACCGTCCTGCAGAGCGCGCTCCTCGACCTGCACCTGCCGCTGTTGGGCGAGTTCCACCTCGTCACGTCGGTCTTCTTCGACGTCGGCGTCTACCTGGTCGTGGTCGGACTGCTGCTCGACCTGCTGCGCAGCCTCGGCTCCGGGATCGACCGGCACATCCTGGCCGAGGAGTCGCAGCGACGCGACAGCGAGGTGACGACGTGAGCTCCAGCCTGTCACTGATCCTGGCTGCGTCGACGATGATCGGCTGTGGGGTCTACCTGGTGCTCGAACGCAGCCTCACGCGGGTGCTGGTCGGCCTCGTGATGCTCGGCAACGGCGTCAACCTGCTGTTCCTCGTCTCGGGCGGCCCCGCCGGTCGCGCGCCCATCGTGGGGGACGACCCGTCGCCCATGAGCGACCCGCTCCCGCAAGCACTGGTCCTCACCGCCATCGTGATCAGCCTGGGGACCACGGCGTTCCTGCTCGCGATGGCCTACCGGAGCTGGCAGCTCACGGGCCACGACGACGTCCAGGACGACGTCGAGGACGCCGCGATCCGCCGGCTGGCGGCCGCCGACGAGGCGTCGGACACGTTCGACCTCTCCAGCGAGGAGGACCTCTTCGAGGGGCTGGACGTCGCGGAGGAAGAGGGAGGTCGCGCATGAACGCCCTGGTGCCGCTCCCCGTGATCCTGCCCCTGCTCGGCGCCGGCCTCACGCTCATCCTCAGCCGCCGCCCGCGGATGCAGCGCGTGGTCAGCACCACCGTCCTGGGCCTCGTGGTCGCGGTCGCCGCCGTCCTCGTCTTCGAGACCGACCGCCACGGACCGCAGGTCGTCTGGATCGGGGCGTGGAAGGCGCCCCTGGGCATCTCCCTCGTGGCGGACCGGCTGGCCGCGATCATGCTGCTGGTCTCCGCGGTGGTCACGTTCTGCGTGCTCGTCTACTCGCTCGGCCAGGGCATGACCGGCGACGGGCGCGAGACGCCGCTGACGATCTACCACCCGACCTTCCTGGTCCTCTCCGCCGGTGTCTCCAACGCCTTCCTCGCCGGCGACCTGTTCAACCTGTTCGTGAGCTTCGAGATCCTGCTGTTCGCCAGCTACGTGCTGCTGACCCTCGGTGGCACG
>DASUKI010000164.1:0-7179 GCA_036278855.1 Pedococcus sp.
GGGAGCCAGCTCCACGTCGCGCAGTCGTCCATACTTGCCCTCGAGCAGACGCTGCGGAGTGCCAGACCCATTGCCGGACACCGGGATCCGCCACAGCGACCGACCACGCAGCGCTGCCATCCAGATCGACCCGTCGACCCACGCGATACCGCTCGGCGACGCCTCGGACGTCGGCCACTGCCGCAGGGGGTCGACGAACCCGCTGCGCCCGGCCCGTCCCTCGACGACGGGCCACCCGTAGTTGCGTCCCGGCTTGATGAGGTTGAGCTCGTCCCAGGCGTTCTGCCCGAACTCGCTGGCGTACATCGTCCCGTCCGGCGCCCACGCCATGCCCTGGACGTTCCGGTGCCCGCGGCTCCAGACGGCGTTGCCGAACGGGTTGCCGGGAGCGGGTTTCCCGGCCTTGGTGACGCGCAGGATCTTGCCGTTGAGCGAGTCCTTGCGCTGGGAGTCCTGCGAGCTCCCGGCGTCACCGGTGGTGACGTAGAGGTACCCGTCGGGCCCGAAGGCCAGCCGGCCGCCGTTGTGGTTCCCCGCCTTGTGGATGCCGGTGACGATCGGCTGCGGGCGGCTCGCCCTCCCGTCGGCGAAGGTGAGTCGCACGACCCGGTTGTCGTCGGCCGCGGTGTAGTAGACGAAGACCTCGTGGTCGGTGGCGTAGTCGGGCGAGACGGCCACGCCGAGCAGGCCGCCCTCGCCCCCCGGGTCGACGCCGGGGATGGTGCCGAGCACCACCGGCTTGGCTCCAGCCCTCAGGTGCAGCAGCTGCGCCTTGTCCCGCAACGTGACCAGCGCCGAGCCGTCCGGCAGGAACGCGACCGCCCACGGCACGTCGAGGTGGTCGGCGAGCACCTGGGTGGTCCGCGCCGCCGACGAGGTCGAGGTCTGGGTCGTTGAGGTCGGGGGCGGGGAGCTCGTGGTCGAGGACGTCGACCCGGTGGTCGGGGAGCTGAGGCTGGGGGCGGTCACCGAGCCGGATGACCCGGGGTCGCCCGAACAGGCTCCCAGGAACAGGGCCGCCGCGGTGACGATCACCGCCCCGGCGAGGGGACGGTGGTGCGGAAGGCGGCCACGCGGCATACCCCATTGTGCGGGACGCGACCGCCCGCCGGCGGTGGGCCACGCGCCGACTAGCGTTGGGCCCATGACTCTCGTGACTCTCCCGGGACAGGAGTGGGCGGATGCGGTGGGACCGGTGCCCGGCCTCGAGCTCGCCGTCTGGGACATGGCGGGGCCGCCGGAGCGAGCCGACGAGGTGCGCGCGGTGGTCCCGCCCTACATGGGCGCCTCTCGGGTCATCCACAACATCACGACCGTGCCCGGGGTCGAGCTGGTGCAGCTGTTGACCGCGGGCTACGAGGAGGTGCAGCACGTGCTGCCGGAGGGGGTCGCACTCGCCAACGCCGCTGGTGTCCACGACGCCTCGACGGCCGAGCTTGCCGTGGCCCTGGTGCTCGCGTCGTTGCGGGACCTCCCCGACTTCTTCGCTGCCCAGCAGGAGGGGCGCTGGCTTCCCGGTTCCATCCACGGCGCGCTCGCGGACAAGCGGGTGCTCATCCTGGGCTACGGCTCGATCGGCCGGGCGCTGGCCGCGCGCCTCGCACCCTTCGAGGTCCAGCTGACTGCCGTGGCCAGCCGGGCCCGAGCAGGAGACGACCTCGTGCCGTCGGTCCACGGCGTGGACGAGCTGCCGGAGATGCTCCCGCGCCACGACGTCGTGGTGGTGGTCGTGCCGCTCGGGCCGGCGACCCGGGGCATGGTCGACGACGCGTTCCTGGCCGCGATGCCCGACGGCTCGCTACTCGTGAACGTGGCGCGCGGCGGGGTGGTGGACACCGAGGCACTCGTGAGGCACCTCTCGGCGGGGCGCGTCCGGGCGGCGCTCGACGTGACCGATCCCGAGCCGCTGCCCGACGGCCACCCGCTGTGGTCGGCGCCCGGCCTCATCGTCACGCCGCACGTGGGCGGCGCCTCGACGGCGTTCATGCCCCGTGCGGTGCGGCTGCTGCAGGAGCAGCTCGGAGCGTATGCCGCGGGGCGGCCGCTGCGGAACATCGTCACCGCGCGCTGAGCGCCGGCTCCAGAGCGGTCCGAGGGCAGGCCCTACCATCGGGGAGGTGCCTGCGGGACGAGCCGGGGAATCGGGACAGGGCCCTTCCGGGGTCCGCCTGGCGGAGGTGGTCGCTGCCCTGTCGCGCGCCGTCGACCTCGGGCTGGGGCAGCCGATGGAGCACGTGGCACGGTCCTGCCTGGTCGCCTGCCGCCTGGGCGAGCACGCAGGGATCAGCGAGGCGGAGCGGGCCGCGCTGTACTACGTCTCGCTGCTCGGCTGGGTGGGCTGCATCGCCGACAGCCGTGAGGTGGCGACGAGCTTCGGCGACGACCTCACCTACCGCGCCGGCGTCTACGACGTGGACCTCAAGCCGGTGCCGTTCCTCGGGTACCTGCTTCGCCGTGCCGGCGGCGGTGCAGGACCCGCGCGCAAGGCGCTCGTGGGTGCGGGGGTGCTCGCCACCGGCGCGGCGGCCGTGCAGGAGTCGCTGCGCGCGCACTGCCAGGTGACCTCGGACATCGCCTCGCGGCTCGGCCTGGGGCCCGAGGTCAGTGAGCCGCTGACCCAGATCTTCACCCGGTGGGACGGCAAGGGCCTGCCCGCCAAGGTCGGCGGCGAGGACATCCCGCTGCAGGTCAGGCTCTGGCACATCGCGGACGTGGCCGAGGTGCACCACCGGCGTGGCGGCGTGGCGGCGGCGGTGGCGGTCGCCCGGGAACGGTCCGGCACCCAGTTCGACCCCGGGCTCGTGTCGATGTTCGAGGAGGCCGCCCCCGACATCTTCGGGGGGCTCGCGGGCGGATCCACCTGGGACGACCTCGTCGCGGAGGAGCCCGCGCTGCGTCCCCCGCTGACGGAGGCGGGACTGGACGAGGTGCTGGGCGTCATGGCCGACTTCGCCGACCTCAAGTCGCCCTACTACCGGGGACACTCGCGCGGGGTTGCCCAGCTCGCGGGTAGCGCCGCCAAGATCCTGGGCCTGTCGGACCCCGAGCAGCGTCTCGTCCGCCGTGCCGCCCTGGTCCACGACCTGGGCAGGGCCGGTGTCCCCAACACCATCTGGGACAAGGCTGGTCCGCTCAGCGACTCCGAGCTGGAACGGGCGCGGTTGGTCCCCTACTACACGGAGCGGATGCTGAGCCGGCCAGCGCCCCTCGCGGACATCGGGGCGGTCGCGGCACTGGCGCACGAGCGCCTGGACGGCTCCGGCTACCACCGCTCGCTCCCGGCTGCTGCGATCCCGCGGCCGGCCCGGGTCCTCGCTGCCGCCGACCGGTACCACAGCCTGCGCGAGGCCCGCCCGCACCGTGGACCAGTCACCGGCGCCGACGCTGCCGAGCGCGTCCTGGGGGAGGTGCGTGCCGGTCGGCTCGACGCGGCAGCAGTCGACGCCGTCCTGGTGGCTGCCGGAGAGCGGCGGCGCCACGCGGCCGGGCCTGCTGGGCTCACCGGCCGCGAGGTCGAGGTACTGGTGCTGCTCGCCCGAGGCGCGTCGAACCGGCAGATCGCGCACGCGCTGTCGATCTCGCCCAAGACCGTCGGCAACCACGTGGAGCGCGTCTACGCCAAGGCCGGCGTGAGCACGCGCGCGGCGGCCACCTTGTTCGCCCTCGGTCATGGCCTCCTGGGTCGGCTCGACCCCGTCGAGTGAGGCCGAGGGTGGGGTGAACGCCCCATGACTGCCGCCCCGGCAGGCCGACACGCTGGGTGCCACCGGGAGCGGCGAAGGACGCCGCCGGGTGGTGGGAGGACAGCGAGATGCCGAAGTACGTGATCGAGAGGACCGTGCCGGGAGCCGGTCGGATGGACGCCGACGAGCTGCGTGGGCTGGCCGAGTCGTCGAACAAGGTGCTCGCCTCGATGAGCGAGGACATCCAGTGGGTGCAGAGCTACGTCGCCGAGGACCGTCTCTTCTGCGTGTACAACGCCGAGGGCCTCGAGCCGATCCGTGAGCACGCCCGCCGCGGTGGCTTCCCGTGCGACAGCGTGCGCCAGGTGGCGGCCATCATCGACCCCGTGACCGGCGAGGGCTGAGCCGTGGTCCAGGCACCCGTGGCTGCACAGGACGTGCCGCTGGCGACTGCGAGCCTCGACACACCGGACGAGCGCAGGGAGTTCGACCGCGGACGGCTCGACGTGGTCCGGCTGGCCGGACGGGCCCTCGGTCGCTTCACGCTCGAGCCTGGCTGGCGGTGGTCGGAGTCGGTGGCACCACTGGTGGGCTCCGAGCTCTGCCAGGCATCGCACTTCGGCTACGTCGTGTCCGGACGGATGGGGGTCCGGATGGCCGACGGAACCGAGGGCGTGGCCGGTCCGGGCGAGGCGTACCGGATCGCACCCGGTCACGACGCCTGGGTGGTGGGGGAGGAGCCGGCGGTGGTCCTCGACGTCGAGGGGGCGTCCGGGTACGCCGCCGGCTCGTGACCGGCCGCGTGCGCCCGTGGCGCGGCTCGCGATGAGTTCTGCCCCGTGCCCAAGTCGACACCGGCGAGAGGTTTTCGTCGACAGGCAGGAGTGCCAGCATGAGCCCCGTGGGCGAGACAGTGGTCGGGATCGGAACGCGCAAGGGGCTGTGGTTGGCGCGCAGCAAGGACCGCCGGGAGTGGTCCGTGGACGGGCCGCACTTCCTGATGAGCGAGGTGCTGTCCCTGTTGTTCGACACGCGCCGGACCACCCCGCGGCTGCTGGTCGGCTTCCGGTCATCCCACTGGGGCCCGTCGCTGCAGCACTCCGACGACCTCGGAGCGACCTGGGTGGAGCACCCCGAGGGGTCGATCCGCTTCCCCGAGGACACCGACACCGCGCTCAAGGCCACCTGGCAGCTCGTGGCCGACCCGCACGACCAGGACGTCGTGTGGGCGGGCACCGAGCCGCAGGGCCTGTGGCGCAGCGCCGACCGGGGCGAGACCTTCGAGCTCAACCGCGGGCTGTGGGAGCACCCGCACCGGCCCGAGTGGGGCGAGGGGTTCGGGGGCGGCGCCATCCACACCGTGCTGCCCAGCCCCGTCGACCCCGGCTCGATGCTCGTGGCGATGAGCACGGGTGGCGTCTACAACACCCGCGACGGCGGCACGAGCTGGGACCCGGGCAACAAGGGCATCCATGCCTACTTCATGCCGCACGACGAGTGGCCCGAGTTCGGGCAGTGCGTCCACAAGGTGGCACGCGACTCGGGCACCCCAACCCGGCTCTACGCCCAGAACCACCGGGGCGTCTACCGCTCCGACGACGACGGGCTCACCTGGACCTCCATCGAGGCGGGGCTGCCGACCAACTTCGGCATGACCGCCGTGACCCACCCCGCCAAGGGCGACACGGTCTGGCTGGTGCCCATCGCCTCCGACGGGGAGCGCATCCCCCCGGGCTCGCAGCTCCAGCTCCAGCGCTCGTCCGACGCCGGGGCCACGTGGACCACCCAGGCCTCGGGGCTGCCCTCGCCCAGCTACACCAACGTGCTGCGTGACGCCGCGGGCACGGACACCCACGAGCAGCCGGGCCTCTACTTCGGCACCCGCAACGGTGAGGTCTACGCATCCACCGACGAGGGGGAGACCTTCACCCGCATCGCCGAGCAGCTGCCCGACGTCCTGTGCGTGCGGGCGGTGACCCTGCCGTGACGGCCCGCGTGGTGCTGCCCGGCCTGCTGCGCGACCTCGCCGACGGCGCGGCCGAGCTGCCGGTCGAGCTCACGGGCGAGGCGCCGCTCGCCGCCGTGCTGGACGAGGCCTTCCGTCCGTGGCCGATCCTGGGCGCGAGGGTGCGCGACGAGCGGGGCGAGATCCGCCGCCACGTCAACGTGTTCGTCGACGGCGAGGACGCCAAGCGCACTGCCGGCGTGCAGACCACGGTCACCCCGACCTCGACGGTGCACGTCATCAACGCCGTCTCCGGCGGCTGACCGGGCGCCGGCGTCAGTCTCGGTCCATTTGGGTGGATTACCTGCGGTGCGCGTCCCTGCTTGCGTCCGCGGACTTGCCCCGCTGGTGGGCAGATCCGCAGACGCAAGCAGTCGTCAGGCGGACCAGACGCCCTCGTCCCAGGCCCGCCGCAGCACCGCCAGGTGCGGCTCGAGGTCCAGCCCCCGCTCGGTGACCCACGTGTCGTCCCGGTACGTCCCGGCATACCGCTCCGCCCCGTCGCACAGGAGCGACACGATGCTGCCGCGTTCGCCCCGCTCGGCCATCTCGCACGCCAGCCGCAGCACGCCGTACAGGTTCGTGCCCGTGGAGCCGCCGCCCCGCAGCCCGGTCCGCTGCGTCAGGAACCGCATCGCGGCCACCGACCCCGCGTCGGGGATGAGCATCATCCGGTCCACCACGGTGGGCACGAAGCTGGGCTCCACCCGCGGCCGGCCGATGCCCTCGATCCGCGATCCGCAGGCCGCTGCCACGCCTGCGGCGTCGCCGCGGAAGTGCGGCAGGAAGGCGGAGTTCTCCGGGTCGACGACGCACACCTCGCTGGCCAGCCCGCGGTAGCGGATGTACCGGCCGATGGTGGCGCTGGTCCCACCGGTGCCGGCGCCGGTCACGACCCACCGGGGGACCGGGTGGCGCTCTCGCGCCATCTGCTCGAACACCGACTCGGCGATGTTGTTGTTCCCCCGCCAGTCGGTCGCGCGCTCGGCATAGGTGAACTGGTCGAGGTAGTGCCCGCCGAGGTCGTGTGCGAGCTGCCTCGCCACGTCGTAGATTCCGGCGGCGTCCTCGACCAGGTGGCAGCGCCCACCCTCTCGCTCGATGAGGGCGACCTTCTCCGGACTGGTCGAGCGCGGCATGACGGCGATGAACGGCAGCTCGAGCATGCGCGCGAAGTACGCCTCGCTGACCGCCGTCGAGCCGCTGGACGCCTCGATGACGGTGGTGCCGGCGTGCAGCTCGCCGTTGCACAGCGCGTAGAGGAACAGCGAGCGGGCCAGGCGGTGCTTGAGGCTGCCGGTGGGGTGGGTGGACTCGTCCTTGAGGTAGACGTCGACCCCGGGAAGGCCCGGCACGGGCACGTGGACCAGGTGGGTGTCGGCGCTGCGGTTCGCGTCGGCCTGGATGCGGCGCACCGCCTCGTCGAGCCAGGCCCGGTCGGCCGGGCGGTCGGGGCGGGCGTCGATGAGTGCGGGCCCGTCGGGCATTGCG
>DASUKI010000165.1:0-3323 GCA_036278855.1 Pedococcus sp.
GCCCTCGGTGCCCTGCCCGTCCGTGTCGTCGGCCAGGTCGAGACCGGCAGCGGCTGCGACGCCCTCGAGGTAGCCACGGGCGCGCTCGAGCTTGGGGTAGCCCTCGAGCAGTGACCAGAACTCCCGGCCGTGACCGGGCGCGAGCAGGTGGGCCAGCTCGTGCAGGATGACGTAGTCGAGGACGTACGCGGGCATGCCCTTGACCCGCACCGAGATCCGGATCGTGCCGTCCGCGGGAGTGCACGAGCCCCAGCGGGAGCTCTGGTTGGTGACCCACCGGATGCTGGCGGGCTGGGCCAGTCCACCGAGGTGGCGCCGGGAGAGCTCAGCCGCCCGCGCAGCCAGCTGGTCGTCGCTGGGCCGGCGCCGCCGCTCGCCCTTGGCGAGCCGCTCGAGCATGGTGGCGACCCACTGCTGCTCCTCGGCGCGGGTGAACCGCGCGGGGATGAGCACGACGGTCCGGCCGCCCTCGCGGTAGGCGCTCACGGTCCGGCGCCGACGACGGCTGCGCCGGACCTCGACCTCGGGCGTGCTCATGTCCTCACGATAGGCGAGGGGCCCGTCAGCGCCGCGGAGGTCGTCCACAGGCCGTGCCGTCCACGTCGCGGATCCCACCTGCCACACGGGCGCACCCAGGGACCGACGGGTCCCGTTGAGCACGGATGACACGCACCCCCTGCGCGATTTTGTGCTCAGCATGGTCTAAGTTGGCCCAAGTCCGACACCGCACCGTGCGGTGCGATCGACAAGGAGACATCGATGGCAGACGAGACCTACAAGGGCGAGTTCTACTGCGTGAAGTGCAAGGAGAAGCGCGAGGCCGAAGGCAACGTCGTCGAGACCAACGGCCGCCGCATGGCCAAGGGCAAGTGCCCGGTCTGCGGCACCAACCTCAACCGGATTCTCGGCAAGGCCTGACCCAGGCCCCATCGCGAGGGGCGGGTCCGACCACGGGGTCGGACCCGCCCCTCGCTGTGTGTGTCCGGGCCGGTCTCCGTGGGGAGCGGCGCGGGCCTGTGGATGACTCGGCGGCGCGGACCGCGGGTTGTGCCAGATTGACGCGGTGAGCCGACGACACCTCCTGCGAACCATCTCGGTCCCGCTGCGGCGTGGTCGGGGCCAAGTGCAGTTCGGCACCTCCGCGGAGCACTCGGTCGTCGTGGACGGGCTCACCGACGACGAGGTCGCCGCCCTCGAGCAGCTCGACGGCACCCACGAGCTCCCCGACGCGCTGTCCGGTTCCGGCGCCGAGGATGTCCTCGCCTTCCTCGGCCAGCACGACCTGCTCCTCGAGACCGAGGACCTCGGGGGAATGGCTCCCGGCGCGCGGGCCCTGCTCGCCCCGGACGCCAGCGCACAGGCGGTGCTCGGGTCCACCGACGGGTATGCCGTGGTGTCCCGCAGGCGCGCGTCCCCGGTCCTCGTGTGCGGCCGCGGCGCGCTGCCCGCAGCTGTGGCCTCGTTGCTCCGCCGATCCGGGGTGGCGCGGGTCCTCGTGGGTGAGGTGGCGGCCGACGACTGGGACCACGAGCTGGCCGGCCCGCCCGAGGCGCCTCCTGACCTCGGAACGGGACAGTCGGCTGTCGACCGGCACCCTGCGCTGGTCGTGCTCACCGGCCTCGAGGCGATCGATCCCGCGCTCGGTGTGGGGTGGCGCCGCCGCGGCACCCCGGTCCTGCCGGTCGTGCTCCACGGCGTCGAGGCGGTGGTCGGCCCGTTGGTCGCGACGGACGGGCCCTGCCTGCGCTGCCTCGACCTCACCCGCGCCGACCTCGATCCCGCCTGGCCGCTGCTCCTGGGGCAGCTGCTGCGGCCGAGCGTGGGCGCCGGTCGCGAGGTCGACGGCGACACGGCCCTGGTGGCGGTGGCGGCAGGGATGACCGCGATGCTGGCGTTGGCCGTGCTGGACGGGCACGGGGTGCCGCCGGGTCGTTCCTTCGAGGTCGGTCTGCCGTGGCCGCAGGTGCGCCAACGCGACTGGCCCGTGCACCCACGGTGCCGGTGCGCCGCGGCTGCGGACCTCGAACCCGGCACCCAACCATCTCGGTCATCGGCCGTTCGGTGGGGCGTGGCACCCACCCAGACGCGCGGCATACCCGAACCCGCCCGCACGCACCATGGTCCGCACGACAGAATGGCGAGGTGAGCGAGCTCCCCCGCAAGGCCGTCGCGCGCACCGCGCGCTTGGCGAGCCTGCCCCTGGGCTTCGCGGGACGGACGGCTGTGGGGTTCGGCAAGCGGGTCGGGGGCCGGCCCGCCGAAGCCGTGGCGGCCGAGCTGCAGGCCCGCACTGCCGACCAGCTGTTCCGGGTGCTGGGCGAGCTCAAGGGTGGCGCGATGAAGTTCGGCCAGGCGATGTCGGTCATGGAGGCCGCCCTTCCCGAGGAGTTCGCAGGGCCGTACCGCGCAACCTTGACCAAGCTGCAGGAGGCCGCCCCACCGCTCCCGACCGCCACCGTGCACAAGGTCCTCGCACAGCAGCTGGGTCCTCGCTGGCGGACCGCGAAGTTTCAGTCCTTCGACGACGTCCCGGCGGCCGCCGCGTCCATCGGCCAGGTGCACCGGGCGGTGTGGCGCGACGGGCGCGAGGTGGCGGTCAAGATCCAGTACCCGGGGGCGGGCGAGGCGCTGATGTCCGACCTCAACCAGCTCTCCGTGGTCGCGCGGCTCGCGACGTCGTGGATCCCGGGCATGGACATCAAGCCGGTGCTCGAGGAGCTCAAGGCGCGGATGGCCGAGGAGCTCGACTACAACCTCGAGGCGGCCAACCAGCGCACCTTCGCGCGGGTCTTTCGGGACGACGGGCTCTTCGTGGTGCCCGACGTGCTCGCCCACTCCGAACGGGTCATCGTCTCGGAGTGGCTCGAGGGCATCCCGCTGTCCCGCATCATCTCCTCCGGGACCGCCCAGCAGCGCGACGCCGCGTCCCTGCGCTACATGGAGTTCCTGCTGGTCGGCCCGGAGCGGGCCAGGCTGCTGCACGCCGACCCGCACCCGGGGAACTTCCGGTTGCTGCCCGACGGGCGGCTCGGCGTCATCGACTTCGGGGCGGTCAAGCGGCTGCCCGGCGGCCTACCCGACGAGATGGGCTCGCTCGTGGCGGCCGCGCTGTCAGGTGCGGCCCACGACCTGGAGGCCGGGCTGCGCCTCGAGGGGTTCATCAAGCCCTCGATGCGGATCGACGCCGCAGCCCTGCTCGACTACCTGACACCCTTCCTCGAGCCGCTGCGGCACGAGGAGTTCACCTTCAGCCGGCCGTGGCTGCGCGGCCTGGCGATGCACGTCCACGACGTCAAGCGTCCCGAGTTCCTCGTGGGGATGAA
>DASUKI010000166.1:0-3406 GCA_036278855.1 Pedococcus sp.
GACTACATCGACGAGTCCGAGGTGCTCACCCCGGCCGACTACGCCAACCACATCGACAAGTGGGCGTTCACGGTGCCCTTCGTCTGCGGCGCCACCAACCTGGGCGAGGCGCTGCGCCGGATCACCGAGGGTGCCGCGATGATCCGCTCCAAGGGTGAGGCCGGCACCGGCGACGTCTCCAACGCCACCACCCACATGCGCCAGATCCGCGCCGAGCTCAACCGGTTGCGCGGCATGGAGGGCGACGAGCTCTACGTCGCGGCCAAGGAGCTGCAGGCGCCGTACGAGCTGGTCAAGGAGGTCGCCGAGAAGGGCAAGCTCCCCGTGGTGCTCTTCACCGCCGGCGGTATCGCCACCCCTGCCGACGCCGCGATGATGATGCAGCTCGGCGCCGAGGGCGTGTTCGTCGGCTCCGGCATCTTCAAGTCCGGCAACCCTGCCCAGCGCGCCGAGGCGATCGTGAAGGCAACCACGTTCTTCGACGACCCCGACGTCCTCGCCAAGGTCTCCCGCGGCCTCGGTGAGGCCATGGTCGGCATCAACGTCGACGACATCCCGCAGCCGCACCGCTTGGCCGAACGCGGCTGGTAGCAGCCCCCGAAACCGGTCAGGAGGCGCCGGTGGGCGAGGAGGGCGTGGCCCGCACCGACTGGGCCGCCATGCACGTCGAGCTCATGACCGCCCGCGCCGGGGCGGTCGCCGGCGGAGCCGACCTGCCCGTCGGCGACCTTCGTCTGTTGGCCGAGGCGGCCTGGTGGCTCGGGCTCGGGGAGGAGTCGATGGCGGTCGGCGAGCTGGTCTACCAGCACCTCGACGCCCAGCAGGCCGATGGCTCGGCGATGCAGGCGTTGGAGCTCGCCCTGGAGTGGGCCACCCGCGGCGACCTCACCCTCGCGAACGCCTGGCTCGGCCGGGCTCGTCGCCTGCTCGCCGACCGACCGGAGTCCTCCGCCCACGGTTACCTGCAGTATGTGGACGCGTCGATCGAGATGGACGTCTACGGCGAGCCCGGCCCTGCGGAGCAGACCGCCGCGAACCTGGACTCGTTGGCCCGCGCCCATGGTGACCCGGCGCTGAGCTGCTTCGCCCGGGTCCTCGAGGGCCTGGCGCGGGTGCGCTCCGGCCGGACCGCTGAGGGATTCGCCGCCCTCGACGAGGCCATGCTCGAGGTGGTCGCCGGACGGTTGCGGCCCAAGTGGGCCGGCGACATCTACTGCACCGTCATCCACCTGTCCCACCAGCTCGCCGACTGGGGGCGGATGCGGGCGTGGACCGACGCCCTGGACCGGTGGGCGCGGCCGCTGTCGCAGACGTTCATGTACGCCGCCGTCACCAGGGTCCACCAGCTCCAGCTGGTCGCCGCCGAGGGCGGCTGGTCGCAGGTCGAGAAGGAGGTGGCCGGTCCCAGCGAGGCCCTCGTCGGCTCGCACGGGTGGACGGCCGGTGCCGGCTTCTACGAGCTGGGCGAGGTGCGCCGCCTGCGCGGCGACGCCGACGGTGCCGCGGCCGCTTTCGCCCAGGCGCGGGCGCTCGGGGTGGAGCCCCAGCCGGGTGAGGCACTGCTGGCGTATGCCGCGGGGCGGGCTCCGCAGGCTGCCACTGCTCTGCGTGCGGCGCTGGCCGGACAGGGCCGGCTGGAGCGGGCCCGGGCCCTGCTGCCGGCCGTGGAGGTGGGCCTCGCGGCCGGTGACGACGACCTCGCACGGAGCGCGGCTGAGGAGCTGGCGGGCACGGCCGCCGTCTACGGGACGGCGGGCTTGCTGGCCTGGGCGGTCCATGCCGGTGCCCTGCTCGCCCTCGATGGTGGGCGGTGGGAGGAGGCGGTCGCGGGGCTCGAGGCGGCGCTGCGTGGGTATCGCGAGCAACGACTGCGCCACGCCACAGCGCAGGTCCACGAGCACCTGGCGATCGCACGGCGCGGGCTCGACCAGGCCGCTGCGGCTGCTGCGGACGAGGCGACCGCCCTGGCCATCTACCGCCAGCTGGGCGCGTCACCGGACCTGGCTCGGCTCACGGCAACGACCCGACCCGGGGGCCTGACCCCGCGGGAGGAGGAGATCCTGGCGCAGGTGGTCTCCGGCGCCAGCAACCACCAGGTGGCCGAGCGGCTCGTCATCAGCGACAAGACGGTGAGTCGGCACCTCGCGAACATCTTCGCCAAGCTCGGGGTCGGCTCGCGGACCGCCGCCGCGGCGTGGGCGCACGAGCACGGCATACACGGTTCGCCCCATGGCGGGGCCTGAGGGTTGCACGGTCTGGTCGATGCGGTCGGCCCGACGGCGTTCCTAGCGTCGGGTGCAGCGGACGGCACCGCCCGCAGGACCGAAGGAGCACACCATGACCACGACCGAGCAGCAGGCTCCGGCAGCCGTCGACCACCTCGTGCAGGTGCTCAACGACGGCGCAGTCGCCGTCCTCGTCAGCATCGGCTACCAGACCGGGATCTTCGAGACCCTCACCACCCTGCCGCCCGCGACGAGCCAGCAGGTCGCCGACGCGGCTGGGCTCGACGAGCGCCACGTGCGCGAGTGGCTCGGCGGTGTCGTCACCGCAGGACTCGTCGACTACGACCCCCGAGCCGCGACCTACGCCCTCTCCGAGGAGCACGCACCGTTCCTGACCGGCCCGACTGCCGACAACCTCGCGCGCTCTATGCGCTACCTCACCCTCATGGGGCAGGTCACCCCCCTGGTCATCGAGAAGTTCCGCACCGGCGGCGGCCTCTCCTACGCCGACTACCCGCACTTCCACGAGTACCAGGCCGAGGAGTCCGCGGCCGTAAACGACGGGTCCTTGCTCGACACGATCATCCCCCTCACCGGGCTCGTCGACCGGCTCCGAGAGGGCCTCGACGTGGCCGACATCGGGTGCGGTGAGGGTCACGCGATCAACCTCCTCGCGCGGGAGTTCCCCCGCAGCCGGTTCTGGGGGTTCGACTTCAGCCCCGAGGCGATCGTGGCCGCACGGACGGAGTCGACCGCCTGGGGGCTGAGCAACGCCACGTTCGTCGAGTGCGACGTGGCCGGCGGCGTCGAGGCGCACGCCTACGACCTGGTCACGGCCTTCGACACGATCCACGACCAGGCCCACCCGGCCCGCGTGCTGGCCAACGCCCACGAGAGCCTCCGGCCGGGGGGCACCTTCCTGATGGTCGACATCAACGCCTCGAGCCACCTCGAGCGCAACGTCGACCTGCCGTGGGCCAGCTTCCTGTACGCCGTCTCCACCGTGCACTGCATGTCGGTCTCGCTCGGTCAGGGTGGCGACGGCCTGGGCACCGTCTGGGGTGTCGAGCTGGCCGAGCAGATGCTGCGCGCGGCGGGCTTCGCGGACGTGCAACGGCACGACCTCGAGGACGACCCGTTCAACGCCTACTTCGTGGCGCGGGCCTGAGCCCGACCCACCA
>DASUKI010000167.1:0-4450 GCA_036278855.1 Pedococcus sp.
CCGTCCGGGGGGTATGCCGCGGCGTGCCGGGCCGCGGTCTCCGCGGCGATGACGTCGAGCCCGACTCCACCGAGCTGGCTCACCGTGCCGGTGAAGTACCTGTCGACCAGCTCTTGGGACAGTCCCAGCGCCTCGAAGACCTGGGCGCCGCGGTAGGAGGCGACGGTGGAGATGCCCATCTTGGACATCACCTTCAGGACGCCCTTGCCGAGGGCCTTGATGAGGTTGCGGACCGCCTGCTCGGACGTCACCCCCTCGATCGCCTTGGCGCGCACCAGGTCCTCGACGGTCTCCATGGCGAGGTAGGGGTTCACGGCGGCTGCGCCGTAGCCGACGAGCAGCGCGACGTGGTGGACCTCGCGGACGTCGCCTGCCTCGACGATGAGCCCCACCTGGGTGCGGGTCTTCTCGCGGATCAGGTGGTGGTGCACTGCCGAGGTGAGCAACAGCGACGGGATGGGCGCGAAGTCGCGACCCGAGTCGCGGTCGGACAGCACGATGAACCGCGTCCCGTCCGCGATCGCACGGGAGACCTCGGCGAAGATCTCCTCGAGCCTGGCGGCCATGCCCTCGCCGCCGCGCATGTGGTCGTAGAGCCCACGCACGACGTGGGTCGCATAGCCGGGCAGGTCGCCGTCGGCGTTGACGTGGACGATCTTGGCGAGCTCGTCGTTGTCGATCACGGGGAACGGCAGGACCACCTGCCGGGCGTGCGCGGGGCTGGCGCTCAGGGCGTTCCCCTCCGGCCCGATGACGGTGCCCAAAGAAGTGACGAGCTCCTCGCGGATCGCGTCCAGCGGCGGGTTGGTCACCTGGGCGAAGAGCTGGGCGAAGTAGTCGAAGATGAGCCGCGGGCGCGAGGACAGCACCGCGATCGGGGTGTCGGTGCCCATCGAGCCGAGCGCCTCCCCGCCGGTGCGCGCCATCGGGGCGAGGAGGATCTTCAGCTCCTCCTGGGTGTAGCCGAAGGTCTGCTGCCGGCGGGCCACCGAGGCCGCCGTGTGCACGACGTGCTCGCGCTCGGGCAGGTCCGCGAGGTCGATCAGCCCGGCATGCAGCCACTCGTCGTAGGGGTGCTGGGCGGCGAGCGAGGCCTTCACCTCGTCGTCGGGCACGATGCGCCCGTGCTCGGTGTCGACGAGGAACATCCGGCCCGGCTGGAGCCGTCCCTTGCGAACCACCCTCGAGGGGTCGAGGTCGAGCACGCCGGCCTCGGACGCGAGCACCACCAGGCCGTCGTCGGTCACGGAGTAGCGACCCGGGCGCAGCCCGTTGCGGTCGAGCACCGCGCCGATGAGCGAGCCGTCGGTGAAGGCGACGCAGGCCGGGCCGTCCCACGGCTCCATGAACGTCGAGTGGAACTCGTAGAAGGCCCGACGGGCCGCGTCCATCTCCTCGTGGTTCTCCCAGGCCTCGGGGATCATCATCAGCACGGCGTGCGGCAGCGACCTGCCCCCGAGGTGCAGCAGCTCGAGCACCTCGTCGAAGGACGCCGAGTCCGAGGCACCCGGCGTGCAGATCGGGAAGAGCCGCTCGAGGTCACCCGGGATGACGTCGGAGACGAGCTGGCTCTCGCGCGCCCGCATCCAGTTGCGGTTGCCCTTGACGGTGTTGATCTCGCCGTTGTGCGCGATCAGGCGGTAGGGGTGGGCCAGCGGCCAGGACGGGAACGTGTTGGTGGAGAACCGCGAGTGGACCAGCGCGAGCTGGGTCTCGAAACGGCGGTCCGACAGGTCGGGGAAGAACGGCTCGAGCTGGCCGGTGGTCAGCATCCCCTTGTAGACGATGGTGCGACAGGACAGGGAGGGGAAGTAGACCTCGGCCTCGCGCTCGGCGCGCTTGCGCAGGCAGAACGCGAGCCGCTCCAGCCCCAGCCCGACCACTCGACCCGCCGCGGCGGCGACGAACAGCTGGCGGAAGAACGGCATGCACTGCTCGGCCACCTCGCCCACCAGGCCGGTCGCGACGGGTACGTCGCGCCACCCCAGCACCCGCAGCCCCTCCTCGGCGGCGATGGCCTCGATGCGGGCCACCGCGTCCGCACGCTCTCCCTCGTCGGTGGGCAGGAAGGCCGTCCCCGCGGCATACGCGCCCTGCACGGGCAGCTCGAACTCGACGACCTCGCGGAAGAAGCCGTCGGGCACCTGGGTGAGGATGCCGGCGCCGTCGCCCACCATCGGGTCCGCGCCGGTGGCGCCGCGGTGCTCGAGGTTGCGCAGGGCGGTCAGGGCGTGGTCGACGATGTCGTGCCCGGCACTGCCCCGCATGGTGGCCACCAGCGCCACGCCGCAGGCGTCGTGCTCGAACTCGCGGCGGTACAGCCCGACGTCTGCGGGCTGGGCGGAGAAGCGCACGGAACTCACGTTCGGGTCACCGTCCTCGGGGGTCAAGTGCTGCGCGGCCCCTGACCTCGGACTGCTCGTGAACTTGCCGGGGGCACACCGGTCACGCTCGTGGACGGCCCTGGCCACGGCTGCAGGCAGAATAGCCTCCGGCCTCGTCGTCCCGCTATGTGAGCCCGCTCATTCCGTATTTTGAGACGCCGGCTCCTGTTGGGCCTGCGGCAGGGCAGGCGCCCGCCGCCGGCTGAGCCAGACGATGGCCACCCCCAGGAGGAACACCAGCGCCGAGGTCCAGACGTTGACCCGCAGCCCGAGGATGTGGTTGGCCTCGTCGCTGCGCATGAACTCGAACACCACCCGGCCGATCGGGTAGCCGGCGACGTAGAGCCCGAACAGCTGGCCCTTGTGCAGCCGCACCCGCCGCTCGACCAGCACGAGGACGAGCGCGAGGAGCAGGCACCACAGCGACTCGTAGAGGAAGGTGGGCTGGAACGTGCCAAGCACGGTCGAGCTGGTGCCCGGACAGGTGACGGCGTGCCCGTCGGCCTGGTCCCAGCAGTGGATGGTCAGGCCCCACGGGACGTCGGTGCGCCGGCCGTAGAGCTCGTTGTTGAACCAGTTGCCCCACCGGCCGAGCGCCTGGGCGACGAGCACGCCCGGCGCCGCCGCATCGGCGAAGTCGGCGAACTGCACCCCCGCCCGCCGCGCCCCGATCCACGCACCCAGCGCACCGAGCGCGATGGCACCCCAGATGCCGAGTCCGCCCTCCCACACGTAGAGCGCCCGGATCGGGTGGCCGCCCTCGCCGAAGTAGGGCTGGGGCGTGGTGATGACGTGGTAGATCCGGCCTCCGACGATGCCGAACGGCACCGCCCAGGCGGAGATGTCCAGCGCCTTCTCCCGCGGGTGCCCCCGGTCCTCCAGCCGGCGCCCGGCCATCCAGACGGCCAGGACGATCCCTGCGAGGATGCACAGGGCGTAGGCGCGGATCGGCAGCGGGCCGAGGTGCCAGACGCCGGTGGCCGGGCTGGGGATGGCCGCCGGCAGGATGCCGGTCGTGGACGTGACCGTCGCCGCGCCGATCGTCACTTCGTGGCGGCCTTGACCTTGGCGGCGAGGCTCGCCTGGGTGAGGCCGGTCAGGTCGACCGTCTGGCCGTTGAGCTTGAGCGTGGGTGTCCCGTTGACGCCGTCCTTCTCGGACTGGGTCTGGACCGACTCCACCCACTGGTTGTGGGTCCGGTCGTCGTAGCACTTCTGCCACGTGGTCAGCGCGGCACCGGTGATGCCGGCCTGGGTCGCGAAGCCCTTGAGCTGGGCGTCGGTGTAGCCGTCGCCCTCCTTCGTGGGCTGCCCCTGGAATACGGCGGCGTGGTACTGGAGGAACTTGTCGGCGTCGGCGGCGCAGGCGGCCGCGTTGGCGGCGCGGTTCGAGGCGTCGTTGTGCAGGTTGTCGTCGAGGAAGGACAGCGTGTGTGAGACCAGCTTGACCTGGTTGGCCTGCACCATGTCCTTGAGCTGCACACCGAAGATCCGCTCGAACTCACCGCAGATCGGGCACTGGAAGTCCTCGTAGAGGTCGAGGGTCGGCACGTTGGCCGGCGCGCCGGGGTTGACCACGATGCCGGCCCCCATGGCCGCGACACCCTTGGGGAGGGCCGACCCGCCGGCGGTCGAGGCGGCCTGCTTGTCGCGGCTGCCCAGCAGCACCGCGCCCACGACACCGGCGACGACGAGCACGACCACGACGACGGCCACCACGATCTTCGTGGTGGCGGCCCGCCGCTGCTGCGCGGCGGCTGCCTCGATCTTCGCCCTGCGGTCAGCTGCCTTGCGGTCAGTGGTGGTCTTGCTCATCGCGTCTTCCTTCGTGGTCATCGGGTCGAGCGGCTCGTGCTGGTCGTGCGGGCGGGGACGGAGGGCGAGAGCAGACCGTCGAGGCTCAGCGTCGAGCGTGGCCGCACGGCCAGCCACACGGCGCAGGCGAGCAACCCGACGTCGCGGGCGATCTCCTGTGGGTACTGCGTCTGGGAGGCCGCGATGGTTCCCCCCTTGCCGAAACAGCCGCAGTCGATCGACAGGCCGCGAGCCCACGCCGAGGCGATGCCG
>DASUKI010000168.1:0-6316 GCA_036278855.1 Pedococcus sp.
TTCAGCATCGCCCAGCAGCACGGCTGCTACGTCATCAACCAGTGGGGCATGGACGCCCTGCAGGACCTGCGGATGTGGGGCGAGGACCGGATCCACATGACGAGCGAGGGGCACCGACGGGTGGCGCTCAACGCCCTGTCCGCGCTCGGCCACGACACCGACCGGGCGGACTGGTCCACGCCGCTGCCGCCGCGGCCTCCGGCGGGACGTCGCGAGGCGGCGGCCGCGAACGCCGCCTGGGCCCGCACGCACCTGGCACCGTGGGTGCAGCGGCGACTGAAGGGCACCTCGTCCGGCGACGCCGTGACGGCCAAGCGCCCGGACCTGGCGCCGGTCGACGAGACCTGGTCCGAGGGCCACTGACGCCCGCCCCAGCCGCCCGCCAGTAATCCACCCAAATGGACTGAGACTTGCAGGGCCGGTGCAGGTCTCAGTCCATTTGGGTGGATTACCTGCGGGGTGACCTGTGGATTCCGGTAGTTGGACGTCCTACTACTACCCTGAACGGCATGCCCGCGACCCGCCTCATGCCGACCGAGGAGGGGCACGACCTCATCGACCTCACGCGCGAGATCTGCGCCAAGGAGCTGCTCCCCCGGGTCGACGACGCCGAGCGCGGGGCCGCCACCACCCCTCGGCTGCCCAGGGACGCGTTCGCCACGCTGGGCCGCGCCGGCCTGCTGTCGCTGCCCTACCCCGAGGAGTTCGGTGGCGGCGGGCAGCCCTACGAGGTGTACCTGCAGGTCGTCGAGGAGATCGCCTCCGCGTGGATGTCGGTGGCGGTCGGGGTCTCGGTGCACTCGCTCTCCTGCTACCCGGTCGCGCAGTTCGGCAGCCGGGCCCAGCAGGAGGCCCTGCTGCCGGCGATGCTGTCGGGCGACAACCTCGGCGCCTACTGCCTGTCCGAGCGCGGTTCGGGCTCCGACGTCGCCTCGATGACCACGAGGGCGACGCCCGACGACCAGCCCGACCCGGCGACGTACCGGATCAAGGGCACCAAGGCGTGGATCAGCCACGCCGGGCACGCGGACTTCTACACGTGCTTCGTGCGCACCTCCGACGAGGGCGGTCGCGGGCTGTCCTGCTTCGTCGTGCCCGGTGACGCCGAGGGGCTCACGTTCGGTGCGCCCGAGAGGAAAATGGGGCTGCACTGCGACACGGTGAGCGAGGTGCACTTCGACGGCGTGGAGGTCGGCGCCGACCGACTCGTCGGTGAGCTCGGCCACGGCATGGGCATCGCCCTCGCGGCGCTCGACTCGGGCCGGCTCGGGATCGCCGCTGCGGCAACGGGTCTCGCACAGGCGGCCCTCGACCGTGCCGTGGACTACGCGAAGGAGCGCCAGCAGTTCGGCAGGCCGATCGGCGAATTCCAAGGGCTTGCCTTCCTCATTGCCGACATGGAGGCTGCGGTGACGTCCGCCCGCGCGTCCTACCTCCACGCCGCCCGGCTGCGCGACGCCGGTCGGCCGTTCTCCAAGGAGGCGGCCGTCGCCAAGCTCGTCTGCACCGACAACTGCATGCGCGTGACGACCGACGCGGTGCAGGTGCTCGGTGGGGCGGGCTACACCCAGGACTTCCCCCTCGAGCGCTACCTGCGCGAGGCGAAGGTGACCCAGATCTTCGAAGGCACCAACCAGATCCAGCGACTCGTCATCAGCCGCCAGCTGCTGCGCGGTTGAACCACCGAAAGGCGCGAATCCCCTTGCAGATCAACGAGAACACCGTCGCACTCGTCACGGGCGGAGCATCCGGCCTCGGCGAGGCCACGGTCCGCCGGCTGCACGCCGACGGGGCAGCCGTCGTCATCGTCGACCTCCCGGCATCAGCGGGTGCGGCGCTTGCGGCCGAGCTCGGGGACCGCGTCAGGTTCGCACCCGCCGACGTGCGTGACGAGGGCCAGGTGCAGGCGGCGATCGACGCCGCCGCCGAGCTGGGGACGCTGCGGGTCGTCGTCAACTGCGCCGGAGTGGGCACGCCTGGCCGCGTCGTGGGCAAGAAGGGCGCCCTGCCGCTCGAGACCTTCCGCAACGTCATCGACATCAACCTCGTCGGCACGTTCAACGTGCTGCGCCTCGCCGCCGCGGCGATGCTCGACAACGAGCCGGCCGACGGTGACCGCGGTGTGGTGGTCATGACCGCGTCCATCGCGGCCTACGACGGACAGGTCGGACAGGCTGCGTATGCCGCGAGCAAGGGGGGCGTGGTCGGCCTCACCCTCAGTGCCGCACGCGACTTGGCGGACAAGGGGATCCGCGTCATGACGGTTGCTCCGGGGACGTTCATGACACCGATGCTGGCCGGCCTGCCCCCGGAGGCCACGGCAGCACTCGAGCAGCAGGTTCCCCACCCGTCGCGGCTGGGCGACCCGGGCGAGTACGCAGCGCTGGTGCGCCACATCGTCGACAACCCGATGCTCAACGGCGAGGTGATCCGCCTCGACGGTGCGCTGCGCATGCCGCCCCGCTGACGCGCCCGTTCAGCTGTCCGCCATCAGCGCGGCCAGCTCCGCACGCGAGCGGATGTCGAGCTTGAGGTAGACGTGGCGCAGGTGGTACTCCACCGTCTTCGGACTGAGGAACAACGCCGCGGCAGCCTCACGGGTGGTGCGGCCGGCGGCCAACAGGGTCGCGATCTGCCGCTCCTGGGGCGTCAGCGCGTTGACGGCGCTGGCACCATGGCGCACCGCCGTCTCACCAGTCGCGTCCAGCTCCGCGGCGGCCCGGTCGGCCCACGGGAGGGCGCCGAGCTGCTCGAAGGTCACGAGCGCGGCGCGCAGGAGTGGCCGCGCCTCGGCCCGGCGCCTGGTCCGCCGCAGGTGCGCGCCGTAGGACAGCTGGGTACGGGCCGTCTCGTACGCGTCGGGGGTGCGGTCGTGCAGCTCGAGGGCAGCCGTGAACTGCTGGTCGGACCGCTCGTCGCCGAGCGCGAGCGCCATCGCACGGTGCGCTCGCGCCAGTGCCCATGGCTGCGCCTTTCGCGTGGCGTGGTCGAGGAACGCCGCAGCCTGCGCCACCACGTCCGGTGCGGACCCCGTCTGTCGGCGGCACTCCACCAGCTCGGGAACGGGCGACAGGTCCGGGTCGCTGAGCTGCAGCTCGTCCAACAGCTGGGCCACCACTTCGTAGGCCGCGACGGCTTCGCCCATCCTGCCGTCGCCGGCGCAGCTGTCTGCCAGGGCCCACGAGGCCCAGAGCCGGGCCAGGTGCAATTCGTGCTCGGACCCGAGCCGCAACGCCTCGCGGGCGTGGGCTGTGGCTTCGGCTGTCCTTCCCTGTCGGGCCTGCAGCATCGACCAGCCGGCCAGGGCGAAGCCATGGTCCACCGGGTGCTCGGTCTCCTCGGCCAGCGCCACCGCCTCGGCATACATCTCGTCCGCCGCCGCCCACGACGTCGAGGCGGCAGCGTCCTTGGCGATCAGGGGCAGCAGGAATGGCAGCACGCCGACTCCCGCACGCTCCCGGACCGTGTGCACCACCTGTGCGACCGCTTCCCGGTTCGACCCCGCCTCGCGGAGGAACAGCGGCGCGACCATCGCCCAGCGCATGTGCCACTCCGAGTCCGCCGCGTCGCCGTCCGGCCGATGGGCGAGGGCGGTGCGGATCAGCGCGGGCCCACGGTCGGCCTCACCGCCGAGCACCAGGGAGACCCCCGCCGCCAGGTGCCCGAGGTGGTTGACGATCCCCGGCGATGACGGACCCGTCATGGCCAGCAACCGCTCGCCGAGTTGTCGGGCCTTGGCGCTGTCACACAGGTAGACACTCGCCCAGACGGCGTCGGCGAGCGCCTGTGCGGCCAGGATGGGGTCCGTCTGCTCGGACAGCTCGGCGGCGGCCAGCTGGAGTTCGCGCGCGCGTCGGAGCGACCCGGAGCTGCTCTCGACCTCTCCCAGGCGCCGCATGGCACGGGCCCGGTTGTGCACGGTCGTCGCGAGGTCGAGCGAGCGGTGCAGCAGACCGGTGGCCCGGTCGGTGGCACCAGCGAGCCAGGCCTGTTCGCCTGCCCTCAGCAGCCGCGTTGCACGGGGCTCGACGTCGGACGTCAAGGCTGCTGCCCGCTCGAACTGCCAGGCGGCCTCGGCGTTGGCCCCCCGCTGGGCGCTGTCCTCGGCCGCCGACTCGAGAAGGGCGGCCGCCTCCTCGTCGGGACCCAGGGCCGCCTCGGCCCGGTGCCAGGCGCGGCGGCCGCGCTCGACCGGTTCGACGCAGTCCGCCAGCACCCGGTGGACCTCGCGTCGGGCCGCCGGCTCCGCCGCGCCGTACACGGCCGCTCGGACCAGTGGATGACGGAACTCCACCGACTGGCCGGTGAGCCGGACCAGCCCCGCGGACTCCGCCTCCTCGAGGTCCTTGAGCGACAGGCCGAGGCGCGCACCGGCCAGCTGCAGCGTCGGCAGGTCGTGGCTGTCCGCCGCGGCCACGAGCAACAGCTGGCGCGCGTCCGGCGACAGGGTCCGCACCCGGCGCAGGAAGGCCTCCCGCAGCTCCCCTGCAAGGGGCAACGGACTGTGCGGCGGCGCGGCGAGCAGCCGTTCGGCTTCGCCGCCGAGCTCGAGGATCGCGAGGGGGTTGCCACCCGTGGCCTGGTGGAAGCGCGCCACCCATCGGTCTGCGGAGGTCAGGTGGCCGGAGCCCTCGACGAGCTCGCGAGTCGCCTCGACATCGAGCGGGGACAGCCTGAGCGTCCCGAGGTTCGCCAGGCCCGACGTGGGGTCGTCGCGCTGGGCCGCGACGACGGCGACCGGGTCGCTCTGCAGGCGTCGAGCGGCGAAGACGATCGCCTGGATGGAGGAGCCGTCGAGCAGCTGGGCGTCGTCGACGAACACGGCGAGTGGGCTGTCCTCGGCCGCGCGGGTCAACAGGCCGAGGAGTGCCGCCCCCACGGCGAACCGCTCGGGCCTCACGCCGGCCTTCAGGGCCAGGGCCACGCCGAGGGCCTCGGCCTGCGGCGGCGGCAGCTCCGGCAACAAGCCCAGCAGGGGCGCACAGAGCTGGTGGAGACCACCGAAGGCCAGGCCCTGCTCCGCCTCCACACCGCGCACGGAGAGCACCCGCATCCCGGCCGCCAGGTCGCGGGCCTCGGCCAGCAGCGCCGTCTTCCCGATGCCCGGCTCACCGGTGATCACCAGCACGCCGCTGGTCCCCACCCGGGCGCCCGCCAGGAGGCGCTCGAGCGTGCGCCGCTCACCGTCGCGCCCCACGAGCACCGTGCCAGTGTAGGCGTGGACAACTGGTGCCAAACCCGTGCAAAGGCATCACCTCCGCTGGGGAAGGCCGGCCAAAACCCTAGGGGGGCCACCTGATTCGAGCAGTGCCCTCGTGTTCCTACCGTCGGGGAGGACGGCGCGCCAACGGGGTGCGCGCCACTGACAAGGAAGCAGACCATGACTGATCTCCAAGAGGCTCCAGTCCTCGACATGGACAAGCTGATGGCCTTCGTGTTCAAGGCAGTCGACGAAGTGGGAGCGACACTCAACACCGCGCTCGTGGTGCTCGGCGACAAGCTCGGCTACTACCGGACGCTGGCGGACGCCGGCCCCTCGACACCAGCCCAGCTCGCCAGCGCGACCGGGACCGACGAGCACTACGCACGCGAGTGGCTCAACGCCCAGGCGGCCGGTGGCTACGTCACGTACGACGCGGACTCAGGCACCTATACCTTGCCGCCCGAGCAGGCGAACGCACTCACCGAGCCGAGCAGCCCGGCATACCTGCCCGGGTTCTTCCAGATCGCGCTCGGGACCGCGCACGACACGGACAGCATCATCGCCGCAGCCCGGAACCAGTCCGGGGTGGGCTGGCACGAGCACCACACCGACGTGCACGACGGGTGCGCGCGGTTCTTCCGCACGATGTACAACGCCCACCTCGTCGGCGAGTGGCTGCCGGCCCTCGACGGCGTCGTCGACAAGCTCCAGCGGGGCGCCACCGTGGCCGACGTCGGCTGCGGCCAGGGCAAGTCCACCGTGATCATGGCGCAGGCCTTCCCGAACTCCACCTTCATCGGCTCGGACTACCACGAGGGGTCCATCGCGGCGGCGAGGCAGCACGCCCAGGAGGCGGGCGTCAGCGACCGGGTGACGTTCGAGATCGCGCCCGCCCAGCAGTTCCGGGGCGCGGGTTTCGACCTCGTGACCACGTTCGACGCCCTGCACGACATGGGCGACCCGGTCGGGGCGGCACGGCACGTCCGTGAGGCCATCGCACCGGACGGCACCTGGCTGGTGGTCGAGCCCATGGCCGGCGACACGGTCAGCGACAACCTCAACCCGGTCGGGCGCGCCTACTACGGCTTCTCCACGCTGCTGTGCACGCCGTCG
>DASUKI010000169.1:0-4914 GCA_036278855.1 Pedococcus sp.
TTCGTGTCGGTTCTGGTGGGCCCTTGCGCGACGCCCCCGGTCACTCAGAACACGGTGGAGGCTGTCCGGGGGCCTTCACCCACCGTTCGCACAACGGATACCTACTTTACCGGCCGTCCCGTGGCGCCTCAAAATCGGCGCGAACCGGCTCTGCTGAGCACGAAACCGGCTCCCGAGGGTGATCCACACCGATTGTGCAGAGGAAGTGTGCACAACTATTGTGCAGGTATGCCGTCCGCTCGCCGCTCCCCGGCCCCGTCGCCTCCCCTCGACCGCGCCGCCCTGCGGGTGCTCGCCCACCCCCTGCGGTCACGGCTGCTGGCTCAGTTGCGGGTGCACGGTCGTGCCACCGCCACGGAGCTGGCGCAGGCGCTCTCGACCAACACCGGCGCGACCAGCTACCACCTGCGCCGCCTCGAGGAGGTCGGCCTGGTCTCCGACTCCGGCACCGGGGCCGGACGGCGGCGGGTCTGGGAGGCCGGGGCCGCGCAGCGTCCTGCGACGATGGCCGGGTCGGACGAGCCCGACGAGTCGCCGGGTGACACCGATGAGGACGAGGCCGCGGCGGCGCAGTGGCTGGCCCGTGACTACGTGGCGCACTTCGGCGAGAAGGCCCAACAGTGGGTGGGCTCCGCCGCCGACTGGCCCGAACCGTGGCGCGAGGCGTGCGGCCTGGACGACCACCTGGTGCTCGTGACCGCCGAGCAGCTCACCGCCTTGCAGGCTGAGCTGCTCGAAGTGCTCGAGCGCTATCGCCGGGTTGGGCAGGGCACGCCGGGCGCAAAAAGGGTGTCGGTCTACACCTGCGCGCTGCCGGTGGACCCGCCGTCCCGCACGACGCCGGGCCGGACCTCCGTGCCGGGCGGCGACCGACGATAACGACTGCATGACGAATGGCTCGCGAGAGGTGGGTTCCGGGAAATCGGGGGTAGGTTCCCGACATCGGTGGCCGCAGAAGGGCAGGGGGTCCGGCATGGAACCGGTTGGGCTTGCACCGAAGTCGGTGCGTGAGCTGATCGTGGAGCTGTCGTCCGTCGAGGACGGCCTCCGGCTGGCGCGCCAAGCGCGCTCGGCTCAAGGGCAGGAGTCGGCGCAGGAGCCCGACGTGCCCGCGCTCGTGCACCAGGAGCAGCTCATCGTGCACGAGCTGCGTCGTCGGGCTCGGTCCCGCCGATCGCGGCAACCGGCCCGGGTCTGCCGACAGTTCTAGGGCCCGGCCGCGTGACCGCGCCGCCATCCCGACTCGCGGAGCTGCCGGGGCTGCTCATCACCGGGGGCGGAAGTCTCCAGCAACCCCGGAGCCGGGCACGTCATCGGGCGCGGGCGACCCGGCCCTCATCCCAGACCGGCGCGTCGGCCTCGTAGACCCGTCCGTCCGCGCCGAAGACCAGGTAGCGGTCGAAGCCCCGCGCGAACCAGCGGTCGTGGGTGACCGCGAGCACCGTGCCCTCGAAGGCCTCCAACCCGTCCTCGAGCGCTTCGGCGGAGTGCAGGTCGAGGTTGTCCGTCGGCTCGTCCAGCAGCAGCAGGGTCGCGCCGGACAGCTCGAGCAGCAGGATCTGGAACCGCGCCTGCTGACCGCCCGACAGTGAGTCGAAGGTCTGCTCGGACGCCCGGGCCAGCTCATAGCGGTCCAGCGCCCGGGCCGCCTCGTCCCTCGGTTTCCCGGCCCGGTGCTCGTCGCCGCGGTGCAGGACCTCCAGCAGGGTCCGGCCGGCCAGGGAGGCGTGCTCGTGGGTCTGCGCGAACCAGCCCGGCCGCACCCTCGAACCCAGCCGGGCCACACCCGTGTGGGCGACGGCCGGCGGAGAGACGTCGCCCACCGGCCGGTGCTCGGGACCGGGGTCGCTGCCGCCGCCGGCCAGCAGCCGGAGGAAGTGCGACTTGCCGGAGCCGTTGCTGCCGAGGACCGCCACCCGCTCGCCGTACCAGACCTCGAGGTCGAACGGCTTCATCAGCACGCCGGGCTCGGCGCCGTCGGCTCCGATGCCGTCGGCGAGCGTCCCTCCGCGCAGCTCGAGGCGCTCGCAGATCACGGACCGCTTGGCCGTGCGGCCGCCCCGCAGCCGCATCCGCACGTTCTGCTCCCTGGCGACCACCTCGGGCGGTCCGGCGTCCTCGAACCGCTTCAACCGGGTCTGCGCGGCGTGGTAGCGCGCCGCCATGTCGGAGTTGTAGGCCGCCTTCTGCTTGTACATCAGCACGAGGGCCCTGAGCTTGGCGTGCTCCTCGTCCCACCGCTTGCGCAGCTCCTCCAACCTGGCGTTGCGGTCGATCCGGGCCTGGTGGTAGGTCGCGAAGCGTCCGGCGTGCACCCAGCACGTGCTGCCTGCGGCGCTCGGCTCGAGGGTCGCGATCCGGGTCGCGACGCGGTCGAGCAGCTCGCGGTCGTGGCTGACGAACAGCATCGTCTTGGGCGAGGCGATGAGCTGGTCCTCGAGCCAGCGCTTGGCGGGCACGTCGAGGTAGTTGTCCGGCTCGTCGAGCAGGAGTACCTCCTCGGGCCCGCGCAGCAGGGCCTCGAGCACCAGCCGCTTCTGCTCCCCGCCCGACAGCGTGGCGACCTTGCGCCACTGCGCCCGCTCGAACGGCACCCCCAGCGCAGCGACCGCGCACACGTCCCACAGGGTCTCGTAGTCGTAGCCGCCTGCGTCGCCCCAGTCGACGAGCGCCTGGGCGTAGGCCAGCTGGTCGGCCTCCTCGTCGCGTTCCATCATTGCGAGCTCGGTCCGGTCCACCTCGGCGGCCGCCCTGCGCACCACCTCCGGCGCCACCGACACGAGCAGGTCGCGAACGGTCGAGTCGTCCCGCACCTTGCCGACGAACTGGCGCATCACCCCGAGCCCGCCCGACCGCGTCACCGCCCCCTCGTGCGCGGCGAGGTCGCCCGCGATGACGCGACCGAGCGTGGTCTTGCCGGTGCCGTTCGGGCCGATCAGCGCGACCCTCGCCCCCTCACCCACGCGGAGCGAGACGTCGCGCAGCAGGGGCCGGCCGTCCGGCAGGACGTAGCTGACCGAGTTGACGTCGAGGTGGCCCACGGGAGTCCATGCTCGGCCACGGACCCCCATCTCGTCACGCGGTTTAGCTCCGGTTCAGGTCCCCTGGCGCAGGACCCACTCGCCCATGCCCGGGGTCACGAACTGCAGGGCTCGTCCCCGGGAGAACAAGGTGCCCTTCTTCAGCAGGCGGTCGCGCAGGTAGGAGACCTCCCGGGTGCCCTCGCCCAGGTGCCTGGCGACGTCGGCACCGGTCACCTCCGACCCAGGCGGCCGGCTCGCGGCCAGCTCGGCGAGGGCACGCAGGTACTCGCGCTCCCGCGGGGCGGCGGCGTCCCACCGCGACGCGTACAACCCGGTGGCGAGGTCCGCCTGCGCGGACGCGATGGCCGTGCGCGCGTGCGCCAGGGAGATGGCCTTCGCCGCGGTGGAGGCGCGCCAGGCGTGGTGGCCCATCACCTGCACCGCGAAGGGGTAGCCGCCGGCGGATGTGGCGAGCTCGTCCGCAGCGGGCGCGGACATGGGGCGGCCGGCCTCCTCGGCGGGGCCGCGCAGGGCGCTGACGCTGTCCTCCATCGAGAGCAGCCCCAGCTCGTGCCACTCCGCCCGCTCGAGGTAGGTGACGGACTTCGTCGGCTCCCGCAGGGTCGGCAACCCGGCGGCGACGAAGACCAGCGGCCACCGGTCAGGAACGTGGGCCTGCAGCGCTGCGGCGAGGTCGGCGAGCTCGCGACGGTCGGCGAGCTGCAGCTCGTCGACGGCCAGCACCACCCCTGCACTGCGGCGCACCGCCGCGTCCAGGCACTGGGCCAGCGCGTCCTCGAGCGGCATCGCCGGACTGGGCGCCGCCGTCGTGGTGAGGTCGATCTCGCCGCCGATCCCGAACGGCTCAGCCTTGATCGTGCCGCCGCTGACGCGCAACCGGCCGCGCCGGGTCACCGTCGCCCCCTCCAGGAGGGTCCGCACCTGCCGCAGCCGCTCAACCAGGGCGGCGGTGAACGGCGTCCTCGGGCGCACCTCGAGGTGGACCGTGGGCCAGCTCTGCCGCTCGGCCGCACGAGCGGCGATCTCGCCCAGCGTGACCGTCTTGCCGACCCCACGGGGCCCGACCAGCAGGATCGGCCGCGGGGTCCGGGCATCGAGGGCTGCCACCGCGAGCGCCTCGTCCGCCGAGGCCAGGACCGCCTCCCGGCCCACGAGGACACGCGGGGGCTGGTTGAACCCTGGCCGGTACGGGTTGGGCTGGCGGTCGATGGCGTTCCCCTTGGCATGCGCCGTACAGCGCGTATAGCAATATCCGGACTGTCAAGCAGCGTATAGCAGCTAGCCTTGACTCGCATGGGGAGCCATCCTCGCGCGATGTGGGTCTGGGACACCTCCGGGCCCCGGGCGACGGTGGACCTCGCCGCGGCGCAAGGCATCAGCCAGCTGTATGCCGCGGTGCCACCTCACGTGGCCGGCTCGCCTCGGCTCGGGCAGCTGCGCGAGCTGTCGGAGCGCGCGGCTGCCGTCGGCGTCCGGGTCGATGCGCTGGGTGGGGACCCTGGGTGGATCGACGACCCTGGGTGGGTGGTCGACAGCTGGCTGGTGCCCGCGCTGGCCACCGGGCTGTTCACCGGCGTGCACGTCGACCTCGAGCCGTACACCACACCCGCGTGGCAGACCAGCCGCGCGACGGTGGTCGAGCAGTGGCTGGCCACGCTCGACCTGCTCCGCAGCGCCGCAGGCCCCACCCCGCTGGAGGCGGACATCCCCTTCTGGCTGGAACAGGTCCCCGCGCACGGCTCGACCCTCGACCGCGAGGTGATGCGCCGCACCGCCGGAGTCACCGTGATGGCCTACCGCCACACCGCTGAAGGCCCCGACGGCACCATCGCCCTGGCCGGCAACGCGGTGCGGGCCGGCGCCGCCCTTG
>DASUKI010000170.1:0-3851 GCA_036278855.1 Pedococcus sp.
CACCACCAAGGTGGTCCACGACGTGCACCCCGAGTCCGACGTCTACTGGTGCACCGCCGACGTCGGCTGGGTGACCGGCCACTCCTACAGCGTCTACGGCCCACTGGCCCTCGGGGCGACGCAGGTGATGTACGAGGGCACACCGGACACGCCGCACCAGGGCCGCTGGTGGGAGCTGGTCGAGAAGTACGGGGTGTCGATCCTCTACACGGCGCCGACGGCGATCCGCACCTTCATGAAGTGGGGCGACGACATCCCGGCGAAGTACGACCTGTCATCGCTGCGGCTGCTCGGGTCGGTCGGCGAGCCGATCAACCCCGAGGCGTGGGTCTGGTACCGCAAGCACATCGGGGCCGACCGCACCCCCGTCGTCGACACCTGGTGGCAGACCGAGACCGGCGCGATCATGATCAGCCCGCTGCCCGGGGTCACCGACCTCGAGCCGGGGTCGGCACAGAGGCCGATCCCCGGCATCAGCGCCGAGATCCTCGACGACGAGGGCCAGCCGCTGAAGGACCCCGAGACGGTCGGCTACCTGGTGCTCACCAAGCCGTGGCCGGCGATGCTGCGGGGCATCTGGGGCGACCCGGAGCGCTACCGCGAGACGTACTGGTCGCGGTTCGGTGACCAGTACTACTTCGCCGGCGACGGCGCCAAGTACGACGAGCACGGCAACATCTGGCTGCTGGGCCGGGTCGACGACGTCATGAACGTGTCAGGTCACCGCCTGTCCACCGCCGAGATCGAGTCGGCCCTGGTGTCGCACCCGAGCGTGGCCGAGGCCGCGGTGGTGGGCGCGACCGACGACACCACCGGGCAGGCGGTCGTGGCGTTCGTCATCCTGCGCGGCGGCGCCGAGGACCACGGTGAGGAGACGGTGCAGGAGCTGCGGGGACACGTGGCCAAGGAGATCGGCCCGATCGCCAAGCCGCGGCAGGTCCTCGTCGTGGACGAGCTCCCGAAGACCCGCTCCGGCAAGATCATGCGCCGCCTGCTGCGCGACGTCGCCGAGAACCGCGAGCTCGGCGACGTCACCACGCTGACCGACTCCTCGGTCATGAACCTCATCAAGCAGGGCATGGCCACCGGCGCCAAGGAGGACTGAACCAACACCACGAGGTATGCCGCGTGCGCGCCTTGCGCACGCGGCATACCGCTGCTCGTGGCTGGGAACGCGAGATGGCCGCCGCCGAACGACGACCAATGGTGCGGCGATCACGGCGTGTCGCGTCCGACGCGCCGCAGCCCAGTCGGAAGTGGTCGTCGTCAGGCGGACAGCAGGAGCTGGCGCTCGCGCGCAGCCACGGCGCGCTCGAGCACCGACCGCACCCATGCCGCCTTCGTCATGACCTGGCTCCACGAGAAGCGCAGGACCATCCACCCCTCGATGACGAGCTCGTCGTAGCGCTTGCAGTCCTTGTCCATCAGCTCCGGCAGCCCGTGGAACTCGAAGCTGTCCGCCTCGAGCACGATACGCAGGCGGAGGTCGGCCAGGTCGACGCGAGCGATGAACGTGCCGTCGACGTCGACCCTGTGCTGGGTCACCACGCTCAGTCCGGGAACGCCCAGGGCAATGGCGCGCAGGACGGACTCGAACGGACCTTGGGCATCTGCGTCCGCAACCTCGAGCACCCGGCGGACTCGCTTCGAGGCCCCGCGCGGCCAGGAGAGCTGCGCCTGCTCGATGCCCTCCCACGACACGGCGCCGAAGCGCAGCGCGCAGTCGGCGACGGCGAGGGCCTCGTCGAACGGCAGCCGTGAGGCGCAGTCCAAGACCGTGAACGCGGGTGTGAGGACCCAGCCGTCCTGCACCGCGCCTTCGGGGACGCGGCGCCACGACACGTCGTTGGCCTGCTGTGCCGCAGCCGGGACACGTCGTCCGCGAGGGACCACCAGCTGCGGACGCCTGGGTTGCCACTTGAGCAGGAGCCCGTGGTGGGCCGCCGCGCTCAGCCCGACGGCGACCGCGGAGATCTCGTGCGCCGCGCGTCGAGCGTTGCTCGCGGTCGGCAGGGCGTAGCGGCCACGGGCGAGCTTGACCACACCGCCGTCTGCCAGTGCCTGCTCGAGCTCGCCCCGGCTCGTCGCCGCCACCAGCTGCTGGCGGCTTGCGACGCCACCGCGGCGTTCGAGCTCCTCGACGATGGACACCTGACCAGCGTGCCCGAACTTCGTCCGAGGCCCGCCGCCTTGTCCACAGCCTGCCGGAGGACGACCATTTCCACCCGGGACACGGCGTGTCGAGCTGGACGCGCCGTGGCCCGGCCAGAAGTGGTCGTCGTTTGGCGGAGACGTTGCGCTGGGCAGGTCCCCGGGGGGCCTCAGCGGCCGCGCATCTCCTCGGAGATCGCCTCGGCGGCCCGGTGCAACGGCCCGATCGCGCGCTGCACCGTCTCGTCGCTCATCCGGGTGAGCGGCCCGGACACCGACAGCGCGAGCCGCTGTGGCGCGTCGGGCACGGCGACCGCGACGCACCGCACACCGAGCTCCTGCTCACCCTCGTCGAGGGCGTACCCGCGCGCGCGGCTGAGCTCGAGCTCGGCGAGCAGCTCGTCGGGTGAGGTGATGGTGTGGTCGGTGCGGGCCGGCATCCCGGTGCGGCCCAGGAGGGTACGCACCTCCTCCGGGTCCATCTGCGCCATGATCGCCTTGCCCACCCCGGTGCAGTGCGGCAGCACCCGCCGTCCCACCTCGGTGAACATGCGCATCGAGTTGCGCGAGGCCATCACCTGGCCGACGTACACGACCTGGTCGCCGTCGAGCATCGCGAGGTTGACCGACTCCCCCAGCTCGTGGGCCAGCCGCTCCATGTGGGGGCGGGCCCAGCGTCCCAGCATCCGCGAGGTCGTCTCCCCGAGCCGGATCAGCCGCGGCCCCAGTGAGTACTGCCGCGAGGCCTCCTGGCGGACGTAACCGAGGTCGACGAGGGTGCGGACCAAGCGGTGGATGGTCGGCAGCGGCAGCTGGGCGTCGCTGGCGAGCTGCGACAGGCTGATCACGCCGCCGGCGTCGGCCATGGTCTCGAGGATGGCGAACGCCCGCTCGAGCGACTGGACGCCGCCGGTGCGCGGCTCGGCGCGGCCACGCTCAGGCGCCGGCGAACTGCCCCGGGCTGGCTGGGCGCTCATATATCTCCCCGTCCCGCTATGAGAATGAGAAGAAGATTTCGTATCATGGAACTATCGTAGCCCGCGCGTCCCCATCGACGCGCTTTTCCCACGGAAGCGGAGGAACATTCTCGCCATGGCGGACATCACGGTGACCGGCGGACCGGTCGAGCGCAGTGAGCAGGTCCTGACCGAGGAGGCCCTCGCCTTCCTCGCCGAGCTGCAGGAGCGCTTCGGCCCCACCCGTGAGGAGCTGCTCAAGGCCCGGGCGACGCGGCGCGCCGAGGTGTCCAAGACCGGTCGGTTGGACTTCCTCGAGGACACCCGCGAGGTCCGCGAGGGCGACTGGAGGGTCGCCGACGCCCCCGCCGACTTCCGGGACCGCCGGGTGGAGATCACCGGACCCACCGAGCGCAAGATGGCCATCAACGCCCTCAACTCCGGTGCCAAGGTGTGGCTCGCCGACCTCGAGGACGCCAACACCCCTCACTGGGCCAACGTCATCGGCGGCCAGG
Source organism: Pedococcus sp. (assembly GCA_036278855.1). Taxonomy (GTDB): domain Bacteria; phylum Actinomycetota; class Actinomycetes; order Actinomycetales; family Dermatophilaceae; genus Pedococcus. The sequence continues at coordinate 3,623 of DASUKI010000170.1, forward strand.
TCAACCTCCACGACGCGGTCCGCCGCACCATCGAGCTGACCACCCCGCAGGGCAAGCACTACGCGCTCAAGGACCCACGCGGCATACCGACGATCGTGCCGCGCCCACGCGGGTGGCACCTCGACGAGCAGCACCTCCAGCTCGGCGGCAAGCCGCTCGTGGGCGCGTTCGTCGACTTCGGTCTCTACTTCTTCCACAACGCCAAGGAGCTGCTCGAGCGCGGCAGCGG
>DASUKI010000171.1:0-24275 GCA_036278855.1 Pedococcus sp.
GACCTGCGGCAACGGCGGCGAGCTCAACCCGGCCTCCTCGCCGATCATCGACATCGCCAAGAACCTCGACCCCGCGATCGACATGGTCATCTCCGGGCACACCCACCAGCCGTACGTGTGCAACATCCCCGACCCGGCCGGCCAGCCGCGTCTGGTCACGTCCGCGTCGTCGTTCGGCCGGCTCTTCACCGAGACCGACCTCAAGTACGACCGGCGCACCAACGACATCGTCCGCGCCTCCGTCAAGGGCACGAACATGATCGTCACCCGTGACGTGGCCAAGGACCCGGCGGAGACGGCGCTGGTCACGCAGTACCAGGAGCTGGTCAAGCCGATCGCCTCGAAGGTCGTCGGCCACATCGCCGCTGACGTCACCAAGACCCAGAACGATCCCGGGGAGTCGCAGCTCGGTGACCTCATCGCCGACGCCCAGCTGGCTGACCCGTCGGTCGTCACCAACGGCCAGACCCCGGTGATCGCGTTCATGAACCCCGGCGGCATCCGTGCCGACCTCACGTATGCGAGCTCGACCAAGGGCGAGGGTGACGGTGTGGTGACCTATGAGGAGGCCTTCACGGTCCAGCCGTTCAACAACTACGTCGTCTCGATGACGCTGACCGGCGCCCAGATCAAGCAGATCCTCATGGAGCAGTGGTCGGGCGTGAACGGGCTCGGTTCGGCCAAGAAGGTCCTCCAGGTGTCGGAGGGCTTCAACTACTCGTGGAACACCGCCACGGGTGAGCTCGGCGAGGTGACGCTCAACGGCACCCCGCTGGACGACGACACGTCGTACCGCGTCGTGACGAACAACTTCCTGCAGGGCGGCGGCGACGGCTTCCCGACCTTCACGGAGGGCACGGACGTCTTCTACGGCGGCCTCGACATCGACGCGTTCGCGAACTACCTGACCACGTTCGGCGAGGCCGGCTACACCCCGGGGCCGCTGACCCGGATCACGGGCAACTGACGCTGACCGGCTGAGCCGGCCACGCGGCATACGGAAACACGACGGCGCCCCTCCCACGACCGGGAGGGGCGCCGTCGCCGCGTGCTGCGCAGGCGTCACACAGAGGCGTCCTCCGCGGGGACGAAGCGGTAGCCGACGTTGCGCACGGTGCCGATCAGCACCTCGTGCTCCGAGCCGAGCTTGGCCCGCAGCCGGCGGACGTGGACGTCGACGGTGCGGGTGCCGCCGTAGTAGTCGTACCCCCACACCTCCTGCAGCAGTTGGGCGCGGGTGAACACCCGCCCGGGGTGCTGCGCGAGGTACTTGAGCAGCTCGAACTCCTTGTACGTGAGGTCGAGCAGCCGTCCCTTGACGCGCGCGGAGTAGGTGGCCTCGTCGATGACGACGTCACCGTTGGTGATCTGCACGTCCTCCGGTTCCCGGTCCGCCTCGAGCCGTCCGGCCGCCAGCCGCAGCCGTGCCTCGACCTCGGCGGGTCCGGCCGAGTCCAGGAGGACCTCGTCGACGCCCCACTCGGCCGTCAGGCCGGCGAGGCCGCCCTCGGTGAGCACGACCACGAGGGGGACCGACATGCCGGTGGCCTTGAGGACCCGGCACAGCGAGCGCGCCGCGGCGAGGTCACGGCGGGCGTCGAGCAGGACCGCGTCGACGGGAGGCGCGTCCACGAGGGCGCTCGGCTCGGCCGGCAGGATCCGCACGTGGTGGCTCAGGAGGCCCAGCGCCGGCAACACCTCGGCGCTGGGCGCCAAGGCGTTCGTCAGCAGCAGCAGACGGGCCATGCCTGCCAAGGATACGGAAGCGGGGGTGGCCGGGGCCTGCGGAACGGATGGTGAGACGCTTGTCTCAACGAAGGAGTGGTATGCCGGATGAGCAGCCGGGCGGTCAGGTGACCGTCCGCTACTGGGCCGGGGCCCGCGCGGCGGCGGGTGTCGACACGGACCTGCTGGGGCAGTGCGACACGGTCGCCGACGCGCTCGCGGCCGCGGTTGCGCTCCGCCCCGGCCTGGCACCGGTGGCCGAGGTCAGCACACTGCTCGTCGGCGGACGGCGCGCTGCGCGCGAGGACCGCCTGGAGCCGGGGGCGCTGCTCGAGGTGCTGCCGCCGTTCGCCGGAGGGTGAACGCTGCCGCGATGGGTGATGGAAGGATGCGGGCTGTGTCCGAGGTCCCCGAGCAGGCGTCCCAGACCGGCGACCCTGCCGCCGAGGTCGCGGACGCCGCCCCGCTGAGCCGGCGTTCGCGCCGCGTGCAGCAGGACAGCCCGGCGCGCTCGGTGCCCAGCCGCAGCCTGCGGGCCAGGCCGCTGACCGTCTTCGCCACGGTGGCGTTCGCCGCCCTCGTCGCACTGACCGGCTACGCCAGCCCGCACTTCGTGACGGTGGCGGTCGCCCTGGCCGGGTTCGTCATGGCGTGGGGGTGGCCGGTCCTGCTCAGCCTGCCCAGCCCTCGCGGGACGACAGCCGTCCTGGTGATCGGCACGCTGCTGTCGGCGGCCTCGGTCACCGTCACGACGCACGACCCGTTCCTCACCTGGGTGCCCGCCGCCATGGCCGTCTCGGTGATCGTCGCGTTCCTGCACCAGCTGATGCGCCGCGACGGCCGGCCGAGGCTGAGCGAGTCGGTGTCGTCCAGCGTCGCAGGGCTGGCCGTGGTCGCGGCCGGCGTGTCGATGGCGCCGCTGCCCCGCGTGCTCCACGGTGACCACGCCCTCGCCGCGGCCATGGCCGCCCTGGGCGTGTCCGCGCTGTGCGACCCGCTCATCGGGATCCGCTGGTCGCGCAGGTGGGCGCTGTTCATCGCGATGCTCTTCGGCGGGGGCGCTGCGGTGGCCGTGTCGCTGCTGGCCGGTGCGCCAGCGCTGTGGCCGGCGGTGCTGCTCGGGCTCCTGGTCGCCGCCGTCGGGCACGCGGCGCGTCGGGTCGTCGCGGTGCTCCCGGCGGCGGGGATGCCGCGGGCCCAGCTCGCCGCGGCGGCGGCGTCGTCGCTGCTCGTCGGGGCCGTCGTCTACCCCTTGGCGCGCTACTTCGTCGCCTGACTGCCTGAGCTCCCCGAGGGGTCAGTAGACGAGGGCGCGGGCGCCGTCGGCCATGACCTCCTCGACGAAGGACGCGGCACCCCGGACCTGCGCTCCCGCAACGAGGTCCGCCTCCACCAGGTCGCGACGAGCGGCGCACTGCCCACACACCGTGAGCCGGCCACCCGCGAGCACGGCGTCGCGCAGCTGGGCCAGCGACGCGGCATACGGCAGCGAAACCTCCTCGGCGCGCCCGGGAACCGCCACCCACGCAGCCTCCCCGGTCAGCCACATGCTCACCTCCACGCCCCCGGCGAGCGCCGTCGAGGCGACGGTGAACGCCTGGTTGAGCCGCTCGAGGGACTCGACACCACAGGTGGCCTTGACGACGAGGCGGGAGGCGGTCATGGGGCTCAGGCTACGATCTGGCGCGTGGAGACGTTCTACCTGTGCCTGCTCATCCTCACGGCGGTCGTGGTCGTGTGGTTCGCCGCGCTCGTCGTGTACCGCCTGGTCAAGACGCCCCGCTGATGCAGTTCACCCTCGACCCCGACCTTCCCCCCGAGCTCGCCCCCCTCGCGTGGCTGGTGGGCCGCTGGGAGGGCGCCGGCGTCGTCGGGTACCCCACGATCGAGTCCGCCAACTTCGGCCAGGAGGTCGAGGTGAGCCACGACGGACGCCCGTTCCTGTCCTGGCACAGCCGCACCTGGCTGCTCGACGAGGCTGGCCAGAAGGTGCGGCCGCTGGCCACGGAGGCCGGCTTCTGGCGACCCCAGCCGGACGGTGAGGTCGAGCTGCTGCTGGCCCACCCCACCGGCATCGTGGAGCTGTACTACGGCAAGGCCGAGCCCGCGAAGGTCGAGCTGCGCACGGACAGCGTCGTCCGCAGCCCCCACGCGAAGGAGTACTCCGCCGCCCACCGCCTCTACGGCCTGGTCAACTCCAACCTCATGTGGGTCATGGACATGGCCGCGGTCGGGCAGCCGCTGCAGAGCCACGTGTCGGCCGAGCTCAAGCGTGTCGGCTGAGGTGGTCGCGTGAGCACTCCGGCACGGATCCTCACCGTGTGCACCGGCAACGTCTGTCGTTCGCCGTTCCTCGAGCGCGCCCTGCAGGCCGAGCTCGACCGGTCCTGGGGTGCAGCCGCCATCGAGGTGCGCAGCGCGGGCACCGGTGCGCTCGCGGGCGATCCGATGGAGTCCAACGCGCGAGCGCGCTTGGAGGAGAACGGGTTTGCCGCCGACGGGTTCGTGGCGCGCCAGCTGACCCCGGACCTCGTGGCCGGGTCGGACCTCGTGCTCACGGCCACCCGCGCACACCGCGGAACCGTGGCGCAGCTGCACCCGCGAGCGCTGCGCTACGTCTTCGCGTTCCGCGAGTTCGCCGACCTCGTGGCGGGGATCGGGTCAGACCGTGTTGCCCAACCCACCGACGACGCGCAGGAGCACGTGACCCGGGTGGTCGCGCTGGCCGCCGGCGAGCGAGGTCTGCGACCACCCATGCCGGACGAGGAGGCCAACATCGTCGACCCGTACCGTCGACCGCCCGAGGTGTTCGACCGGATGACCCGTCAGATCATGGGCTCGCTCCCGGCCGTGGTGCGGGCCCTCGGGAGGCCGTGATGACCCGCCTGAGCGAGCGCGCGGGACTCATCGGCCTGGCCGCCTTCGTCGCCGTCGACGTGCTGCTCGTCGGCATCGCGGTCAACAGCACGCGCACCCCCGTTGCCGACGGCGGTGAGCAGATCGGCACCAGCAGCGTCGGGGCGTCGAGCCGGCCGTCCTCGACCACCACCGCCTCTGCGGACGCCAGGCAGCCGGACGTCAAGGTCGTCCCGCTCACCGTGGGCATCGTGGGCGTCGACGAGGACACGGCGTTCCGCTTCACGGTCGGGTCGTGTCGCGCCGGCGGGGCGAAGATCGAGCTGACCAGCAACGCAGGCAGGTCGTGGGGACCGCGCTCGGCGAAGTTCGACACCCTCGTGCGGATCCGGGTGCGCGATGACGGCTCCGCCTTCTCCGTGGGTGCCAGCGCCGACAACGACTGCACCCCCTCCATCCGCCAGGCGTCGAAGTACGACGCCGACTGGGGCGACGCGACCGCTGTCGACAACGCGTGGTACCGCGACCCCCGTGACGAGCGCTCCGTCGGCCTGCCCACCGGCGGCACGGGGAAGCCGTGCGGGGCAAAGGCGGTGGTCGACCTCGCCGTCGTCGACAGCGGCGCAGCCGCCCTGTGCGAGGACGGCACGGTCCTGGTGAGCAAGACCGGTGCGAGCTGGGACGAGTCGGCCACCGTGCCCGGGGCCCTGGCCCTCGCCCTCGACGACAAGAACCGGTCGCTGGCCGTCGTCCCGAGTGCGGGCGGATGCCGAGGTCTGGCAGTCGTGGATGCCGGCAAGCCCGATGCGGCCCTCGGCTGCGTCGAGACCGACCTGGCCAAGATCAAGTCCGGCACGGTCGCGTTGTCCGTCACCGGTTCCGCCGGCTGGCTGCGCGTCGGCGGAGCGGTGTTCCGAGCCGGTGCAGACCTGAGGACCTGGAAGCAGGCCTGACGCCCCCGCCCTCGGCGGACCTCAGGGCGTGTGGCTGGTGTCCTTGTAGCTGGCCATGTCGTCGTTCTGCAGCGCCTCACCGAGCGCCTGCATGCCCTGCCCGTCGACGAGGTCGATGGAGCCGCCGTTCGGTGCCGTGCCGAACCCGGTGAAGGGCGCGGTGATGAAGGCGATGTCGCCGCTGCGCAGGCTGCGCATGGAGAGAGCCTGCTTGCGCATGTCGCCCACGGAGAACTTCTCGTCCACGGTGAGGTTGCTGGTGGCGGCGTCGGTGAACTGCGCGAGCTTGACGGGGTTGAGCAGCACGTCCTTGCTCAGCGACTTGAGCATGAGCGCCTTGATGAACGCCTGCTGGCGCCGGCCACGCGAGATGTCCCCCTCGCTGAGGTCCTTGCGCTCGCGCACGAAGGCCAGTGCCTCGGCGCCGTCCATCTGCTGGAAGCCCTTGTGGAAGGTGTAGGTCGGGCCGCTGCTCGGCTCCTCGACGTAGACGTTGACGCCGCCGACGGCGTCGGTCATCCGCTTGAACCCCTCGAACCCGATGATCGCGACATGGTCGATCGGGACCCCGATGAGGTCCTGCATCGTCCGCACCAGGAGCGGCGCGCCGCCGTACGCGTACGCGGCGTTGATCTTGTCCTTGCCGTGGCCCGGGATGGAGACGTAGAGGTCGCGGGGGAAGTGGACCAGGGTCACGGTCTTCTTGTCCGAGGCGACGTGCACCAGCACGATCACGTCGGAGCGGCCCCGTGACTCCCCAGGCCGGGCGTCGGAGCCGAGCACCAGGTAGTTCTGGGCGTCACCCGCCGCGGCGGGGTGGGTGGGAGCCGCCGTGGCCCCGCTGACGCCCGGAGTGGGCAGCAGGGAGTCGTGCTTGACGTTGTTGCTCACCGTGTGGTTGAGGAACAGCAGGTATGCCGCGACGCCACCGACCACGAGCAGCAGGACGATGGCGAGCAGCACGGCCAGAACCCGGCGCACCCGCCGCCCTCGCGTGCGTGGGCGTGCGGTGGACTCGGCCTCGGGGGCGTCTTCGAACTGGTCAAGCACCCGGACAGTGTAGGTAGTCGGGCGGGGTGCTCCTGACCAGATGGCCTCGAGCCGGACCGTACAGTGGAGGGATGCAGGACGTCGGCGAGCAGCTGCGCGCCCATGGGCGGCGGATGACCCCGCAGCGCCAGCGCGTGCTCGACGCCGTGGCGGCGCTGGGGCACGCCACGCCGGAGGCCGTGGTCGAGCGCGTCGCCTCGGACGGCGGGGTGGGCCTGGCCGCCTCGACCGTCTACCGCGCGCTGGACGCCCTCGAGAGCCTCGGCATCGTCGGCCACACCCACCTCGACCACCGGGCCCCGGCCTACCACCTGGCCGACCACGCCGACCACGTCCACCTCGTGTGCCGGGGGTGTGGGAAGGTCGAGCAGTGCCCCCGGGAGCTGGCCGACGGCTTCGCGGGGAATGTTCTGGCCGACACCGGCTTTGTCGCTGATGTCACCCACATGGCAGTCCACGGAGTGTGCCGCAGATGCGCGAAGCAGTAGAGACACCCACCCACCCACCGGTCGCGGCCGCGTCCCCGCTGCTCGGACGTCCCGGCGCGGTCGAGGGCGAGGGGGCGGACGCCGGGGTCGCCGCGCACTACGGAGACCCGATGCGCGAGCAGCGGCTGCTCGCCGAGGGTCTTGCGGTGGTGGACCTGTCCCACCGCGGAGTGGTGACGGTGACCGGCCCGGACCGGCTCTCCTGGCTGCACTCGATCACCAGCCAGCAGCTCGCGGACCTGCCCCCGCGCGTGTCGCGCGAAAGCCTCGTGCTCACCCCCAAGGGGCACGTCGAGCACAACCTGCACGTCGTCGACGACGGCGAGACCACCTGGGTCACCACCGAGCCCGGCGACGCCGCACCGTTGGCGGCCTGGCTCGACTCGATGCGGTTCATGCTCCGCGTCGAGGTGGCCGACGTGAGCGGGCACTGGGCGGTCCTCGGCGAGCCCACCGGCGAGGAGTCCCGCCCGGGTGAGCCACTGGCGTGGCGCGACCCGTGGCCGGACCTCGTCGGTGACACCGCGGCATACGGACCGGTCGAGCACCCCGCCCAGGGCCGACGCTGGCGCGAGGTGGTCCTCCCCCGAGCCGCGCTGGCCGACGCGGTCGGCGACCGCGACCTCGCCGGCACCTGGGCAGCGGAGGCGCTGCGCGTCGCCGCGTGGCGTCCGCGGCTGGGGCTCGAGACCGACCACCGGACCATCCCGCACGAGGTGGACTGGCTGCGCACCGCCGTCCACCTGCACAAGGGTTGCTACCGCGGGCAGGAGACCATCGCGCGCGTGCACAACCTCGGGCGGCCGCCGCGTCGGCTCGTGTACCTCCACCTCGACGGCTCGGGCCACACGATCCCCGAGCGGGGTGCGGCCCTGACGCTCGCAGACCGGCAGGTCGGCTTCATCACGAGCGTGGCCCGGCACTACGAGGACGGGCCGGTCGCGCTGGCGCTGGTCAAGCGGAACACCGCGGTGGACGCGACCCTGCTCGCCGACGGAGTCGCGGCGGCCCAGGAGGTCGTCGTCGCCCCCTGAGGCCGGCCCGTCGGTCAGACCCGGGTGACGTGCTCGCGGCGCTCCCTGGCCCGGTCCTTGCGTGAGCGGTCGCCGGACATCGGCGCGTAGCCCTCGCTGTAGTAGTAGCTCTCTGCGTTGGCACCCCGGGTCGGGATCCGGTTGACGACCACGCCGAGCACGTTGCCGTTGACCGCGTGGATCGCCGCGATGGCCCTGCCGAGCTGTTCCTTGTTCACCACGCTGCAGCCCGTCACGACGACCACGCCGCCGGCCAGGGTGCTCAGCACGGTCGCGTCGGTGACCGGCAGGACCGGCGGCGCGTCGAGGATGACGTAGTCGAACATCCCCTCGAGCTGGCGGATGGTGCGCGCCATGGTCTCCGAGCCGAGCAGCTCGCTCGGGTTCGGCGGGATCTGGCCGGCGCCGAGCACGGAGATGCCGGTGTCACCGAACGGCTGGAGGACGTCGACGAGCTCGGCCTGGCCGATCAGGACGTTCGTCAGGCCGACCGAGCCCTCCATGCCCATGTACTGCAGCAGGCGCGGTCGACGCAGGTCGGCCTCGATGACGCAGACGCGGGCGCCGGCAGCCGCCATGCTGATGGCGAGGTTGGCGGTGGTCGTGGTCTTGCCCTCGCCGGGCAGTGACGAGGTGAAGACGATCGAGCGCGGGTGGGTGGCGGCGTCGACGAACTGCAGGTTGGTGCGCAGCGCACGGAACGCCTCGGCGCGCGGCCCGTGCGGGTCGGACTGGACGATCAGCGGGTGCTTCGGGCCGTCGGGGTCGTAGGTGATGCCGCCGATGATGGTCTCGTCGGTGGCGTCCTTGACGTCCCGCTCGGACTTGATCGAGGTGTCGAAGGTGTCCCGGAGCAGGGCGACGCCGAGGCCCACGAGCAGGCCCAGGACGACGCCGAGGGCGATGTTGCGCAGCGGCTTGGGGCTGATCGGCGACGTGGGGACCGCCGGCGGGCGGACCACGGACACCTTGACCGGGCTGGGTGCGTTGTCGGACACCCGCTCGAGGTCGATGACGCTGGCGGAGAACTGCTTGCCGACCGCCGCCGCGATGTTGGCCGCCTGCTTGGGGTCCTGGTCGTCGACCATGACGTCGATGAGCACGGTGTCCAGCGGGACGCTGGCGGTGATCTTCTTGCCCAGCTGGTCGGCCGTCAGGTCGAGGCCCAGGTTCTTGATGACGGGGTCGAGCACCGAGGGCGTCGTGATGAGGTCGGAGTAGGACTTGACCCGCTGCTGGGTGAAGGTGTTGCCCTGGAGCAGCTGGGTGGAGTCCTGGCCGCCGGAGGTCGACACGAACAGCTGCGTGCGGGCCTGGTAGACCTTCGGGCTCCACATGGTGAGGAGTGCGGCGAAGGCCACGAGCACGAGGGTGACGACGCAGATGGTGCGCCAGCGCTTGCGCACCACCCGGAGGTAGTCGTGAAGATCCACGGTCCTGCCTTCGCTGTTGCGGGCGCGGGGGAGGTCGCGCCGATGGTGTCCGTTTGCCTGCGGCCGCCGACCAGTGTCCCACAGAACCGCCGAGGGCCCCGACCGGGCGGCTGCCATGATGGCGCCCATGCCCACCGCAACCCCCGCCGCTCCCGGCACCCTCATCACGGTCGCCCCCACGGGCGCTGAGCTGGCGAAGTCCGACTTCCCCCAGCTCCCCACCACCCTGGAGGAGCTCGTGGAGACGGCGAGGTCGTGCGAGGCCGCCGGCGCCGCGATGATCCACCTGCACATCCGCGACTCCGAGCACCAGCCGACGCTCGACCACGGCTACCTGTCCGCCGCGGTCGAGGCCTTGCGGGAGGCGACCTCCCTGGTCATCCAGCTCTCGACGGGCGGCTCGGTGCACGACCCCCTCGAGCAGCGGCTCACCGTGCTCGACGCGGAACCCGACTCCTGCTCACTGACCTGCGGCACGACCAACTTCGGCGACGACGTGTTCCTCAACCCCTGGGGGTTCATGTCGGACCTCTACGTCCAGGCCCAGGAGCGAGAGGTGGTCCCCGAGTTCGAGCTGTTCGACCTGGGGCACGTGGCGTCGCTGTCGCGACTGGTCCACAAGCACGGGCTGCCGTTCGGCGGGAAGGTGCACGTCGACTTCGTCACCGGCGTGCCGGGCGGTATGCCGGGTGCTCCCGCCGCGCTGCTGGCGGGAGTCGCGATGTTGCCGCCGGAGGTGACGTCGTGGTCGGCGACCGGGATCGGCCGCTCCCACCTGGCGGTGGCGGCGACCGCCCTGGCGGCGGGCGGTCACCTGCGCGTGGGGATGGAGGACAACGTGGTGTTCGCCCCTGGTGTGCCGGTGGAGCACAACCGCCAGCTCGTCGAGCGGGCGGCGCACCTGGCCGAGGTCATGCAGCGGCCGGCAATGTCGACGGCGGACGCGCGCCAGCTCCTCGCCGTCAAGGACCGTCGGTAATCCACCCAAATGGACTGAAACTTGCGCACGGCCTGAGCGTGCCCTGCCAGTCTCAGTCCATTTGGGTGGATTTCCTGCATGCCGGGCTCGCGCATCGGTCGACTGGCTGTGAGCGGGAACACGCTGCCTACGGTTTGCATTTTGCTAACTGCAGCAAGCACACTGGGGGCATGAGCCGAATCCCGCTGGGCCCGCTGAGCGGCAACAGCCTGGGCGACTACCTGCGTGAGCAACGTCAGTCCGCCAAGCTGTCGCTGCGCCAGCTGGCCGAGCTCGCGGGGGTGTCCAACCCCTACCTGTCGCAGATCGAGCGGGGACTGAAGAGGCCCAGCGCCGAGATCCTGCAGCAGCTGGCCAAGGGACTCGAGGTCTCGGCCGAGTCGCTCTACGTCCACGCCGGCATCCTCGACGAGCGCCGCGAGCACGGCGCGGACGCGATCGACACCAGGTCTGCGATCACCGCCGACCACCGGCTCACCGAGCGCCAGAAGGCCGCGCTCCTCGACATCTACGACTCGTTCGTCGGTGCCCAGGACAAGCCCGCCGCACCCAGGGCGCGCAAGGCCACGACGCGCAAGACCACGACCCGCAAGACCACGACCCGCAAGACCCCTCTCAAAGGAGAATGACATGGCACTCGTTGCCGACATCCGCAAGAACCTCATCGACACGACGCCCGTGCTCGCCGCCGTCGGCCTGACCGACCTGGCGGTCGAGAAGGTCCGCGACGCCCGCGTCAAGGTTGCCTCGGCCCGCGTCGACGTCGACGCCGCCAAGCTCCAGACCGCACTCGACCAGGGCAAGGACCTCCCGGCTCTCGCGCTCAACCGCAGCCTCGGGCTCGCGGACACGGCCCGGAAGCAGTACGAGTCCTACGCCACTCGCGGCGAGAAGCTCGTCACGCGCGTGCGCACCCAGAAGGCCACCACCGACCTCATCGCCCAGGCCGAGGCCACCTTCGCGCTCGGCAAGGGTGCGGTGACCACGGTCCGCAAGTCGGCCACCGACCTCCAGCGCTCCGCCAAGGCGACCCTGACCACCGGTCGCAGGCAGACCGTCGTGGCCGCCGACGTCATCTCCGACTCGGTTGTCGACGAGGCCACCGACGCGACCGCGACCGTGGCCAAGGCGGCCACCCGCACCCGCACCGCCGCGAAGCGCACCGCCACCACGACCCGCAAGTCCGCGACCGCCAGCAAGTCGGCGACCAAGCGCGCCGCCACTGGCGCCCGCAAGACCGCCGCCGCCGGCAAGAAGGCCGGGACCACGGCTGCCGCCAAGGTCGGCGACTGACACCCGAGCCACCCGGCTGACAGCCTGCCTCAAGAACGTTGCGCCTGACCCCTGAAGCGAACCGGGGTCAGGCGCAACCTTGTCCCCAGACCCGACAAAGTTGGGACGCCGGGGGTGGCTAGGCTCGCGCAGGTGAGCACGCGGCATACCTCCACACCACCCGCCCTCGACGACGCACCGGTCCTCGCGCACTACGTGCGCGGCGGGTTCGTGGAGTCCGCGCACCGGGCCTCCGTCGTGGCGACTGGCCCGGACGGCAGCCACCTGCTGGCCCTCGGCGCCGTCGACGACCCGATCTTCCCCCGGTCGTCCAACAAGCCGATCCAGGCGCTCGCCATGGTGCGCGCCGGCCTCACGGTGCCGCCCCACCACCTCGCCCTGGCCTGCGCCAGCCACTCCGGCGAGGACTTCCACGTCCAGGGCGTGCGCGAGATGCTGCACGATGCCGGCCTGACTGAGGGGGCGCTGCAGAACACCCCTGACTACCCGGTGGACGAGATCGCCCGCGACGCGGTGATCCGGGCCGACGGCACCAAGCTGCCCATCACCCAGAACTGCTCGGGCAAGCACGCCGGCATGCTCGCCACCTGCGTCGTCAACGGATGGGACACCACGACCTACCGCGACCCCGCCCACCCGCTCCAGCAGGCCATCCTCGCGACGCTCGAGGAGCTCACCGGGGACGAGGTCACGGCCACTGCGGTGGACGGCTGCGGCGCGCCGGTCATGGCGGTCACGCTCGCGGGGCTGGCCCGCGCCTTCGGGCGGATCGCCTCGGCACCGGAGGGCACCGCCGAACACGAGGTCGCCGACGCGATCCGGGGCAACCCGGGCTACCTCGGCGGAACCCGTCGCGACGTGACCGCGCTGATCGAGGCGACTCCCGGCCTGATCGCCAAGGACGGCGCCGAGGCGGTGTATGCCGTGGGGCTGGCCGACGGGCGCGGCGTCGCCCTCAAGGTCGCGGATGGCTACCAGCGGGCCAAGCCGGTGATCCTCGCCGCGGCCCTGCGCCGGCTCGGCGTGCAGTCTCCGGCGCTGGAGCGGCTGGAGGACTCACCCGTGCTCGGGCACGGCGAGCCAGTCGGCGCCATCGTCGCCGTGAACCTCTAGCGGGATCGGGCACCGGGATGCGTGCCGTCCTCCAACGCGTCACCAGCGCGTCGGTGCAGGTGGACGGAGCGGTAGTCGGCGCGATCGACCGCCCCGGACTGCTGGCCCTCGTCGGGGTCACCCACGACGACGGTCCCGCGCAGGTGCAGACCCTCGCGCGCAAGATCAGCGAGCTGCGGATCCTGCGCCACGAACGGTCGGTCCTCGACGAGGGCGCGCCAGTACTCGTGGTCAGCCAGTTCACCCTCTACGCCGACACCCGCAAGGGCCGCCGCCCATCATGGGGTGCCGCCGCGCCCGGGCCGGTCGCCGAGCCGCTGGTGGAGGCGCTGGTCGAGGCGCTGCGTGAGCGCGGGGTCGAAGTGGCGACAGGCCGGTTCGGCGCAATGATGCAGGTGTCGCTGGTGAACGACGGGCCGGTCACGCTTGTGGTCGATGTCTGACCCGTAGGCTGTTCCCATGTTCAACCTCGACGGCGCCCAGGGCCTGATCCTGCAGCTGCTGGGCCTGGCGGCGTTCATCATGGAGGTATGGGCGCTGGTCGATGCCGCGCGGCACCGCAAGGACGCCTACGTCGCGGCGTCCAAGCGCACCAAGACCTTCTGGCTGGTGGTGCTGGGCGTCGCCGTGCTGCTCGGGTTCGTCTCCCTGCGCAACCCGCTCAACCTCTTCAGCCTGCTCGCCGTCGTCGGCGCGGGCATCTACCTCGCCGACGTGCGACCCGCCCTGCGCCAAGTTGGCCCGCGTGGCGGTGGCGGCGGGCAGCAGCGCATGGGACCCTACGGGCCGTGGTGAGCGGGGGAGACGTGGACGGCGACATCGACGACATCCGGGACCCGCGGGAGGGTATCTTCACGGTCGAGCGCCCGTGGGGGAACTTCCAGCAGTTCGTCTCCAACGAGCACGTGACGGTCAAGATCATCACCGTCCAGCCGGGGCACCGGCTCTCGCTGCAGACCCACTCCCACCGGGGCGAGTTCTGGCAGGTCCTCGACGCCCCCATCGAGGTCACCGTGGGCGAGCGCACCTGGAGTGCCGAGGTGGGGGAGTCGGTGTGGGTGCCGTGTGGCGCCCTGCACCGGATGGCGAACAAGGGCGACCGTCCCGGGCGCCTGCTGGAGATCGCATACGGCGACTTCGACGAGGCCGACATCGTCCGCCTCGAGGACGACTACGCCCGCTGACCCTGCGCCACCGCGCCCCAGGCGACGGTCACCTCACCAAGCGGGTGATCGTCCCACCGGTCGCTGAACTGACACGAGGGCAGCGTGGAGCGAACGGCACCTACGCTTGGGACCGTGACGTGGCGGGGCCGAGACATCAGCCGCAGCATGCTGGCCCTGGTCGTCTCGCTGGCGGCGCTTGCGCTGCTCGGGCTGAGCGCGCGGTTGCCGGGCTGGCTCGGCCACGACGAGGGGTTCGACAGCGTGCCGCCCGGCCTGCTCACGGTGGCGCCGGCCGCCAAGGGGGTGGCCACCCTCGGCGGTGGCGTCACGGTCTCGATGTACTCCGACGGGCTGCGGCTCTACCGCGGGGACGACCTGCTCGCCCAGACCGTCATCGGCGGGTCGCCGCTGTCGGCGGTGCTGGGCACCGTGGAGGGCTCGGGGCGCCGGACCCGTGAGCACGTTGAGCACCACGTCGACAACGTGGCGATCGACAGCCTGGTCTTCCTTCCCGGACGAGCCACGTACCTGGGTCGGGTCTACGACCACGGTCACTCCCTCCCGCTGACGCTGCGGATCGAGCTCGGCGGTCCCGTCGTGCGGATCGGCGCGTCCGTGCCGGGGGCGGACGCCCTGGTGTTCCACCTGGACCACAAGGCGGACACCGTCGGCATCAGGCCCGCGCTGAGCCCGGTCAACCTGCGCAAGAGCGCTGAGTGGATCGCCACAGCAGCGCTCGACGGGGCCGATGCCTACAGCACCGTCCTGGGGACCAGCATCGGGGCCGGACCGCAGGCGGTGGCGCGTGGCGTCGACCTGCGCCAGCCGGGCCGCACCGACGTGCACATCTGGACCGACGCCGGCTTCCTCAGCATCTCCTCGCAGGCCCGAACGGAGCCGACCGCCACGAAGTAGCTGCCCGGCATGGCGTGGCAGACTCGACGTCATGGGCTGCTGCGACCGCATCGACCGCGTCGCGATGTTGAGCGTGCACACCTCGCCGCTGGAGCAGCCCGGCACCGGCGATGCGGGCGGCATGAACGTCTACGTCGTCGAGGTCGCCCACCAGCTCGCCTCCCGCGGGGTCGAGGTCGAGATCTTCACCCGGGCCACGTCGGGGGAGCAGCCACCGGTGGTCGAGCTCGAGCCGGGTGTCCTCGTCCGGCACATCATGGCGGGCCCGTACGAGGGACTGGGCAAGGGTGACCTGCCCGGTCAGCTGTGCGCCTTCACAGCAGGCGTCATGCGCACCGGCGCCCACCAGCCCGAGAACCACTACAGCCTCGTCCACTCGCACTACTGGCTGTCCGGGCAGGTGGGCTGGCTGGCAGCCGACCGCTGGCAGGTCCCGCTCGTGCACACGATGCACACCATGGCCAAGGTGAAGAACCAGCACCTTGCCGAGGGAGACGAGCCCGAGCCCGCCGGCCGGGAGATCGGGGAGGAGCAGGTGGTGGAGGCGGCGGACCGCCTCATCGCGAACACCCTGGGTGAGCGTCGCGAGCTCGTGGACCTGTATGCCGCCGATCCCGACAAGGTTGTTGTGGTGCCTCCCGGGGTGGACCTGACGCTCTTCTCGCCCGGCGACGTGCGTGCCGCCCGTGCTGCCGTCGGCCTGCCGGCCGACGCGAAGGTGTTGTTGTTCGTCGGCCGGATCCAGCCGCTCAAGGGCCCCGAGGTGCTCGTCAAGGCGGCCGCCGAGCTGCTCTCCCGTCACCCGTCCTGGGGTGGCGAGCTCGTGGTCGTCGTGCTCGGCGGACCGTCCGGCTCAGGACTGGCGCACCCCCACGCCCTCGACGACCTGGCCCAGCAGCTGGGCATCGCCCCACAGGTCCGCTTCGTCAAGCCGGTCCCACGCACCGAGCTCGCCCAGTGGTACCGCGCGGCGGACCTGGTGGCGGTGCCTTCGCACTCGGAGTCGTTCGGCCTGGTGGCGGTCGAGGCGCAGGCGTGCGGCACTCCTGTCGTGGCCGCGGACGTCGGCGGGCTTCCCACGGCCGTT
The DNA here is from genome assembly GCA_036278855.1 of Pedococcus sp. Lineage (GTDB taxonomy): Bacteria > Actinomycetota > Actinomycetes > Actinomycetales > Dermatophilaceae > Pedococcus. Next base: position 16,093 of record DASUKI010000171.1, read on the forward strand.
GGCGAGGCGGGCATCCTGGTCGACGGCCACCAGGCACCCAAGTGGGCGGATGCGCTCGAGTCTCTCCTGCTCGACCCGGAGCGACGAGATGTGCTGTCGCGCAAGGCCATCGCGCATGCTGCCCTGTTCGGCTGGGACCGCACCACCGAACGGCTCTACGAGGTCTACGTCGAGGCGTGCCGGGCCCGCGTCCGCGGTGGTGACTCGCCGTCGCCGAACGGCTCGCTGGCAGGGGTCCCATCGGCGGTGGTGCCGTGACGGCCATGGTCGACCTGGTGCGGTCCTGTCTCGAGGACGCCGGTGTCGAGTGGGAGCCGGGCGCCCGTGAGGGCGAGCTGGTCGTGACCCTGCCGGGGGAGAAGAAGCTCAAGACGGTCGCTTCGCTGGTCGCTGGCGCGGACGCCCTGTCGGTGTCTGCGTTCGTCATCCGCAAGCCCGACGAGAACCACGACGAGTTCTACCGGTACCTCCTGCGCAAGAACCTGCGCCTGCCAGGGCTCGCCTACGCGACGGACGCCATGGGTGACGTCTACGTCACCGGGCGCGTCCCCGCCAAGGCCGTCGACGCGGCATACGTGGACCAGCTCCTCGGGGTCCTGCTGGAAGCCGCGGACGCGCACTTCAACGAGCTGCTGGTGATCGGCTTCATCTCCTCGATGCGCAAGGAGTGGGACTGGCGGGTCTCGCGCGGTGAGTCGTTGCGCAACCTCGAGGCGTTCCGCGCGATCCTGCAGCGCGACGGCGACCCCGGCCCGGGCGAGACCGTCGCAGCCGACGCTCACTAGGGTGGGCTCCATGGCCCACACCCTCATCCTCCTGCGCCACGGCGAGTCGGAGTGGAACTCCAGGAACCTGTTCACCGGCTGGGTCGACGTCGACCTCAACGACAAGGGTCGTGCCGAGGCCGTGAACGGCGGGAACCTGTTGAGGGACAACGGACTCCTTCCCACGGTGGTGCACACGTCGGTGCTGCGCCGGGCCATCAACACCGCGAACCTCGCCCTCGACACGTGCGACCGGCACTGGATCCCGGTGCGTCGTGACTGGCGGCTCAACGAGCGGCACTATGGCGCGCTCCAGGGCCTCGACAAGGCGGCCACCCGGGAGAAGTACGGCGACGAGCAGTTCATGCTGTGGCGACGGTCCTTCGACACCCCGCCGCCGCCGATCGAGCCGGGCTCGGAGTACGACCAGAGCGGGGACCCGCGCTACGCCGGCACCGAGGTGCCGCGCACCGAGTGCCTCAAGGACGTCATCGCACGGTTCATGCCCTACTGGGAGGGCCCGCTGCAGGACGACCTCCTGGCCGGAGAGACCGTGCTGGTGGTCGCCCACGGCAACAGCCTGCGCGGACTGGTCAAGCACCTGGACCACATCAGCGACCAGGACATCGCGGCCCTCAACATCCCGACCGGGCAGCCGCTCGTCTACGCCCTCGGTGACGACCTCATGCCAACCAAGCCCGCGGAGTACCTCGACCCCGAGGCCGCCGCCGAAGCGGCAGCTGCCGTCGCCGCCCAGGGCCACCGCTGACTCTGGGCCGGCACCGTCCCGCGTGAACTTTCGGCCACTCGCCCGACAGTCGCGGTGGCGCAAGCGGGCTTGGCGGGAACTTTCGGCCACTCGCCCGACAGTCGCGGTGGCGCAAGCGGACTTGGCGTGAACTTTCGGCCACTCGCCCGACAGTCGCGAGCGCGCGGCATACCGGATCCCCTGGTGGAGCAGGCGCTCAGCCTGCCCCGCGGGCGTCCTCCTGCTCCTCGTGGTCCTCGGCGACATCCCACTCGCCGGTGACCAGGTACACGACGCGGTGGGCGACGCTGACCGCGTGGTCGGCGAACCGCTCGTAGTAGCGGCCCACCAGGGTCATGTCGACGGCGGCCTCGGTGCCGTGCCGCCACGTGCCGTCCATGAGGTGACCGAAGAGCTCGCGGTGCAGCTCGTCCATCGCGTCGTCGTCGCGCTCGAGGGTCTTGGCGTCCTCGACGTCCTTCGCGGAGATCACCTGTCCGCACTTGGCGACGATGCGCTCGGCCACCTGGCCCATCTGGAGGATCGTGGCGCGGACATCAGCAGGCACGGCGGACTCGGGATAGCGCAGTCGTGCCACCTTGGCCACGTGCCGGGCCAGGTCACCCATCCGCTCGAGGTCGGCGCTCATGCGCATCGACGTGACGACCATTCTCAGATCGGTCGCGACGGGCTGCTGACGGGCGAGCAGGTCGACAGAACGGGCGTCGAGCTGCTCACGCATCACGTCGAGCTGCTTGTCGGCTGCGATCACCGACTCTGCGAGGTTGATGTCTGCGTCGAGCAGGGCCGTGGTCGCCCGGGCCATGGCAGAGCCGGCCAGTCGGGTCATCTCCACGAGCTGGTCGGAGATGGTGTCGAGGTCCTCGTGAAAGGCGTTGCGCATTGCTTCCCTTGGTGACGGGCACACAGGTGCCGGCGGTGCGTTCGGCCGAGGCTCCCACGGGGTCGTGAACGGGTGGGTGAACTCAGGTGAACAGTTGGGGACGCCGGTGCGTGAGCACGCTGCGGTGGCCCGGAGCACCAGCTCCGGCCCCGTATCTTGGAGGCATGGACGCGACGACCGCGGCGGTCCTGGCGGGGTTCGCCGGACTGCTGACCGGTGCCATCGCGGTCGTCGCGGTGCGCTACTCCGAGCGCCAGCAGACGGCGGTGCCCGAACCAGCCGCCGCGCCGGCGCTGCCCGCCGGGGTCGGCGACGTGCTGGCCGTCCTGCGCTCCAGCGGCATCGTCGTCGACTCGGCCGACAAGGTGGTCAACAACTCCCCGTCGGCCGTGGCCTACGGCCTCGTGCGTGGCCAAGAGCTCGTCCACGACGAGCTGCGCCACCTCGCCAGGCGGGTGCGCCGCGACGGGGTGATCCGCGAGGCACGGCTCGAGCTGTCCAAGGGTCCGCTGGGGCAGGGCCACACGATCATGCAGGCCCGGGTGGCGCCACTGGGCAGCAGCCACGTCCTGCTGCTCGTCGAGGACCACACCAAGGCGGCGCGCGTCGAGGAGGTGCGCCGCGACTTCGTCGCCAACGTCAGCCACGAGCTCAAGACGCCGGTCGGCGGGCTCGCACTGCTGGCCGAGGCTGTGCTCGACGCCAGGCAGGACCCCGAGGCGGTCGAGCGCTTCGCTGGGCGCATGCAGGTCGAGAGCGCCAGGCTCGCGCAGCTCGTCAAGGAGATCGTCGAGCTGTCCCGCCTGCAGGTGGCTGACACCCTGCACCAGCCCCGGCTCGTCGACGTCACGGCCGCCACCCGCGAGGCGATCGACCACTCCCGGGTGGGGGCGGACGCCCGGCGGATCGAGCTGGTGGACTCGTGCGAACCGGACCTGAAGGTGTACGGCGACGAGGACCTGCTCGTCACGGCGGTGCGCAACCTGATCGGCAACGCCGTTGCCTACTCCGAGCCGGGCACCCGGGTGGCCGTCGGCGCACGGCTCAAGGGCGATGTCGTCGAGCTCACCGTCGCGGACCAGGGTCACGGCATCCCCCCCGAGGAGCAGGAGCGCATCTTCGAGCGCTTCTACCGCGTGGACGCCGCGCGGTCCCGCGCCACCGGCGGCACCGGCCTCGGCCTGTCGATCGTCAAGCACGTCGCGGCCAACCACGGTGGCGAGGTCACCGTGTGGAGCGAGCCGGGCCGCGGTTCGACGTTCACCATGCGGCTGCCCGCCGCGCTCGACCACACCCACGAGGCCGGCGCCGGTGAGGCGCCCGCCGCCCCCGGCCACGCGGCATACCAGGACACGCCTGTCTGCGAGGAGCGAGCATGAGCCCGGAGGTAGCCAGGTGACCCGCATCCTGGTCGTCGAGGACGAGGTGTCGTTCTCGGACCCGCTGTCCTACCTGCTGCGCAAGGAGGGCTACGAGGTCGAGGTGGCCGAGACCGGCCCGGAGGCGTTGGCCGACTTCGACCGCAGCGGGGCCGACCTGGTGCTGCTCGACCTCATGCTGCCGGGGCTGTCCGGCACCGAGGTCTGCCGCCAGCTGCGCCAGCGGTCCGCGGTGCCGGTCATCATGCTCACCGCCAAGGACAGCGAGATCGACAAGGTCGTGGGGCTCGAGATCGGCGCGGACGACTACGTCACCAAGCCGTACTCGTCACGGGAGCTGCTGGCCCGGATCAAGGCCGTGCTGCGCCGGGGCCAGGAGCCCGAGGACCTGGTGCCGGCGACCATCGAGGCGGGTCCGGTCCGGATGGACGTCGAGCGGCACGTGGTCACCGTCGGCGGGCAGCCCACGCAGCTGCCGCTCAAGGAGTTCGAGCTGCTCGAGATGTTGCTGCGCAACGCCGGGCGGGTGCTGACCAGGGGCCAGCTGATCGACCGCGTGTGGGGCAACGACTACGTCGGCGACACCAAGACGCTCGACGTCCACGTCAAGCGGCTGCGCGCCAAGATCGAGCCGGACCCGGCGCAGCCGAAGCACATCGTCACGGTGCGGGGGCTGGGCTACAAGTTCGAGTCGAGCTGAGTGGCCTCAGGACGTGGCGCTGGTCGTGGGGCTCGCCGTGGTGGAGGTGCTGGAGCTGGGGCTCGAGGTGGAGGTCGAGGTCGTCGGTGACGTGGTCGGGCTCATGGTGGCGTAGTGGTCCGTGGGCGGAAGCACCGGCACGTCGACGACGGCCGCCGGCGCGCTGGGCGACTGGACGGTCAGCTTGACGACGTCACCGGGCGCGACCGGCACGGACGGCAGCTGCACCTGCGTGGTTCCAGAGAGCCGCTCCTGGGAGCCGGCCGGGACCTCGGCATACACCGGTGAGCCACTGGCCAGGGCGAAGGCGATGCGCGTCGAGGAGGAGCCGGAGTTGCTCGCCGCCGCGGACAGCACGCCGGCCTCGCCCTTGCCACTGCTGATCACCACGAGGTCCCGCAGCTGGACCGCGCCGAGGTCGACGGGCACCCCGTCGGCGGGGTCGTAGGTCACGTCGGTCTGGATCGGGGACTGTGTCTGGCAGGCCGAGAGCGCCAAGGCGGCGCCGATCGCGGCCGCCGGCAGGAGACGGCGCAGGGACGTGGAACGGCCGCCGTTGCGCGGGGCCAACAGGGTTCGGCGCATCACGGGGACAGCCTAGCGGCGGCCGGCAACCGCAGCGCGCTGCCCCGGCCCCAGCGCCGTGTATCTCCGCGCGTTGCATGGAACGGCCCTTTCTGTCAAGACCGAATTCACTGTCCCGCAACGCCTTTCCGAGCCCCTGACCAGCGCAAACGGCACTCGCTCGGCTTTCCCGCCGTCGGCGTGTCGTGTTATCCTTGAGTTCGCGAAAGGGGAAAACAGCACATGGTTTTCAAGGTCGGCGAGACGGTCGTGTACCCCCACCACGGGGCTGCTCTGATCGAAGAAATCAACACCCGCACGATCAAGGGCGAGGAGAAGATCTACCTCAAGCTCAAGGTGGCCCAGGGCGACCTCACGATCGAGGTCCCTGCGGACAACTGCGAGGACATCGGCGTCCGTGACGTCGTCGGCCAGGAGGGACTCGACAAGGTCTTCGCCGTGCTGCGAGCCCCCCACACCGAGGAGCCGACCAACTGGTCGCGCCGCTACAAGGCCAACCTCGAGAAGCTCGCGTCCGGTGACGTCATCAAGGTGGCCGAGGTCGTCCGCGACCTGTGGCGCCGTGACAAGGACCGTGGCCTGTCCGCCGGCGAGAAGCGCATGCTCGCCAAGGCCCGCCAGATCCTCGTCTCCGAGCTCGCGCTCGCCGAGAAGACCAACGAGGACAAGGCCGAGGCCATCCTCGACGAGGTGCTCGCCTCCTGAGTGTTGCCGTCGTCCTCGTAGCCGGGGGACAGGGCACCAGGCTCGGCGCCTCCCAGCCGAAGGCCTTTGTGGACCTTGCTGGTATGCCGTTGCTCGAGCACGCGTTGCGGCGCGCCTTCGCGGCGCCCGAGGTTCGTCACCTGGTCGTCGTCGCGCCCGCCTCTCACCTTGGGGAGGCGGGCGCGATCGCGTCGCGGGCCGTGCGTCCGGACGACGTCGACGTGGTCGCCGGCGGCGCGGAGCGCACTGACTCGGTGGCGGCGGGCATGTCGGCGCTGCGCGCCGACGACGGGATCGTGCTGGTGCACGACGCAGCGCGGGCCCTCGCGCCCCCCAGCCTGTTCTCCCGTCTCGTGCGGGAGGTGAGGAACGGCCACCCGGCCGTCGTGCCCGGCATGCTCGTCAACGACACCATCAAGCAGGTCGACGCGACGGGCCGGGTAGTGGCGACGCCCGATCGGGCCGCCCTGCGGGCCATCCAGACGCCCCAGGCGTTCCTGCGGGAGGTGCTCGAGCACGCCCATACTAAGGCCGCCGGCAGCCACGCCACCGACGACGCCGCCCTCGTGGAACGCGTTGGCGGGCACGTGCGGGTCGTCGCCGGCGACCCCATGGCGTTCAAGATCACCACCGCCGACGACCTCGCCGCGGCCGAGCGCCACCTCGCGGGCGCCAACTCCTGATTCGACGCCGACTCGCCCGGATCCCCCGGCGGTTTTACATCGAACCGGGAGAGAGCGCTGCGGTGACCTCGTCCCACGGGGCCACGGGCTCGCGGGGCATGTCGACGTGGAGCGTGCTGATCCAGCCGTCGATGAGCCGACCCCGCTCGACCAGCAGGTCCGGCACGAACGTCGGGACCGGGAACCCGTTACGCCACACCGACTTGAGGCTGCCCCAGTTGCCGACGTGGGCCTTCCACTGCACGACCGACCAGCCCAGGCCCTCGAAGCTGTGGTCGCCCACGAGCCGCACCGCCTCCGACATGACGCCCCGGCCACGGTATGCCGGGTGCGTGACGAACCCGAGGTCGCCCGCCCCCGCGTCGACCGGCAGGCGGCGCAGGTCGATGGTGCCCGCGTAGCGCCCGTTGACCTCGATCGCCCACGACGCCAGGTCGGGTGAGGGCTCCAGCAGGCCCGAGAGGTACTCCGCTGCCATCTCGCGCGTGTAGTCCAGCGGGATGGTCGTGTACCGCTGGGTGATCGGGTCGACGCACCGCTCGTAGACCGCGTCGACGTCCTCGGCGCGATGCGGCCGGAGTGTCGCGTGGTCGCCGGTCAGAACGGGGACGGGCAGCGGTTCGCTCATGGCGCGCAACCGTAGCCGCAGCGTCGCGGTGGTTGGATGGTCGCCATGGCGCAGATGGGTATGCCGCGTGTCGGGGTCGGCGTCGACGTGCACGCCTTCGCATCGGAGGGGTCTGAGCGGGAGCTGTGGGTCGCGGGCCTGTTGTGGCCGGGTGAGCGGGGCCTGGAGGGCCACTCCGACGCCGACGTGGTCGCGCACGCCGCGTGCGACGCGCTCTTTTCGGCAACGGGCCTGGGGGACCTCGGTGGGCACTTCGGCACCGACCGGCCCGAGCTCGAGGGCGCCTCGGGAACCGAGCTGCTCAAGGAGGCGGCCCGGCTCGCCCGTGGCGCTGGTTTCGAGCTCGGCAACATCGCGGTCCAGGTGGTCGGCAACCTTCCGAAAGTCGGGACTCGCCGAGAGGAGGCGCAGCGTGCCCTGTCCATCGCCGCTGGGTGTCCTGTCTCGGTCAGCGGCACGACGACCGACGGTCTGGGCCTCACCGGTCGCGGGGAGGGTGTGGCCGCCATCGCAACCGCGCTGGTCTACTCCGGCAGCTGAGTCCCCGGTCGGCTCACACGACGAGTTGAGCCGGACGCCAGTCCGAGCACGTGCACGGCTCCCTTCAGGTCGTGAGCTCACACGGTACGCCGCCGTCGGGCCACCACGCGGGAGAACCATGGCACCACCGACCGGGCGACCAACAGCCCGACCGCCGCGCAGGCCAGCCCGATCGTGAGCCCCGCGGCGACGTCGGGCCAGTGGTGCACGTGCGCCGCCACCCTGGCGGTCCCGAGCAGAGCGGCCAGCACGAGCAGGGCGACACCGGTGCGGCGGTGCCAGAGCAGGACGACCGCTGCGACAGCGGTGGCGAGCGCCGTGTGGTCCGACGGGAAGCCGTTGTCGGAGGAGTGCGAGATCAACGGCACCACGTGGTCCACCACGAACGGCCTCGGGTCCGTCCACCCCATCCCCGCCACCTTGACGCCCACCGCGACCGCGACCGCGGCCACCACGCCCGCCACCGCGAACGCAGGCTTGTCGAGGCGAGGCGCGCGGAGCCAGACGAGCAGGGCACCCAGCCCCACGGCATACAGGGCAAAGGTGG
>DASUKI010000172.1:0-2644 GCA_036278855.1 Pedococcus sp.
CCGGTGGTCGGGTAGGTCGGGGCTCCGGTGATGGTGTAGAGGTCCTTGCCGTCGAGCTGGCCCAGCGTGTTCTGGATCGGGCCCGGCTTGAGGACGACGTAGGGCAGCCCGACCATGGTGGACAGCGCCGCCAGCGCGATCAGCAGGAACACGGCGACCAGGCTGGCCGAGGCTCGCCGGCCCAGCCGGTACGGGTCGCGGCCCCTGCGCCCGGCGTCCCCAGTGCCCTCGGTGGGCGGCTGGGTCACGGAAGGCCCACCCACTCGTCGGAGCCGTCGGTGAACTGCTGGTGCTTCCAGATCGGCACCCGCGACTTGAGGGTGTCGATGAGGTCGCGGCACGCCTCGAACGCCTCGCCGCGGGGCGGCGCCGCCACCGCGGCGACGACCGCGACGTCACCGATCTCCAGGTGCCCCACGCGGTGCACCGCACCCAGGCGGGCGACCGTATGCCGCGCGGCCACCTGCGCGAGCACCTCGCCCAGGGTGTCGACGACGCTGGGGTGGGCGGAGTAGTCGAGGGAGGTCACCGGCTCGCCGTGGTCGTGGTCGCGGACCACCCCGACGAAGACGGCGATGCCGCCGCACCGGGGGTGGCGCACGAGCCCGAGCACCTCGTCGACGCTCAGCGGGTCCTCGCGGACGTCGCACGCGACGACCTCAGGGCCGTCGGCGAGCCCCGCAACCGGGTCCCCTGCGTGCTCGGTCATGAGGCACCACCCTTCCTGCGGCGTCGCCGCATGATGGCGGCGGTACCCACGAGGGCCACCGCCGCGCTGGCCGCCCCGAGGGCGGCGTCCTTGCGGTCGAGCCGTCGGGCTGCGACCGCGTGCGAGCCACGGATCTGCGCGAGCAGGACGCCGAGGCAGGTCTCATTGTCGTAGACCGGCGCCCAGCCGGCGTCACGCAGGGTCTGGGAGGAGACCACCCACGGGAAGACGGCGAACGCCAGCTCGCTGGCCGGCGAGGGCAGCACCCCGACCCGGTGCAGGCGGTCCGCCGTGCCCATGGCCGCACCCAGGCTCAGCGCCACCGGTCGCATGCCGGACAGCCGCTCGAGGTCCGGCTGCGACAGGTGTCCTTCGCAGCCTGCGGTGACTGCCGGGCCGAGGTCGCGCGCGAGCGCCTCGACGACTGCCGTCCCGAGGTCGTCGACGTGGCAGAACTGCCACGCACCCTCCGCGCCGCGCACCGTCAGCAGCCGCGGCGCCTCGAAGTGCCGGGTGGTGACGGTGTCGACCCGCTCGCCCACGAGTGCAGCCGGCCGCACCACGGTGATCGACAGCCCGGGGTGGACGTCGCGGGCCACCGCGACGAGCTGCTCGACGTCCATGAGGTCGCCCACCTGACCGTCGTCGGACGGGGCGCGCAACGGCGCCTGCTCCGGGAGCGGGACCGGGTTGTCGGCGTGCGCGCCGTAGACCTTGGCGCTGGTGACCACGACGAGCCGGCGCACCCCCGCGGCGGCGGCAGCCGTGATGACGGTCTGCGCCCGCCGCAGGCTGCGCTCGCGCCGCGGCACGGCGCCGGCAGCCTGGTCCGCCGCGAGGTCCGTGCTCGTCGCGACGTACACCGCCAAGGAGGCGCCGGCGAGAGCGGCGACCAGGGCCGGGTCGGCAGGGTCTGCGCGACGGAACTCGACGTCCTGCACGGCCGGCCGCCGGGTGTCGACGGCCACCACCGGTCCGACTGCGACCTGCTCGCCACCGAGGTCGGCCGTCCTGCCCTGGCTGGCCGCGGCCACCAGGGCCCGGAGCACGGCTTCGCTGGCCGCGTCGCCGCAGCCGACCACGGCGACACCGACGGCCCTACGCCGCGAGCGAACGCCGCGCGGACGGTCGCCTCCCGGGGAACTCACTGTGGCCTCCGCGTGGTTGTCTTGTGGAAAGCCATCCTCTCAGGAGCCCCGAGGAGCCACCGTGGCCGACCACCCACACCTGCCGGACGACGCGTCCGGCGACGACGGCGGCTCCGGCCTGCCGCCCGAGATCGAGCAGCTGATCGCCCGGCTGACGGGTGGTCCCGTCGACCCGCAGATGGCCAAGGCCTTCAAGGACATGGGCATCGACCGCGTCGACCCGGCCATGGTCGAGATGGTGGCCGGCCAGATGCAGGCGATGTTCTCGGCCCCTGACGAGGGCCCGGTCAACCTCACGCTCGCCACCGACACCGCGCGCAAGACCGTCTCCCAAGCGGGCGACTCCGTGGTGTCCGAGGCGGCCCGCCGCCAGGTCGCGGAGGCAGCCCACGTGGCGGGGCTGTGGCTCGACGAGGTCACCACCTTCGCCTCGGCGGGGACCACCACGCACGCGTGGAGCCGCGCCGAGTGGGTCGAGGGCACCATGCCCGCGTGGCGGACCCTGGTCGAGCCGGTCGCGCACGGCGTGGGCACGGCCGTCGCCGGGGCCATGCACGCCCAGATCCAGCAGCTGGGAGAGGGCGCGCTCCCGGAGGGAATGCTGCCCGCGGGCGCCGACCCTGCAGCGCTGCTCGGACAGCTCGAGCCGATGCTGGAGCGGATGAGCGGCTCGATGTTCGGGCTGCAGGTCGGGCAGGCCGTGGGTGCGCTCGCCGCCGAGACCGTCAGCGGCACCGAGGTCGGCCTCCCACTGGTCGCGGACCGCTCGGTGGCGCTGCTCCCGGCC
>DASUKI010000173.1:0-4452 GCA_036278855.1 Pedococcus sp.
CTTCGTCACGGCTTCGCCGGCTTTCGTATGCCGCGTGCCCAGGGCACCGGGGTCCCTCACCGGCGGCCCCCCGTGGCGGCAGGCGCAAGTTTCAGTCCATTTGGACTGAAACTTGCGCCGATGTCCGCCGCAGCAGCCGCCGCGGACTCGGGGTCGGTCGGTGGTTTGCGGCAGGATGAGCGCGTGCCCGAGATCGTGTCCGACACCGTCCCCGAGGAAGCGCGCCACGAGTGGGTGGACCTGGCCGAACAGGCCAGCGCAGCCCAGTTCGCCTACCACGTCAAGGACGCGCCGACGATCAGCGACGGCGACTACGACGCGCTGATCCGGCGGCTCAACGAGCTCGAGGAGACCTACCCCGAGCTGCGGACCCCCGAGAGCCCGACCCAGCAGGTGGGTGGCGCGGTCTTCTCGACCGACTTCCAGGCCGTCGACCACCTCGAGCGGATGCTCAGCCTCGACAACTGCTTCTCACCCGCGGAGCTCGCCGCCTGGGCGGCGAGGGTGACCCGCGATGCCAGCACCGCGGCATACCACTACCTGTGCGAGCTCAAGATCGACGGGCTGGCCGTGAACCTCCTCTACGAGAAGGGCAGGCTCACCCGCGCGCTCACCCGTGGCGACGGCCGCACGGGCGAGGACGTCACCAACAACGTCAAGACGATCGAGGGCATCCCGCACCAGCTCGCGGGCACCGACCACCCGGCGCGGGTGGAGATCCGCGGCGAGGTGTTCTTCCCCGTCGAGGCGTTCGAGGAGCTCAACGCCCAGCTGGTCGCCGCTGGCAAGGCGCCCTACGCCAACCCCCGCAACACGGCCGCCGGCTCCTTGCGCCAGAAGGACCCGCGTGTCACGGCGAGCCGCGGGCTGCACATGCTGGTCCACGGGATCGGGTTCCGCCAGGGGCTCGAGCTGACCCGGCAGTCGCAGGCCTACGAGAGGTTCCGCGAGTGGGGGCTGCCGATCTCCACCCACTACCAGGTCGTCGACACCATCGAGCAGGTCCAGGACTTCGTCGTCCACTACGGCGAGCACCGGCACGACGTCGAGCACGAGCTCGACGGCATCGTCGTCAAGGTCGACGAGGTTGCGGTGCAGCGACAGCTCGGGTCGACGTCACGGGCCCCGCGCTGGGCGATCGCGTACAAGTACCCGCCCGAGGAGGTCAACACCAGGCTGCTCGACATCCTCGTCAACGTCGGGCGCACCGGCCGGGTGACCCCCTTCGGGGTGATGGAGCCGGTCGTGGTGGCCGGCTCGACGGTCGAGCGGGCGACCCTGCACAACGCCGACGAGGTGAAGCGCAAGGGCGTGCTCATCGGTGACACCGTGGTGCTGCGCAAGGCCGGTGACGTCATCCCCGAGATCCTCGGCCCGGTGGTCGACCTGCGCGACGGGAGCGAGCGCGAGTTCGTCATGCCGACCGAGTGCCCGTCGTGCGGCACGACGCTCAAGCCGGAGAAGGAGGGTGACAAGGACATCCGCTGCCCCAACTCGCGCACCTGCCCCTCCCAGCTGCGCGAGCGGCTGTCCGGGCTGGCGGGGCGCGGCGCCTTCGACATCGAGGCGCTCGGCTGGGAGGGTGCGGTCGCGCTGCTCGAGTCGAACGTCATCGAGGACGAGGGCGGGCTCTTCGGCCTGGGGGAGAAGGAGATTGCCAGCGTGCCCTTCTTCACCCGCGCCGCCAAGAAGACCGACCCCGAGGACTCGGTGGTCGACGGACGGGTGCTGTCCGCCAACGGCAAGCGGCTGGTCGCCAACCTCGAGCAGGCCAGGACCCAGCCGTTGTGGCGGGTGCTGGTCGCGCTGTCGATCCGGCACGTCGGCCCGACCGCGGCGCGGGCGCTCGCCCAACACTTCGGCTCGATGGCGGCGATCCGTGACGCGAGCCGTGACGAGCTGGCCGGGGTCGAGGGCGTCGGCGGCGTGATCGCCGACGCGGTGCGCGAGTGGTTCGACGGCGAGGGCAACAACTGGCACGTGCGGATCGTCGAGCAGTGGGCAGCGGACGGCGTGCGCATGGAGGACGAGCGTGACGAGTCGGTGGAGCAGACGCTCGCCGGGCTGACCGTTGTCGTGACCGGCTCGCTCGAGGGCTTCTCCCGCGACGAGGCGAAGGAGGCGATCCTGGCTCGCGGTGGCAAGGCGGCCTCCTCGGTGTCGAAGAAGACCGACTACGTCGTCGTGGGCGAGAACGCCGGATCAAAGGAGGACAGGGCCCGCGAGCTCGGCCGGCCGATCCTCGACGAGGCGGGATTCCGCCGGCTGCTCGAGGAGGGCGAGGCATGATCGACAAGGAGACCTACCTGCGTTTCAGCGACGAGGCGCTCGACCACATGCGCGACATGGTCATCGAGCTCGGCGACGACCTCGGCAACCGCCGGCCCGACCTGCCCGGCGCCAACAGCCCCGTCCAGATCCTCACCCACTGCCTCGGCGTGATGGCCTACTGGGCGCGGCAGGTCAACCTCGGCGTGGACGTCCACCGCGACCGGCCCGCCGAGTTCGAGGCCGTATGCCGCGTGGCCGAGCTCGCGGAGTCCGTCGAGCAGGCGCGTCGCCGGTTCCACGACGACGTCGCAGCAGCCCGGCTCGACGCCGAGCCGGCGCGCGGTCCTCGGGACGACTTCGAGCGGAGCCTGCGGACCCAGGGCGCCGTGCTCATGCACGTCTACGAGGAGCTGGCGCAACACCGTGGCCAGGTAGAGATCACCCGCGACCTGCTCGTCGCGCGGTCCTCGCCGCGGGCCGCCACGTGAGCGTGGCCGGGCACAGGGCACTGCCGCCCCTCGAGCTGCGGCAGCGGCCGGACGACTACCTCGCGCGGGAGTTCCACCCGACGCTGGTCGCCGAGCTGAAGGCGTGCGGTGGGCTCTGGGTCGCGGGTGATGCCTACACGAGCGCATCCGAGGTCGTCGCCCAGGCCCGCGACCGCAAGGTCGACGCGTTGGGGCTTGACTTCCGCGACCTGTCCCTCCTCCGCGACCTACCCGACCTGCTGCACCTGGAGGTCTCCTCAGATCGCCGCCCCGTCCTCGACCCGATCGCGTCCCTCACCCGGCTCAGGTCCCTCACCCTGCACACCTCGGCGATGCGGGGTGAGCTCGACCCGCTCGGCTTCCCCGACCTGCGGTGGCTCACCCTCCCACTGGGCGGCAAGGGAGGAGCGGCCATGCTGCCGTCGATGCTGCGAGACCATCCCGCGCTGGAGCACCTCAAGGTTCGGGAGACGAAGGCGAAGACGGTGGCCGAGCTCGTGTCCGGCTTCCCGCGGCTGCGGTCGTTCGCCATGGGCTACGCCGACCACGTGCGCACCCTCGGTGACCTCTCACCAGTGGCGGGGACCCTGCGCGAGCTCGACCTGTGGATGGTCCCGGGCTTTCGCAGCATCGAGGGCATCGACGTTCTGACCGGGTTGGAACGGCTGCGCCTGCACGCGAGCAAGCTCATCGACCTCAGCCCCCTGGACGCGCTGCCTCGACTTCGCCACGTCGACGTCAGGACGGGCACGGTGACGATCAGGCGCCCGTGAGTGCACCACCTGGCCAGCAGCCGAACTCCTTGAGGGAGCGGGCACAACGCTTGTAGCGCTGGCCATCGGCGGTGTGGGCGTGCTCCCAGCGGGGGAACGTGAGGCGGCCGCGGATCGGCCTGCGAAGCATGGTCAGTTCATGCTGCCGTAGTTGGCGATGACATTGGCGGCCACGGAGCGGTCGTTGCGCAGCCCGGTCCACCGTTCAGTCAGGCAGCGTGCGCAACGCTGGTAGTCCTCGCCGTCGGTGGTCTGCGCCCACTCCCACCGGTGGAAGCGGAGGCGACAGCGCAGCGGCTTGCGTGGTGTCATGACCGCCTCCATGAGGTCGGGCGCGGTGTTGGGGGTGAGCGAGTGACCCTCCCCAGGTGCAGGACAATCATCCCACCAACCAGGACGCTTCGCCGCGACTTGTTGCCGGATGGTCGGGACGCTCAGTGGGGCCGGTGGTGGTCACAGCTTGAAGACCTTCCTGGGGTTGCGGTCGGCGAGCGCGACGACTCTTTCGAGCGTCTCGTCCGTCGTGCGCACGTCATCGTGGCTGTGGTCGGCCGAGGTGGCAAGTGCTCGACGAAGTACCTGCGGCACGTCTCGAGCGCGGCATGGGCCGCTGGGGTGCCTGGGACGGGTCAACCATCGCCACCGGGCAGGAACTGCGGCAATCGGTTGCCACCTGTTGCCGTGTGCGCTTGCCGGGACGGTCCGCGCGGGGCAGGGTGCCCCCATGACCCCCACGGATCGTTTGGCATGACCGCCGTCGACGACACCATCGCGCAGACCGCCGAGCTCGCCGCCCGCGCCAGCCGGATCGGTGGCCCGGGCGACACCCTCAGCGACGAGCAGGCGACCGCGTTCGTGACCGAGTCGCTCGCCGGCGCCGACCTCGACGGCAAGAGCGTGTGCATCGTGGTGCCCGACGG
>DASUKI010000174.1:0-8103 GCA_036278855.1 Pedococcus sp.
GGCCACCAGAAGTAGAACCCGGCGAACATCGCGAACACCACGGTGCCGAAGACGACGTAGTGGAAGTGGGCCACCACGAAGTAGGTGTCGGAGATGTGGAAGTCGAGCGCGGGGCTGGACAGGATGACGCCGGTCAGCCCACCGAACAGGAACGTGACCAGGAAGCCCAGGGACCACAGCATGGGTGTGTCGAAGGTGAGCTTGCCGCCCCACATCGTGCCGATCCAGTTGAAGAACTTCACTCCCGTCGGCACCGAGATCAGCATCGTCATGATCGCGAAGAACGGCAGGAGCACCTGCCCGGTGGCGTACATGTGGTGCGCCCACACGGTCACCGACAGGGCGGCGATGGAGATGGTCGCGAAGACCAGCGTCTTGTAGCCGAACACCGGCTTGCGCGAGAACACCGGCAGGATCTCGGTGATGATCCCGAAGAACGGCAGCGCGATGATGTAGACCTCCGGGTGCCCGAAGAACCAGAACAGGTGCTGCCACAGCATCGTCCCGCCGAACTCCGGGTCGAAAACGTGCGCCCCGAACCGGCGGTCCGCGCCGAGGCCGAACAGCGCGGCGGCCAGGACCGGGAAGGCCATCAGCACCAGGATCGAGGTGATCAGGATGTTCCAGGTGAAGATCGGCATCCGGAACAGGGTCATGCCGGGGGCGCGCATGCACAGGATCGTGGTGATGAAGTTGACGGCACCGAGGATGGTGCCGAAACCGGTCAGCGCCAGGCCGAACACCCACAGGTCGCCGCCGAGTCCGGGGCTGTTGGTGGCGTCGGACAGCGGTGCGTAGGCGGTCCAGCCGAACGCGGCGGCGCCGCCCGGGACGAAGAACCCGCTGGTGGCGATGGTGCCGCCGAAGAGGTAGAGCCAGTAGGCGAACATGTTCAGCCGCGGGAACGCGACGTCGGGGGCGCCGATCTGGATCGGCATGATCGCGTTGGCGAACGCGGCGAACAGCGGCGTCGCGAACAGCAGCAGCATGATCGTGCCGTGCATGGTGAACAGCTGGTTGAACTGCTCGGGGTTGTCGACGACCTGCAGGCCCGGGTCGAACAGCTCGGTGCGGATGAGCAGGGCCAGGATGCCGCCGATGATGAAGAAGACGAACGAGGTGATGAAGTAGAGGTTGCCGATCACCTTGTGGTCGGTGGTGGTGACCCACTTCACCACGGTCTGGCCCTTGCGCAGGCTCCGCGCAGACGCGGCGTCCGTGCTCCGCAGGTAGGTCGACTCAGTGGCGGCTGCCATCACTTGCTCCCTGCACTCGGAAGAAGGTGCTCGTCCTTGGGGACGACCTTCTCGGGGTTGAGGCTGTTGTCGAGCTGACCGGTGTTGCCCTCCGCCTTCAGCTCGGACATGTGGGCGTCGAAGTCGGACTGGCTGACGACCTTGACGTTGAACAGCATGTGCGAGTGGTAAGCCCCGCACAGCTCGGCGCACTTGCCGGCGAAGGTGCCGGTCTGCTGCGTCTCCACCTGGAACCTGTTGACCCGCCCCGGGATGGCGTCGAGCTTCTGGAGGAACGCCGGCACCCAGAACGAGTGGGCCACGTCGCGTGAGGTGATGATGAACTCCACCCGCTTGTCGACCGGGAGGTAGAGGGTGGGCAGGGTCTCCTCGACCCCGGGCTTGCCGGTGAGCTCGGCCTGCGTGCCTGCCTCGAACGTCTGCTGGTCGACGTAGTTGAAGTCCCAGCTCCACTTCTTGGCCACGACGCCGATGGTGAAGTCGGGCGTCTTGGACGTCTGCATCAGCGCCGACTCGTCACGGGCGGTGTAGTAGAAGAGCACCGCGATCATCATCACCGGGACGACGGTGTAGAGGATCTCGAGCGGCACGTGGTAGCGGAACTGCACCGGGAGCACGGTGTCGTCCTTCTTCTTGCGGTAGGCCACGACGCACCACAGGATCAGGCCCCACACCAGCACGCCCACGGACAGGGCGGCGATCCACGCACCGTTCCACAGGGTCGTCACGCGCTCCCCGTTGTCGGTGACGGCGCGCGGCAGGAAGCCGTCCTGGACCCGCCCGGCACACCCCGACAGGGCGAGCGCGGCGAGGGCCAGCACCGCCGCCGTGGTGGACCTTCTGAGGACTGTCCGCCGCCGGTCAGGGCGCGGCGCAGAGACGTCGTGCTGACGCAACGGTGCACCTTCTTCGAAGCAGTGATGGGCCATCGCGCCAAACCCTACTCCAGCGGACCCCTCCCGACAGGGCAGGGTGTGGCTAGTGTCGGGGTGTGCCAAACGGTGTCCCGCGGCGGGCAATTCTCGACGCCTCCAGCGGCCCTGTCCACCCCCTCGCGCGGGACACGCTGCTGGCCGCCGTCGACGCCGGGTGGGCCGATCCGAGGCGGCTGCACGCCGAGGGCCGGACCGCGCGCCGGCTGCTCGAGCAGTCGCGTGAGGTGCTGGCCGCCGGCCTGGGTGTGCGCCCCACGGAGGTCGCCTTCGCACCGGACGGCCCGGCAGGCGTGCGCCTGGCCGTGGAGGGCATTCGGTATGCCGGTCGGCGCCGGGGGGCGCGGACCGTCGCCTCCGCGGTCGAGCACTCCGCAGTCCTCCTGCCGGGCCGCCACCTCGTGGCGAGCACCGCTGACCGGGACCGCTTCGCCGAGGTGCCCGTCGACGTCTCGGGCCGGGTCGACCTCGACGCCTGGGCCGAGGCAGT
Source organism: Pedococcus sp. (assembly GCA_036278855.1). Classification (GTDB taxonomy): domain Bacteria; phylum Actinomycetota; class Actinomycetes; order Actinomycetales; family Dermatophilaceae; genus Pedococcus. Next base: position 2,679 of record DASUKI010000174.1, read on the forward strand.
CAGGGCGCCCGAGACCGTCGTCGCGGCGCTCCAGCACGCCAACGGCGAGGTGGGCACCCTCCAGCCGCTCGAGGCGGCGCGGGAGGCGTGCCGAGCGGCCGGCGTGCCGCTCGTGGTGGACGCCCAGGCATCACTGGGGCGGGTGCCGCCTCCGGACGCCTACGACGTCCTCGCCGGGGACGCCCGGTCGTGGGGAGGCCCGGGCGGTCTGGGCCTCGTGGTGGTCCCCGAACGCACCCGCTGGGCGTTGAGCGGGGCCCGTGACCCCGACGGGGCGGTGGCCGGACCCACCGGCCACACCCCGTGGGTCCCGCTGGCCCTCGCCGCCGCCGAGGCGTGGCAGCAGGCGGCCGCCACCTTGGCGCAGGACGCGGCGGAGGCGTTCTCCCTCGTCGAGCGGGTGCGGGCGGCCGCCTCCGCGCTGCCCGACGTCGAGGTGGTCGGCGACCCCGTCGACCGGCTCCCCCACGTCGTGACGTTCTCCGCCCTCTACGCCGACGGCGAGGCCCTGGTCCGCGAGCTCGACCGGCGCGGCTTCGCGCTCGCCTCCGGCTCGGCCTGCACGGCGAGCACCCTCGAGCCGAGCCACGTGCTCGCAGCCATGGGTGCCCTCACCCACGGCAACCTCCGGGTCACCCTGCCCCTGTCCGCAGTCTCCCCCGACCGCGGCGACGACGTGGCGCGCTTCGCGGCGGCGCTGCCCGAGGTGGTGGCAGCCGTCCGGGCCGAGCTGGGCGCGCACCGGCTGTGAACGACGTCGTCGACGCACGCGGCCTGCGGTGCCCGCTCCCGGTCATCCACCTGGCCAGGCGAGCCGTGGACGCCTCGGCTGGCGCGGTCCTCGAGGTGTGGGCCACCGACCCGGCTGCCGCGTCGGACATCCCGGCCTGGTGCCGGATGCGTGGCCACGACTACCTCGGTGAGCAGGTGCACGAGGCGACCGAGGACGGCGGCGCCGGCCACACGGCATACCTGGTCAGGCTTGCCGACGACCCGCAAAGGCCTCCGGCAGCGGGAGCCGCACCGCGGTCCTGAGCCGCCGGAGGTACTCCTCGCGCGGGATGCTGCGCACCCCCAGCGTGCCCAGGTGGTCGGTCTGCCACTGCACGTCGACGACCCGGCGGGCATCGCCGTCGGCGAACACCAGGCCGGCCATGGCAACGACGGCGACCTTCGAGGCGTCCCTGACGCGGTGGAACATCGACTCGCCGGCGAACAGCCCTCCGATGCAGACGCCGTAGAGACCGCCGGCCAGCTCGCCGTCCAGCCAGGCCTCGACGCTGTGCGCCCACCCGAGGGCGTGGAGCTCGGTGTAGGCGTCGGCGATCTCCTCGGTGATCCACCGGCCGTCTCGCGAGGGGTCCGCACAAGCGGCCACGACCTCGGCGAACGCGGTGTCCACCCGGATCTCGAAGCTGGACAGGGAGCGCCTCAGCGAGCGGCTCGCGTGGGCGTCGCCGAGCAGCAGCACGCCGCGCGGGTCCGGCGACCACCAGCCCATCGGCCGAGTGCCATCCCGGCCCAGGCCCATCGGGAACACCCCGCCCCGGTAGGCGGCCAGCAGGGTGCCGGCGCGCAGGTCGCCGCCGACGCCGACGAGGTCCTCCCCGTCGCCCACCCCGCTCAGGTCGAACGTCCACGAGGTCGGCAGCGGCTCGACGGGCTCGAGGGGGCCGGTCACGGTCGTCCGCGCCGGCTAGGGGGCCACGCAGGCGATGTGCGGCTCGATCTCGTCGGCCGACTCCTGGCCGTAGGCCTCGGCCAGGCGCTCGAGGAAGCGGGCCTTGCCCAGGGTGTACTCCTGAGTGCCGACGGTCTCCACGACATAGGTCGCCAGCATCGAGCCGAGCTCAGCGGCGTGCCGCAGGCCGAGGTCCGCGGCGATGCCGGTGAGGAAGCCGGCCCGGAAGGCGTCACCGACACCGGTCGGGTCGGCGCGACGGACCTCGCGGGCCACCGACACCTCGATCGGCTCCTCGCCCTTGCGCTCGATGACCACGCCGTCCTTGCCCTTGGTCATCACGCGGGTGTGGACGCGCTCACCGATCTCCTCGTGGGTCCACCCCGTCTTCTGGGCCGTCAGGGCCGCTTCGTACTCGTTGGTGAGCAGGTAGTCGGCACCGTCGATGAGCTGGCGGATCGTGTCGCCGTCGGCGAAGGCCAGCTGCTGGCTGGGGTCGGCCGCGAACGGGATGCCGCGCGAACGACACTCCCGGGTGTGGCGCAGCATCCCCTCGGGGTCGTTCGCGCCGATCAGCACGAGGTCGAGGCCGCCGACCCGCTCGGCGATGGGACCCAGCTCGATCGCTCGCGCCTCGCTCATCGCCCCGGCGTAGAACGTGGCGATCTGGGCCATGTCCTGGTCGGTGGTGCAGACGAACCGCGCGGTGTGCTTGGACTCCGAGACGTGCACCGAGGCGCAGTCGACGCCATGGCGCTCCAGCCAGCTGCGGTAGTCGCCGAAGTCCTCGCCGACCGCACCGACCAGGATCGGGCGCTGGCCGAGGTTGGCCATCCCGAACGCGATGTTGGCCGCCACTCCCCCACGCCGCACCTCCAGGTCGTCGGCGAGGAAGGACAGCGAGACCTTGTCGAGCTGCTCGACGACCAGGGAGTCGGCGAAGCGACCCTGGAAGGTCATCAGGTGGTCGGTGGCGATGGACCCGGTGATGGCGATCTGCACGGGACGAACCTACCGTCCGCCGGGAGGTGTGACGTGCAGTGCCCGCTCGCAGTCAGTGGGCTCGTGCTGGGCAGCCGGGACCGGCCGGTCTTCTGCACGTTGCTGCTCGCGGCCGGCCGAGGTGACCGGGAAGATCAGCCGAACGAGTCTCCGCAGGCGCAGGAGCTGCCGGCGTTGGGGTTGTCGATCGTGAAGCCCTGCTTCTCGATGGTGTCGGCGAAGTCGATGGTGGCGCCCTCGAGGTAGGGGCCGCTCATCCGGTCGACGACCACCTCGACGCCGTCGAAGTCGCGCAGCAGGTCGCCGTCGAGGGTCCGCTCGTCGAAGTAGAGCTGGTAGATCAGGCCGGAGCAGCCACCGGGCTGCACGCCGACACGCAGGCGCAGGTCGTCACGACCCTCCTGCTCGAGCAGGGACTTGACCTTGGCGGCCGCCACGTCGGTCAGCAGGACGCCGTGCGATGCCTCCGCAGGTGCCTCGGTCGTGGTCGGGGCGGTCTGGTCCTGAACACTCATGTGATGGTCCTTCTCGTCGTGTCGGGGGTCGGCGGTCCACCGGTGCCAACCCACGGTCCGCGGGGGATGTTCCCGCGCCTCCACTGTACGTCTTCCTCACCGCGCAGGGGACCAGGTGGCCGCCACGCGAGCCGCGCGGTCGGTGAGCGTGCCCACCGGGTCGGCCACGGCTGCCTCCAGCTGCGCCGGCCGGTCGGCGACCGCGTAGGTACCCGACAGGCCGAGACCCATCGACTCGCGCCGTCCCACGCGAACCTGCCCGGCCAGGACAATGCTCGGTGTCGCCGTCTCCAGCGCCAGCTCCGCGACACCCGCCACGACGCTGCCGCGCAGGCTCTCCCAGTCGAAGCGGTCGGTGCCGGTGACGACGAGGTCCGCGGCAGCCAGCAACCGGCGCAGGCCCACCGTCTCCAGCACCGCGCCGACGCCACTGACCCGGCTGGCACCCAGGAGGTGCAGCGCGTAGCCCAGCCCTCCTGCGGCTCCTGCGCCCGGCTCCTTGTCGAGCCGGCGCGGCTTCCCGCTGAGCAGGTCCTGCGGCTCAGGCAGCGTCCGGCGCACCACCTCGACGAACCGGCCCAAGGCCCCCTCGAGCGCCTGCGCGACCTCCGGTGAGGCACCCATGGCGGGACTGGACACCGCGCTGGTGCCCTGCAGCCCGAGCAGCGGCGCCTCGTCGTCGGTCGCGAACACCAGCTGCACCCCGTCCAGTCGCTCCCGAGCCTTCGCCAGCCCAGGCACCGCGTCGTCGGCCAGGTGCGCGAGGGCCAGCCCTCCGCGCGCCAGCGCGGACGGGTCACCGGCTCCCAGCGCCGCGAGCAGTCCCGCTCCCCCGTCGTTGGTGCCGGCCCCGCCCAGCCCCACGACGACCCGGGTCGCCCCCTCGGCGAGCGCGGTCTCGAGCAGCTGGCCCACACCCCAGGTGCTCGTGATGCCCGGGTCGCGCTCGTCCGCGGCGAGCAGGTGCAACCCGGCCGCCTGCGCGGCTTCGAGGTATGCCGTGCGGCCGCCGTCCGCGTCGACCAGCAGCATCGTGGCGGGCACCTCACGACCCAGCGGGTCGGTCACCGTGGTCATCACGACCTGGGCCCCATCGACCGCGCTGGACAGGACGTCGACGAAGCCCGGGCCGCCGTCGGACAGCGGCACCAGGGTGAGCAGGTCATGCGGAGCGGTCCGTCGCCAGCCCTCGGCCATGGCCTCGGCCGCCTGTCGCGCCGTCAGTGCGCCGGTGAAGGCCTCGGGGGCGATGACGACGTGCACGGGGCCATCCTGACAGGCATGGTGGACGCGGCCCGGCCGCCGGGGGTACACACTGGTGGGATGCGCCCCCGAGTACCGTCGCCCAAACCGCACCTGCCCAACAGCCCGTTCAAGCGCCAGCCGGCGCCCGAGGCCCACGAGTTCGCCCCCGGTGACCGCGTCACCCACGACCGGCACGGACTGGGCTCGGTGCTCCGGCTCACGGGTGACCGCATGGAGGTGCGTTTCGGCACCAGCACGGTGAGCGTGGCGTGCAACAGCTCGAGGATCCACCCGCTCTGACCCCGGCACTGCGCCCGGACGGGCGCCGGCCCCCCGCTGGGCCCACCGGCATACGATCGCTGCCGTGAACACGACGACGGACGCCCCACGCAACGCCCCGCTGCCGCTGCTCGTGCTCGGGCACGGCACGGACCTGCGCACGGAGCGCGGCGTCGAGTGCCCCGGTGACCTCCCAGCACCCTCCGACCCTGGCCTGGTCGAGCGCGCCCGCGCCGCCAAGGCGGCGCTGGGCGATCGCGTCTTCGTGCTGGGCCACCACTACCAGCGCGACGAGGTGATCGAGTTCGCCGACGTCACGGGCGACTCGTTCAAGCTTGCCAAGGAGGCCGCAGCGCGGCCGGGCTCCCCGTGGATCGTCTTCTGCGGGGTCCACTTCATGGCCGAGTCGGCGGACATCCTCACCAGCGACGAGCAGAGCGTGGTCCTGCCCGACCTGGCCGCCGGGTGCTCGATGGCCGACATGGCAGCGATCGCCCAGGTGGAGGACGCCTGGGACGACCTGACCGATGCTGGCGTCGCCGACGTGACGGTCCCCGTGACGTACATGAACTCCTCGGCTGCCATCAAGGCCTTCACCGGCCGGCACGGCGGCACCATCTGCACGTCGTCCAACGCGAGGACCGCGCTCACCTGGGCGTTGGCGCAGGGGGGCGACCGGGGCAAGGTGCTGTTCCTGCCCGAC
>DASUKI010000175.1:0-10347 GCA_036278855.1 Pedococcus sp.
GCCACGTCGAAGGGGTCGGTCGCGGGGTCCGAAAGGTCGGGGATCGCGTGGCTCGGTTCGGTCACGCGGGCAGCGTACCGGCGGGCCGGCCCGCATGGCTCGTCCCCGATGACCACAGGACGGCGTGGCACCATGCCCCGAGTGGCAAGCGACGAGACCCGCGAACCAGAAGGCGGCCCACCGGCATACCCCCGTCGTCTGTTCCTCGGCGCCGCGGGCCTGGCCGCCGGCGCGCTGGCCGGTTGCTCCCCGGACGGCAGCCGTGCCACGGCGCCCACGTCACGACGTCGGGCCGAGACCAGCCGGCCCACGCCCCCCGCACCCACGCTCACCAGGGTCGCCCGCCGCAGCGGCGCGGACGGCCGGCCCGCCCTCCTGGCCACCCCCGGCTCCGACATCGTCCACGGACCACGGACGCGCCACGAGGTGGCGTTGACCTTCCACGGGCAGGGCTCGGCCGACCTCACTCACGCGGTTCTGGACGAGTGCGCGAGGGCGCATGCCTCGGTCACGGTGTTCGCGGTGGGGACCTGGCTCGACGGCGACCCGGCACTCGGCCGTGCTGTGGTCGAGGCCGGGCACGAGCTGGGCAACCACACGTGGAGCCACCAACAGATGCGTCAGCTCGACGCCGCTGCAGCCGACCGGGAGGTGGCGCGGGGGGCGCAGGCGCTTCGCGCATCGGTCGGGACGGCCGGCTGGTGGTTCCGGCCGTCGGGGACGCAGCGCAGCACGGCGCGGATCCGTTCCGCGGCTGTCCGCGCGGGGTACAACAGGTGCGTGTCGTACGACGTCGACCCCCAGGACTACCTCGACCCCGGCGCGAAGCTGGTGCGCCGCCGGACCAGGCAAGCTGTGCAGGGCGGCTCGGTCGTGAGCCTGCACCTCGGCCATGCCGGCACCGTGGAGGCGCTGGCGGGGATCCTGGCGGACCTGTCCCGCATGGGCCTGCGGCCGGTGTCGCTGTCGACCCTGTTGCGAGACTGACCGCGATGGGCAAACGGCTGGGTGCGTCGGCGCGGGATCGCAGGGCGGTCCGGGGCCGCGGGGTGCTGGTGGGCCTGGGCGTCTGCGCCGCCCTGGCCCTGGTCGGCTGCACGCCTGGTACGCCTGCAGCTCCCGCCGAGGTAGCTGCCGCACAGCCCTCGTCGGCGGGTCCCAGCGACCCGCCCAGCTCGGCATCCGCCACCACGACGACGAACGTGTATGCCGCGGACGCCACCAACGCGTTGACCGGCGCCGCGCGCGCCGCCAAGCCACTGGTGTACGTCCCCAACGGGGTCGCCGACACCGTGCAGGTGATCGACCCGTCGACCTACCGCGTCGTTGGCCGCTTCACGACGGGCCGCGAGCCCCAGCACGTGGTGCCCTCATGGGACCTGAAGACGTTGTGGGTCAACGACGACCTCGGGAACGACCTCATCCCCATCGACCCGCGGACCGGACGTCACGGCAAGCCCGTGGCGGTGCAGGACCCGTACAACCTGTACTTCACCCCCGACGGGGCGCACGCGCTGGTGATGGCGGAACGGATGGACCGCATCGACGTGCGGGACCCGCACACCATGAAGCTCCAGCGCTCGCTGTCCGTTCCCTGCCACGGCATCAACCACGCCGACTACTCGGCCGACCTGTCGTTCCTCCTGGCCTCCTGCGAGTTCAGCGGCAAGCTGGTCGTGGTCGACAAGGAGGTCACCAAGGTCCTCAAGGTCATCGACCTCAACAGGGTCAAGACCCGGGGCGCCACCTCACCAGAGGAGGCGATCCACATGCAGGGCAGCCCCAAGCAGGGCCTGCGACCGGGGGCCTCGGCGATGCCACAGGACGTGCGCCTCGTGCCCGACGGGAAGTACTTCGTCGTCGCCGACATGCTGCGCAACGGGGTGTGGGTGGTCGACGCGACGACGCTGAAGGTTGACCGCTTCGTGCGCACCGGGATCGGCGCGCACGGGATCTACCCGTCCCGCGACGCCCGGCGACTGTTCGTGTCGAACCGCGACGAGGGGACCGTCTCCGTCCTCGACGCCAGAACCCTCGCGAAGCTGGCGCTGTGGACCATCCCCGGCGGCGGGTCGCCGGACATGGGCGGCGTCACGGCCGACGGACGCGAGCTCTGGCTGAGTGGACGGTACGACTCCGTCGTGTACGTCTTCGACACCTCGACGGGGAAGGTCAGCCACCGCATCCCGGTCGACGCCGGGCCGCACGGCCTGTGCGTCTGGCCGCAGCCGGGCCGGTTCTCACTGGGCCACACCGGCAACCTGCGCTGAAGGTGTTGACCGAGCCGGTGGTTGGATGGTCCCCGTGAGCGCGACGTCATCCTCGGTGGTCATCCTCGGCGGCGGGCCGGGCGGGTACGAAGCCGCCCTGGTCGCGGCACACCTGGGTGCCTCGGTCACCGTGGTCGACCGCGACGGCATCGGCGGCGCCGCCGTGCTCACCGACTGCGTCCCGTCCAAGACGCTCATCTCGACCGCCGACTTCATGTCGCAGTTCGACACAGCGGCGGACCTCGGGGTGCACCTGGAGGACCACGAAGGCGACGAGGTGTCCGACTCGGTGGCCGAGCTGACCGCCGTCAACCGTCGGATCCTGGCGCTCGCCGCCGCGCAGTCGCGCGACATCGGCCGCCGCCTGGTGGCGGACGGCGTCACCATCGTCGCCGGCACCGGTCGGCTCGTCGCACCCGGCGAGGTCGAGGTGACCGGATCGGACGGTGGTGCGCAGCGGCTCACGGCGGACGTCGTCCTCGTCGCCACCGGCGCGAGGCCGCGCACCAGCGACAGCGCCCTCCCGGACGGGGAGCGGATCCTCACCTGGCAGCAGCTCTACTCGCTGCCGGAGCTTCCCGAGCGGTTGGTGGTCGTCGGTTCGGGTGTCACCGGTGCCGAGCTCGCCCAGGCCTACCTGGGTCTCGGGTCCCAGGTGACGCTGGTGTCCTCCCGCGACCGGGTCCTGCCAGGCGAGGACGCCGACGCCGCAACCGTGATCGAGGACGTCTTCCGCAAGCGCGGCATGGAGGTGCTCGGCCGGTCCCGCATGGAGTCGGTGACGCGCACCGGCGACACGGTGCGCGTGCGGCTCGTGGACGGTCGCGAGATCGAGGGCAGCCACGCGCTCCTGGCGATCGGTTCGGTTCCCCAGACCTCGGGCATCGGCCTCGAGGAGACCGGGGTGGCGCTCACTGACTCAGGCCACGTCCAGGTCGACCGGGTGTCGCGGACCTCGGTCCGAGGTGTCTATGCAGCGGGCGACTGCACCGGCGTCCTGGCGCTGGCCTCCGTCGCGGCGATGCAGGGGCGGATCGCGATGGCGCATGCCCTGGGGGACGCCGTCACCCCCCTCAACCTGCGCGCCGTGTCCGCCAACATCTTCACCGACCCGGAGATCGCGACCGTGGGGTACTCGCAGAAGGACGTCGACGAGGGACGGGTCGACGCGACCTCCGTGATGTTGCCGTTGTCCACCAACCCCCGAGCCAAGATGCAGGGGATCACCGAGGGGTTCGTGAAGCTGTTCGCGCGCCGGGGAGTGGGGACGGTTGTCGGGGGAGTCGTCGTGGCGCCGCGCGCGTCCGAGCTGGTCTACCCGGTGACGATTGCCGTCCAGCACGGGCTGAGCGTGGACCAGCTGGCAGGGACCTTCACCGTCTATCCGTCGCTGTCGGGGTCGGTGGCGGAGGCCGCTCGTCAGCTGCACGACCTGGATTAGGTGGCCTTCGCTCATCCGGCACTCACGCGGATTCGTGAGTAGTGTCCGATTCGAGAACCGCCGCGGCAGGTGGCGGTGACCGGGTCCGGACGAGAGGCGGGCGATCATGGCCAGTGGATGGTTGGACAAGATCAAGGACTACGCGAAGGGCAACCCGAAGCAGGCTGAGGAAGCCATCGACAAGGTCGAGGACGTCATCGACAAGCAGACCGGCGGCAAGTACACCGACCAGATCGACAAGGGTGGAGACGCGCTGAGGGACCAGCTCGGGCTGCCCGACGAGGCGGCTCCGCAGCCGCCGGGCACCGCGCCTTCCCAGCCCCAGCAGCCTGGCGACACGGTGCCCGCGCCCGGCCCCGCCCCGTCACCGATCCCCGGGCCGGGTGAGCCGGCGCCGGCGCCCATCCCGGACCCGGGGCCGTCGCCCTCGCCGGACCCGAGCCCCGTCCCCGCACCCGAGCCCGGGCCGTCCCCAGCACCCGAGCCAGGTCCCACGCCCGACCCCGGGCCGGGTCGCGACCCCCAGCCGGGTCCGGGCCCCTCCCCGCAGCCGGGACCCGCGTCGGCGCCGGAGCCCAGCCCCACGAACCAGGCCGACAGTGAGCCGTCGGACACCGGCACGCATGACTCGACTTCCGATCGAGGCAACCCGGCGGAGCCCGCGGGCGGGCCGGTCGACAAGCCTGGCGACTCACCGACGTCGCAGTCGTCGGTGCCCGTCCCGGGGAACACCGGGTCGGACACGAGTTCCGCAGCCGACGCCGGACGGGACGCCGACCGTGGCCCGAGCTCGGAGACCAGCGCCACCGCGGGCGCCGACGACCGGCAGGACGACTGGCCCTCGGGAGGTGAGGACCCGTCCACCGGCTCTGAGGGCGGTGACACGCTTCCCGAGGGCGGTCCGGAGAACCAGCTCCCGCCGTTCGGCAACGGCTGACCCGACGTGGCGCGCGAGCAGTGACGTGCAGTGCCCGCTCGATCGAGGGCGGGTGTGCGGGCAGGATCTCGGCCCCGCCGCTTCTGCACGGTGCTGCTCGCCGGGCCCGCGGGACTCAGTCCTTGATCTCCGCGATCACGGCGCCGTTGGTGACGGTCTGACCGACCTCGGCGGCCAGGCCGGTGATGGTCCCGGCCTTGTGGGCGTTGATGGGCTGCTCCATCTTCATCGCCTCGAGCACCACGACCAGCTCGCCTTGGGCGACCTGCTGGCCGTCCTCGACGGCGATCTTGACGATGGTGCCCTGCATCGGTGCGGTGAGCGAGTCCCCCGATGCCGCGGCCCCGGCCTTGGCACCGGACGAGCGTCGCGGCGCCTTCTTCTTCGCGGCACCACCGCCACCCCCCAGGGCCAACCCGCCCGGCAGGACGACCTCGAGGCGCTTGCCGCCCACCTCGACCACGACGGTCTGGCGCTCGGAGGGCTCCTGGGGCACCTCGGGTGAGGACCCGGCATACGGCGGGATCTGGTTGTCGAACTCGGTCTCGATCCAGCGGGTGTGCACCGAGAACGGCTTGTCCCCCTCGGGGGCGAAGGCCGGGTCCTGCACGACGACCCGGTCGAACGGCAGCACGGTCGGCATGCCGTCCACGACGAACTCGGCCAGCGCCCGCCGCGCCCGCTCGAGCGCCTGGTGGCGGTCGCGCCCCGTCACGATGAGCTTGGCGAGCATGGAGTCGAAGGCACCCCCGATGACGTCACCCTCGACGACCCCCGAGTCGAGCCGCACGCCGGGGCCGGACGGCGGGTCGAACACGGCCACCACGCCAGGGGCGGGCAGGAAGCCGCGTCCGGCGTCCTCGCCGTTGATCCGGAACTCGATCGAGTGGGCGATCGGCTCCGGGTCGTCGTAGCCCAGCTCCTCGCCGTTCGCGATGCGGAACTGCTCGCGGACCAGGTCGATGCCCGTGACCTCCTCGGTGACCGGGTGCTCGACCTGCAGGCGGGTGTTGACCTCGAGGAAGGAGATGGTGCCGTCCTGGCCGACGAGGAACTCACACGTGCCGGCGCCGGTGTACCCCGCCTCGGCCAGGATTGCCTTGGAGGCGCGGCGCAGCTCGGCGTTCTGCTCGTCGGACAGGAACGGCGCGGGCGCCTCCTCGACGAGCTTCTGGTGGCGGCGCTGCAGCGAGCAGTCGCGGGTGGAGACGACCACGACGTTGCCGTGGGTGTCGGCCAGGCACTGGGTCTCGACGTGGCGGGGCTTGTCGAGGTACCGCTCGACGAAGCACTCACCACGGCCGAACGCCGACACGGCCTCGCGGACCGCCGAGTCGAACAGCTCGGGGATCTCCTCGATGGTGCGGGCCACCTTGAGCCCTCGGCCGCCGCCGCCGTAGGCCGCCTTGATCGCCACGGGCAGCCCGTGCTCGGTCGCGAACGCCACGACCTCGTCGGCGCCGCCCACCGGGTCGGGGGTGCCCGGGACGAGCGGAGCCTTCGCGGTGGCCGCGATGTGCCGTGCCTTGACCTTGTCGCCGAGGGAGTCGATCGCCTCGGGGGAGGGCCCGATCCAGGTCAGCCCGGCGTCGATCACGGCCTGGGCGAAGGAGGCGTTCTCGGCGAGGAAGCCGTAGCCGGGGTGCACGGCGTCGGCGCCCGACTTGCGGGCCACGTCGATGAGCTTGTCCTGCACGAGGTAGGAGTCCCCAGGCGTGGAGCCCCCGAGGGCGTAGGCCTCGTCGGCGACCTTGACGTGCAGCGCGTCACGGTCCGGGTCGGCATAGACCGCGACCGAGCCGATCCCGCTGTCGCGGCAGGCTCGGGCGATCCGCACGGCGATCTCGCCGCGGTTTGCGATCAGGACCTTGGAGATGGGCGCCATGCGGCGGAGCCTAGCCGCTCACCCTCTCGAGCCATCACCCGTGGCCGGTGTGGGATCGCCAACACCCTGCCTGCCGGTCCGGCACCCGTATGCCGCGTGGTTCAGCGCAGTGCGCCGCCCACCCTCGACCACCGGTAGTGCCCGGGCCGGCCGTCGTATGCCCACAAAGCGTTGTCGGTGCCACGTCCCAGGACGAGGTAGCTGGTGCTGTCGCGGGCCGTGACAGCGGGAGCGCCGCTGAGCAGGCCGCCTATGGCCGTGGCGAACGACCCCTGTGTGACCACCGGCGTCCGCCCGTTGCGCGTGACGAGCGTCGGCGTATTGCCGGGCGTGGTGGCGGCGGCCGACCAGGTCTGGCGGACGTTGCGATGCCAACCACGCCTGACCCCGGATGCGGTGAGCTGCTCGTCCCAGAGGTTGGCGTCGCGTCCGCGGGCGTAGACGGTCAGCAGGTCGCTGCCTGCGTCGGCGGCCACGGCGGGCGCGCTGCTGATGATGCCACCGACTGGTTGCCACGACGTCCAGCCGGGCGCCCACCGCTTGCGCCACACCGTGTCGTCGGAGCCGCGGACGAGGATGTCGAGGGTGCCCGGAGTCAGCGACGCGGCCGCAGGGGCAGCGGACAACACTCCGCCCAGGTCCTCCCAGGGGTGGTAGCCAGCACCCGTCGTGTACGTGTGCAGCAGGTGCCGGTTGGTGCCGCGGGCGAACAGGTCGATCCGGGAACCATCCCAGCTGACGACCGTCGGCGCGGACGCGACCACGCCCGGCACCTTCCGCCACCCGGCCCATCCGCCCCCGGGCACCGACTGCGAGGCATACCAGACCTGGTCGTCGGTGCCCCGGACGAACGCGGTGACCTGCGATCCGCGGGTGAGTGCGGCCACACCGCTCGGTGACACGTCGAGGCCGACCCGGTAGGGCTCTGGTGTGGCAACGGGGTCCACGCGGAACAGGCGGTCGTCGGAGCCGTTGCTCGTCGTCCCGTAGACCACGCCGCCTGCCCCACTCTGCACGGTGCGGATCCGCCCGAGGGTGCCGTCGAGCGGGCCCATTTCCTCAGCGGCGGTCACCCGGCCGTCCGGCGTCATGGACAGTACCCTGACGCCGGTGTTCTTGAGCTCGGCGACCGCGAGTGCGCCCTCCCAACGGCCCCATGAGCTGCCCGTGAGGAAGGTGGCGCCGCTGGTCGCCACCGTCGGGTCGCCGGACCGCCACCGTGCGGCGACTGCGGAGGGGAACTTGCCGAGGTCGGTCATCTGGACGTTCTGGTTGTAACCGGGGACGGGGTCCCAGCCGTAGTTGGCGCCGCGCGCGAGGAGGTTGACCTCGTCGTCGACGTCCGGCCCGTGCTCTGCGCTCCACACCTGCGAGGTGCCAGGGCGCACGGCGAGCCCCTGCACGTTGCGGTGGCCGTAGGTGAATACCTTGGCCGCGTTTCCCCCCATGGCCGAGAAGGGGTTGTCGGCGGGTGCAGAGCCGTCGGGACGAACTCGTAGCGTCTTGCCGCCGAGCGAGGACAGGTCCTGGGGTGTGGTACCCGTGATGGCGTCGCCCGTTCCGATGTGGAGGGTGCCGTCCGGTGCGAACCGGAGCCGGCATCCGGCATGCTGCCCTGTCGTGATCGGGATGCCGGTGACGACTGGCGCGCCAATGCGCGCGGCAGCGGTGTTGTCGGCGCTCAGGCGCCAGCGGAGCACCCGGATGTCCACGGGGGCGGTGCCGCTGCCGCGGTAGGCCTGGCAGGTGTAGTAGAGGCGGTTCGAGGCGAACTCGGGGTCGAGGGCCAGGCCCATCAGCCCCGCCTCGGACCCGACGAACAGGTCCGCCTGGTCGGTCGCGACCCGCTGAAGAGAGCCATCGGCGCGTCGAAGCGTCGTCACGCCCCCGCGCTGGGTGAACAGGACCGTGCCGTCGGGCAGGAGCGCGAGGTCCCAAGGGATCGCCAGCCCAGTGGCGAGCGTGCTGAGCCGGACCTGTGGCGGCGCTGTCGCTGCCACTGCCGGGCCGGCACCCATCCCGAAGGCCACAGCGATCGCGCCGGCACTCACCGCGATGGCGCGGGCCGCGGTCAGGACCACTGGGGACCGCGTCACTGCGCGCACGTTACTCCGAGGTGGTCCGGCTACGCGACCGCTTCGATCTAGGGTGTGCTCATGGGCAGCGACGGAGCCGACGCACGGTCGGTACGCAGGATCGAGCAGGGCGTGCAGCGCGACTTCACCCGCGCCATGTCCTACGGCGACTACCTCGACCTCGGACGCCTGCTGTCGGCGCAGCACCCGCGCAGCCAGCCGCCGCAGCACGACGAGCTGCTCTTCATCATCCAGCACCAGGTCGCCGAGCTGTGGCTCAAGCTCATGCTGCACGAGCTGCGGTCGGCGCGCTCGCTGCTCGCCGCCGACGACCTGCCGCAGGCGCTCAAGCGGCTGGCCCGGGTCAAGCACATCCAGACCCAGCTCACCGAGCAGTGGTCGGTCCTGGCGACGCTGACCCCCAGCGAGTACGCCGAGATCAGGCCGTTCCTGGCCACCTCCTCGGGGTTCCAGTCGTTCCAGTACCGCTCGGTCGAGTTCCTGCTCGGCAACAAGAACCGCGACATGGTGGACGTCTTCGCCCACGACCCGGCAGCGCAGGGGATGCTCGCCACCGCGCTCGAGGAGCCGAGCATCTACGACGAGTTCCTGCGGTTCCTGCACCGCAAGGGCTACGACATCCCCGCGGCGGTGCTCGAGCGCGATGTCACCCAGCCCTACCGCATGGACGAGGGCCTCGTCGACGTCTTCGCCGCGGTCTACGCCGACCCCACCCACCATTGGGGCGTCTACGAGACCTGCGAGGAGCTCGTCGACATCGAGGACAACTTCCAGCAGTGGCGCTTCCGGCACCTGCAGGTCGTGACCCGGACCATCGGGCACAAGAAGGGGACCGGTGGCTCGAGCGGGGTGGACTTCCTGCGACGTGCGCTCGACCTGACGTTCTTCCCCGAGCTCTACGCCGTGCGGGCCAGCGTCGGGGGCTGACGCCGATGCCCACCAACCGGCTGGAGGCGTTCAGCGACGGCGTGCTCGCCATCATCATCACGATCATGGTGCTCGAGCTGAGGGCGCCCGAGGAGCCGACGTTCCACGCCCTCGGCGCCTCGGCCACCAGCCTGCTGACCTACCTGCTGAGCTTCGTCTACATCGGCATCTACTGGAACAACCACCACCACCTGTTCCAGCTCGTCGAGCGCGTCACCGGCGGGGTGCTGTGGTCGAACCTGCACCTGCTGTTCTGGCTCTCGCTGCTGCCGTTCACCACGTCGTGGATGGACGAGTCCCAGCTCGCGACCCCGCCGACCGTGGTCTACGGCGTCGACCTGCTCATGTGCGCGGTGGCGTGGTACGTCATGCAGACCACGATCCTGCGCGCCGAGGACGACCAGCACCGGCTGCGGGCGGCGCTCGGGACCGACCTCAAGGGCAAGCTGTCGCCCGTCATCTACGTCACGGGCATCCTGCTGTGCTTCGTCGCGGGCTGGCTGGGCGTGGCCGTGTACTCCGCGGTGGCGCTGCTCTGGCTGGTCCCCGACCGCAGGTTCGAGCGGTTCGCCGGGTCGCAGCCGGCCTGAAGGACACAGCCCTCAGGCTGGGAGCCAGCCGTCGGGACCAGCCGACCCCGCGGCATACGTCTCCATGGGGACCTTGTCGTCCGCCCAGGCCCTCAGCACGGGCTCGACGATCCGCCAGCACTCCTCCGCGGCGTCGCCGCGCACCGTCAGCAGCTGGTTGCCGTCGAGGATCTGCGCCAGGATCTCGCCGTACGGCAGGAG
>DASUKI010000176.1:0-10035 GCA_036278855.1 Pedococcus sp.
ACGCCACGTCCTCGTGGGGCACCGCTCGGCGGGCCCGTCCCCGGTGTGAGTCCATGGCGCACCGGTGCGTGATCGTGAGCAGCCAGCCGCGCAGGTTCCTCGCGGACCGCAGTGACGGGTAGGCCGCCAGCGCCTTCGTCCACGCCTGTTGGGCGACGTCGTCACCGTCGAGGGGTCCGGCCAGCGCGTGGGCGAGACGGGCGACGTCACGCCAGTGCGCGTCGACGAGGGTCTGGAAGGCGGGCAGGCTCACCCCCATCGAACGCCCCACCTCCCAGCCGTGTGAGCGGGTCGACCTGAGCCGGCGCACCCGCTGTGCAAGCATGACACCGTGCTCGACGACGGTCCCGTCACCCCGCACGGCCACCCCACGCCCACCTCGCCACGCGTTCCACTGGTCATCGCGCACCGCGGCTCGAGCAGCTCGGAGCCGGAGCACACGCTCTCGGCGTACCAGCGCGCGATCGGCGAAGGTGCGGACGCCCTCGAGTGCGACGTCCGGCTCACTGCCGACGCACACCTCGTCTGCGTGCACGACAGGCGGGTCAACCGCACCTCCAACGGCCGGGGCATCGTCTCGACCCTCGAGCTGGCCGAGCTCGAGGGCCTGGACTGGGGGTCGTGGAAGCGCCAGCACCCCGACGAGACCGAGCAGCCGGACCGGGACCGCAACCGGCTGCTCACCCTGCGCAGCCTGCTGACCACGGTGACGTCGGTGAGCGACCGGCCGCTCGGGCTGGCGATCGAGACCAAGCACCCCACCCGCTACGCCGGTCTCGTGGAACGCCAGCTCGCCCGGATGTTGGCGGAGTTCGGGCTCGACGGCCCGCAACGTCCGGGCGCCCACTGGGTCAGGCTCATGTCGTTCTCGCAGATGGCGGTCCAGCGCATGCGGCAGCTGTGCCCCGAGGTCCCTGCCGTCTACCTCATCGAGGAGAGCGTGCCCCTGCGGTTCCGCGACGGGTCGCTGCCCCGTGGCGTCCACATCGCCGGGCTCGACGTGAGGATCCTGCGGCGCTGGCCGCAGACGGTGGAGCGCCAGCAGCGCCGGGGGCACGAGGTCTACGTCTGGACAGTGGACGAGCCGCAGGACGTCGCGCTCTGCATCGAGCTGGGGGTCGACGCGATCATCAGCAACCGCCCGGACATGGCTGTCGACGCCGTGCGGGCCAGTCGGTAGTCTCCGAGCCTGAATCTCCACCGATCGGACGAACCACCGCATGCCAGCCTCACCCCGCGAGCAGCGCCCCGTGCGCTCAGTCCCGTCGGCCACCGGCCGGGGCGGGGACGCCTCCCGGACCATCCGCGTGCCGTGGTCGGCGTCGTCGGTCGCGTCCGCCCGCAAGGCGGTCGTCGAGGACCTGCGCGGCCGGCGCGACGTGCCGACCGTGGTGGTGGACGAGGCCGAGATCGTGGTGTCCGAGCTGGTGGCCAACGCGGTGCGGCACGCGAGACCGCTCACCGACGGCACCCTGCGGGTGCACTGGAAGGTCAAGGCCGGTGTCGTGGAGGTCGAGGTGACCGACGGCGGCAGCGACTCCGTCCCGCGCCCGGCACCTCGCGCCATCTGGGCACCCTCGGGGCGCGGGCTGCGGATCGTCCGCAGCCTGGCCCACGAGTGGGGGGTCACCGAGGACCGCACCGGTTGCACCGTCTGGGCGGCGCTCGGCGGCCCGTCGCGCCGCC
This sequence comes from Pedococcus sp., assembly GCA_036278855.1. GTDB lineage: Bacteria > Actinomycetota > Actinomycetes > Actinomycetales > Dermatophilaceae > Pedococcus. The sequence continues at coordinate 1,687 of DASUKI010000176.1, forward strand.
GCAACCACTGACGACCTGCCTGCCTGGCGGGCCACTAGGGTTTGCGCCATGGGCAAGGCTTCTCGGCGCCGCAAGGGCGCGGACCAGGGCTCGCGCGCACCGCGCGTCGAGCCGGCACCGTTCGTCCCGCGCCCCTTCGAGGGCCTGCCGGGCGAGACCGACTGGGTCGCGATGCGCGAGATCCTGCCCGCCGCCACCGCCGCCGTGAGGTTCGCGCCGGGCAAGGCGCCCGACGGCGCTCCGACGGAGGCGACGGTGGCGACGGTCCTGCCCCTCGCCTGGCCAGGGCTGCACCGCACCGACGGCACCGTCTTCTTCGGCACCCAGTCGGGCTCGGTCTCCGGCGACGCGTCACGCGACCTGGCAACCTCGCTCCTCCTCGCGGCGGGCGCCGAGGCAGGCACCCCGGTCACCAGCACCCCTTCCTCCACCGCCGACAGCCCTCGCCTGCAGGACCTGCTCGACACCTCTGCCGACTTCGAGGTCACCGTGCACGAGGGCTTCGACTTCTGGGTGGGGGACAGCGAGCTCGACGACGAGGGCAAGGCCTCGCTCGAGCGCGCCAACGAGTCGGTCATCCCCACCGCCAGGATGTCGGCGGCACCGTCGGCCTACTGGTGCCGGATCGGTGAGCGCACCCACATCCGCCTCGTGCTCCCCGAGGACGAGGACGTCGCCACCGACGCGCTCGCGCGGTTGCACGCGGCAGGCGAGAGCGGGCTGGGGGATGCGACCCGCCTGCTCGGCGCGTTCCGCGCCTGCGGGCTGCTGGTGCCGGTGTGGGAGCTCGATGCGACCAGGTCGGCGGCCGACCACGAGGACGCCCTCGGCGAGTTCATGACCCGGTATGCCGCGGCCGCAGCTTCCGGCGCTTCCCTCACCGCGGAGGAGCGCCGCGCCCGTTCCGGGCTGCTGAGCCGCCAGGTGACCCTGCGCTGACCATGGCCACCCCGCCGGAGCCAGCCACCTCGCCAGCCGCACCGCGCGCGGACGACGCAGGGGGCGTCGCCGTCGTCATCCCGGCCAAGGACGAGGGGGACCGGATCGCTGCGACGGTCGAGGCCGTGCGCGGCATACCCGACATCGACCTCGTCGTGGTCGTCGACGACGGGAGCACCGACGCCACCTCGGACCTCGCCCGCGAGGCGGGGGCCCACGTGGTCCGGCACGCGCGCAACCGCGGCAAGGCCGCCGCGATGACCACTGGGGCCGGCTACGTCGCCAGGCACGAAGCGGTCGAGGGGCGGGTCGGAGGCTCCGACGAGCGACGGCCGCTGCTGTTCGTCGACGGCGACCTCGAGGACTCCGCGGCCAACCTGGGCGTTCTGGTCACGCCCGTGACGGACGGCCGCGCCGACATGACCATCGCAACCCTGCCTGCGCAGCGGACGAGCGGCGGGGGGCACGGGTTCGTGGTCCGCCTGGCGCGCAACGGGATCGAGGACCTGACGGGCTTTCGCGCCGTGCAGCCGCTGTCCGGCATGCGGTGCCTCACCCGTGCGGCGTTCGACGCCGCGAGCCCGCTGGCGCGTGGATGGGGGGTCGAGGTCGGGCTGACCGTGGACGTGCTCCGCGCGGGTCTGCGGGTCGAGGAGGTGCCGTGCCAGCTGCACCACCGTGTCACCGGCGCGGACTGGGGCGGACAGGTGCACCGGGCCCGTCAGTACCGCGACGTCTGGCTGGCGCTGGCCCGTCGCCGCGCCAGGGCATGACCTCCCCCCAGTCGATGTGTTCGCGCGGTGGATTCCCCGGCGGGTTGGCGTCGAACCGGCTGTGGGTCGGGCTCGTCACCGCCTCGTTCGGGCTGCTGCTGCTCGTCGGGGTTGCCGGCCCGAGCGCCGCCAAGCCCGGGCTGGGACCGCGCGGCTGGGCGCCGGGAGAGCTGTCGTGGTCGCCGACCTCGGCGGTCGTCACCACCATCCTGTGGGCCGCCTACGTCATCGGTGCCCTCGGGGTCGGCGCCGGACTGCTCGGGGGACGAGCCACCGGCGCGGTGCTGCGCTGGCGGTGGCCGCTGCTCCTGGCGCTGCTGGCCCTGGCCACCAGCCCGTTCGGCTCGGCCGACCACACGAACTACGCGGCCTACGGTCGCATCGCGGCGCAGGGAGGTGACCCCTACCTCACACCGCCCAGCGCGTGGGCCGGTGGCGGCGACCCGGTGACCAGCCTGGTGGAGCCACCGTGGACCGACACGGTCAGCGTCTACGGCCCCTTCGCCACCCTGCTGCAGTCGCTGTGCTCCCACCTCGGGGGGGCGAGCATGCGTGAGACCGTCTGGTGCTGGCAGGTTCTCGTGGTCCTGTCCTGGCTGGCGGTCCGTGCCCTGCTGCTGCGGACCTCGGCGTCCCCGCGCCGCGTCGACGTGCTCTGGACCCTCAACCCGGTTGTGTTCGGGATCGGGGTCCTCGGTGGGCACGTGGACCTGGTGGCCACGGCTCTGGCACTGGCTGCAGTCGTCGCTGCGGCACGCAGCCCCCTCCTCGCCGGCGCCCTGGCCGGTCTGGCGGTCTCCTCGAAGGTGACCTACGGCGCGGCGGGACTGGCGGTGCTCATCGCCTGGTGGACTGGCCAGCGGCGCGAGTTCCCTTGGCGCGCAGTCCGGCTCGTCGCCGGCGCGCTGGCCGTGGCGGTTCCGCTGCACCTGTGGGCCGGTCCCCACGTCTACGACCAGCTCGGCGCGGCCCGGCGGTCGATCTCGCTGGCCACCCCGTGGCGACTGCTCTACCGCCTGCTCGTCGGGCCCCTCGGCGGCGGCACGACCCGCACCCTGGTCAGCTGGTTCGCCGTGGCACTGGCGCTGGGCTTGCTCGTGGTCCTCGCCCGGACGACGGGGCGCCTCGCGCCGGCGACCACCACGAGCCAGGCCGCGCGGTGGACGCTCGTGGTCAGCGCGGCATACAGCCTCGCCGCTCCGTACTCCCTGCCGTGGTACGACCTGCTCACCTGGGCGACCCTGCCCGTGCTGGCCGCCAGCGCCCTCGACGCGGTGCTGCTGCTGCGGCTCAGCGCAATGGCGGTCGCCTACGTGCCGGGCCGGGTCCACGGCATGAGCGCCGCGGTCGAGCGGGTCACCCTCGTCGTGCGCAAGGACGTGGTGCCGTATGCCGTGCTGCTGGTGTGGGGGTGGCTCACCCTCGTCGCAGCCGGCGAGTGGAGGCGCTCGTCCGCGCCTCGTCCTCCAGCACGCGCACGCTGACGGCGATGATGAGGGGCACGGCGATGATGGCGCCGTTGGCAGGGATCGCCACGCCGGAGTCGTTGATGGCGAATCCGATCGTGAGCGTGATCAGCAGCGCGATGAGTCCCGGTCGCAGCGTGGGGACGGCGTCGTAGGAGCGCTGCAGGGACCGCGACCCCCAGGACGTCGGGCGGGCCAGGACGTAGATGACGAAGACGAGGGCGATCGGCACGAGCAGGGCCAGGCGGTAGTTGCCGAACAGGATGCCGATGTTCTGCTCGAGCTTGCGCACGACGATGTCCCACGCGCCGCCGTGGATGAGGGAGTCGAAGAACCGGCCGAGGTGCGAGCGCTTCTCGGTGGGCCGCAGCCAGTCGAGGAATCCGACCAGGAGGAACAGGACCACGGTGACGGCGCCGATGAGCAGCCCGCGCCGCCAGGTCATCCGGATGCCCAGGATCGCCAGCACGAGGTAGGCGAGGCCGGGGAGGAAGGCCGGTGGACCGCCGCCGTCAGCACCCCAGGAGGGTGCGCCGTCGACGACAACCGCGGCCACCCCGACCGCGAGGGCCACCAGAGCGCCGGTGCGGTTGTCGCCCCGTCGGACGAAGTGCGAGGAGGCAACGATGCACAGCAGCAACGCGGCCGTGGCGAACAGCGCGAACGTGACGTTGCCCATGCCGTAGAAGCGACCGCCGACGACGGGCTGCAGCCCCATCAGCGAGGAGATCTGCAGCCGTGAGCCGGTGATGACGTCGACTGCCAGGACCAGCATGGTCGCCAGCGAGACGACGGCGAGCGGCCCGGTCACCCGTCGGCTCCACGGACCGAGCAGGGCCGCGCCTGCGATCACCGCCACGAACAGCGCCACCGACGCGACCACCCCGACCATCGGGACGGGGAAGCGCCACCACGGGACCAGGTTGGCCAGGAACGTCGCGGCCGGCACGGCGGCCGCGATGACGGCCACCCGTCGTACGATGCGCAACATGCGCAACCGCTTGTCGGGCGTGCCGAAGTCGCGGCGCCACACGATGGCGGCCAAGAGATAGATCGCGATCTGCGTGTAGACGACGGCGTTGAAGAACGGTGGCACCAGGGCGTGCACGTCGTGGCTGGCGTCGTCGAAGTCGACGAGGTGCTGGAGCCGGCCGCGGGCTGCATCGTCGGAGTTGCCCTCGTCGGCCATCCGTCGTAGGGCGGCTCCGCCGAGGCCGTCGGGCACCGGCACCCCGCCCGCCTTGAGCAGGGTGACGGTCAGGTCGGCGGACTGGACCAGCCCGGTCTGGCGGGTCGAGGGGGAGTACAGCGTCCCGGTGCCGTAGTGCGGCCCCTTGGCCGCCACCAGCCGCAGCCGTTCGCTGCGCCCGGCGTCGGACAGGCTGGCGACGATGATGTCGGACCCGCTCGGTGCCGCCTGCATGACCTGGGCGATGCGCTGGTCGATCTCGGCCACCTGGTCGGTCCGGGTGCCGGCGCCAGCCTGCTGCTCCGCCTCGGGCAGGTCGGCCGGGTCGCGCAGCGACCCGACGTCGACGAGCGTGACCCGGCACTTGGACAGCAGCCCGGTGAGCTGCCCGGTGTCGAGCGGCGCGTAGTTAGGCACCGCGCCAGAGGCGTAGGCGGCGCCCACGCCGGCGCCGGCGCCGATCGCCTGCACGCACTGGCCGTTGGTGGCCAGGGTCTCCCCGAGCAAGCCGGGTGTGCTGTCGAACTTGAGCCGGTTCGCGGCTCGGACGTAGGTGTCCCAACCCGGCACGACCCCGCTGTCCACGGTGGGGATCGGCGGACACGGGTCGGTGGTCCTGCGTGCCCCGTTCTTGTCCGGGCCGGGGGCGGCGGCCCGGTTGCCGGCCGACAGGCTGAGCCAGCCGTCGACGGGGCAGGTGTTGGTGAACACCGAGCGCACCGACAGCGCGGCGGTCGAGCCGTCGGTGAGGAACGACCACAGCGAGGGGGTGCCCTTCTGGGAGACGTCGCTCCAGGTGATGCCGCCGGTGCCGATGAGGATCGCCGGTCCGGGGGTGTCTGCCGCCGGGTTGACGGTCCCGCCGGACGCCGTCGCCGGGGTCGCCGACGCGGTGCCCACCGGACCGGCGGTGGCGGTGGAGGGCAGCAGCACTGCAGTGAGGGTCGCGAGCAGGCCGGCGAGCACGAGCAGGGCACGGCGGGTCACCCGTACAGGCTACGGGTCGGGCTGCACGCAAGAATGGAGGGCGTGACCGCCACGACCAGGGCCTCCGCGTCCCCACGCGCCCGCTGGCCCCGGGTCCGTGCCGCCGCCCACCTGGTCGCCAGCGCGGTGGGGGCCTGGTCGCCGGCTGGGCGGTGGTCCTTGGCCGGTGTGCTGGTGCTCGCCGCGGCCGCCGTCCCGGTGCTGCGCTACCTCGTCTTCTGGCCCCTGGACCAGTGGCAGGTCGACGTCGAGGTGTACCGCCAGGCCGGGGTGTCGATCCTGTCCGGCCGCCCCATCTACTCAGCCATGACGGAGGCGCCCCAGCTGCTGCCGTTCACCTACCCACCGTTCGCCGCGGTGCTCGCGATCCCCTTGGCGCTCGTGCCGTTCGGGGCAGTTGGCTGGTTGTGGACGCTAGCCCAGGTCGTCGCGAACGTCGCGATCGTCTGGTATGCCGGGTGGCGCCTGATCCACCGCACCCGCGCCCTCGCGCCGATCACCGTGGCGTTGCTCACCGCGCCGATGCTGTGGCTGCACCCGGTGTCCGACGGCATCCGCTTCGGGCAGGTCAACGCGTTCATGGTGCTGGCCTGCCTCATGGACCTGCGGCAGCCGCGCCCGGGCCTGCTGCGGCGGGTGCCTCCGGGGGTTCTGGTCGGGCTGTCGATGTCGATCAAGCTGACCCCGGGCGTCTTCGTCGTCCACTACCTCCTCAACCGCCGCTGGCGTGAGGCCGCCACCGCGGTCGGGACCGCCGTCGCGGTGACGCTCGGCGCGTGGGTGCTGCTGCCGGAGGCGTCGTTCGCCTTCTGGGGCGGGGCGCTGCAGGACCCGGCCCGGCTCGGCCCCAACGCCGGCACCTCGAACCAGTCGATCCGCGGCTTCCTGCTCCGGGTCGGACCACAGGGCATCCCCGGCACCGTCCTGTGGCTGGCCTGCGTCGCGGTGGTCGGCGTCGTCGGGTTCCAGCTGGCGCGGCGTGCCTACCGCGCGGGCGACTCGGTCAGTGAGGTCGCCGTCGTCGGCCTCATGGCGGTGCTGCTGTCACCGGTCGCGTGGATCCACCACCTGCACTGGATGGTCGTCGTCATCCTCGCCGTGCTCGGCGCCGAGCCGCTGCGGGACCGCCGGCGCATCGTGGCGGCTGCGGCCATCACCGGCTTCTTCCTGTGCCGGCTGCCCTGGTGGGGCATCTCCTGGCTCAACCACCCCGAGTGGCCGCGCTGGATCGGCCGGGTCCTGCAGAACGCCGACACGTTCGGCTGCCTCGGCGCCCTCGCCCTCCTGTGGTGGGCACTGCACCTCGAGGTGCCGGAGGCCACCGACCCCGCCACGCGGCATACCGACACCGCCGCCCACCGGGCCTGAGGCGCGGTCGCCGGCACGACGACAGGCCTGTGCCAGCGCGTGCCAGCGCCGTGTGCGCGACCTGCCAGTGGGCTCCTCGACAGTGGTCACACCACACAGACACGAGGAGTCCAGATGACGAGCGTGATCGAGGCCGAGGGCCTCACCAAGCGGTTCCGCGACACCCAGGCCCTGGCCGGTGTCGACCTGGGCGCCGAGCAGGGCACCGTCCTGGGGGTGCTCGGCCCCAACGACGCCGGCAAGACGACCGCCGTGCGCATCCTGTCCACCCTGCTGCGACCTGACAGCGGCACCGCACGGATCGGTGGCTACGACGTGCTCACGCAGGCACACCGGGTGCGGCAGACGATCGGGCTGACCGGGCAGTACGCCTCGGTCGACCAGGACCTCACCGGCCTGCAGAACCTGGTGCTCATCGGGCAGCTGCTCAACCTCAGCACGCGGGACGCCAAGGCGCGGGCCCGCGAGCTGCTGGCCTGGTTCGACCTGTCCGAGGCAGCCGGCCGGGTGGCGAAGAGCTACTCCGGCGGCATGCGCCGCCGCCTCGACCTCGCGGCCAGCCTCGTCGGCCGGCCATCGGTGATCTTCCTCGACGAACCGACGACCGGGCTCGACCCGGCGAAGCGCGAGGACATGTGGGGGGTTGTCCGCAGCCTGGTCGCCGACGGCTCGACCGTGCTGCTCACCACCCAGTACCTCGACGAGGCCGACGCGTTGGCCGACGACATCGTCGTCATCGACCGGGGCAAGGTCATCGCCCACGACACCCCGGACGGGCTCAAGCGCGTCGTCGGCGGACAGCGGGTCAAGGTCATGCCGGCCGACGCGGACCGGCTCCCGGACGTGGCGGCCATCCTGCGCGACGTCGGTGGCACCGAGCCCACCGTGTCCGGCCGCAACCAGCTCACCGTCCCGGTGGACGGCGAGCAGGCACTCACCGCCACTCTCCAGCGCCTCGGACAGGACGGCATACCCGTCCTCGAGGCATCGCTGCACCTGCCCAGCCTGGACGAGGTCTTCATGACCCTCACCGGGCACACCACGACCGACGAGGAGGACGCGGCATGACCACGCTCGCGACCCAGGCGCCCGGCGCCACCCCGACCCGCGACACCACCCCGCACCAGGCTCCGCGCCCCACCCCGACGCCCGAGGGTGGGCGCTGGGCCTGGCTGCGGCACTCGCTCGTGCTGGCGAAGCGCTCGCTCATCAACACCTTCCGCACGCCCGAGAGCCTGATCGACGTCACCCTCCAACCGGTGATCTTCCTGGGCCTGTTCACCTACATCTTCGGTGGCGCCATCTCCGGCGGCTCGCAGGCGCAGTACCTGCAGTTCCTGCTCCCCGGCATGCTCGGCCAGCTCATCGCCATGTCGAGCATCAGCGTCGGGCAGCAGCTCAACGCCGACATCGACAAGGGTGTCTTCGACCGGTTCCGGGCACTGCCGATCGCGCGGTTCTCGCCGCTGCTGGGTGCGGTGCTCGCCGACTTCGTGCGCTACCTGATCCTGTTCGCCGTGATCATGGGCACGGGGTTCGCCATGGGCTTCAGGGTGCAGACCAGTGCGCCCGGGGTGCTGGCGGCCCTGGCCCTGGCGATGGGCTTCGCGCTCTGCTTCTGCTGGGT
>DASUKI010000177.1:0-5417 GCA_036278855.1 Pedococcus sp.
ACGAACCCGGGCACACACACCGTCTGGTCACCTCCGCAACCTAGCAGCGCAGGCACGACGAACCGCTCGTCAGCCCTGCTGCCCCGTGGAGCCCTCCTCCTGGAGCAGGCCCTCCTTCGTGTCACGCTCGACGATGCGCCGAACGTTGTCGACGGAGCCGCAGCCGTCGTTCCCCAGGTCGTCGTGGAGGATGCGATCGACGACGTCGCCCTCGGTGGGCCTGGGGATCTCATAGTTCGTCACGGCCATACCCTTCCCCACCTGCGAGGGGGCTACACCTCGACCGCTCCGCGAGACGGTGCATCCCACCCAGCGGACGCCCGGCTTGAGATCGGCCGGGCCGATGCGTGACGGTGGAGGGGTCCAGACCTCAATCGGAAGAGAGCCATGCTCACCCTGACCGAGAACGCCAGCACGATCGTCAAGACCATCGTCGACCAGAGCGCGCCCGGCGACGACGCGGGTCTGCGGTTCAGCCAGGAGGGCGCGAACCAGGGCGCCCTGACGGTTGCACCGACCGAGTCCGCCCAGCCCGGCGACGCCGTGGTCGAGCAGGACGGCGCCCGGGTCTACCTCGACGAGGACGCGGCGGTCGCCCTCGGCGACCAGGTGCTCGATGCGAGCGTCGACCAGAACGGCGCGGTGCAGTTCAGCATCACCCCGGCCGGCGGTGCCACCGCGGGTGGTGCGCCGGCGGACGGCGTGCCGACCGCCTGACCGTCCCGACCCAACCGTGCCCGGCTCACCCTCGTGGTGGGCCGGGCACGGTCGCGTGCGGCCGGAGTCCGTCGACCGTCAGGCCACCTCGTCAGGCCACCTCGTCGGGCAGGCTCGTCAGGCCACCTCGTCGGGCAGGCGTGGCCCGGCGAACCAGATGCGGGTCTCCCCGTAGCGGCGCTCCCCCTCGACGGCGAGACCGTCGGGCCACCACGGCTCCGGCGAGCGCGAGGACCGCTCCACGACCACGAGCGCGTCCGCGGCGAGCCACCGCTGCGCGACCAGCTCCTGCAGGTCACCGGCCAGGTCGTCCTCGGCCAGGTCGTACGGCGGGTCGAGGAAGACGAGCGTCTGCGGCTGCGGCGGTGGAGCGGCGAGGACCTGCCGGACCGTCGCGTGCTGCACCGCCACCCCGGGTATCCCGAGCGCCGCGGCGTTGCTCCTGGTGACCTTCGCGGCGCGCCGGTCGGACTCGACCAGGATGACGCTGCGGGCTCCTCTGGACGCGGCCTCGAGCCCGAGGGCGCCGGAGCCTGCGTACAGGTCGGTGACCAGCGCACCGTCGAGCACCTCGAGGTGCTCGAGCCGGGAGAACAACGCCTCGCGGACCCGGTCACTCGTGGGTCGCGTCCCTGACCCCGGCGGGGTGGCCAGGCGCAGGCCGCCCGCCCGGCCGCTGATGATCCGCGTCACGGCCGGCAGTTTCTCATCCGCTGCCACGGGCCGGGATCGAGCACCGTGGCCGGCGCGTCAGGGGGCGTGCACCGTCGGGTCGTCGCGCAGCACGTCGAGCAGCAGGGCGAGCACCGCGTCCGGGCGCTCCAGGGAGGGCAGGTGGCCGGCCCAGTCGAGGTGCACCCGCTCGGCGCCCGGGATCTGGCCGGCGAGGTGGTCGGCGATGGCCTGGAAGTGGTCGACGTCGTGTCCACCAGATACGAGGGTGACGGGCACGCTGATGGCGGTGGGGTCGACGTCGATGCGCCGGGGCTCGGGCTCGGGGTCGGCCGCCTCGGCGGCGAGCTGCACGTCGAAGGCGTGGCGTTGCATCACGCGCACCAGCTCGCGCGCGTCGTCACCAGCGTCCGGCCCGACCCAGGTGCGGACCATGAGGTCGACCGCCTCGTCCACGTCGCCGGCCTCGAGGAGGCGCTCCTCCTCGTCGCCCACCGCCTCCGCGGCGGGCGTGGGGTCAAGGTCACGGTATGCCGTGTTGAGCAGCACGAGCGAGGACACCCGGCTGGGATGGGTGGTCGCCAGCTCGAGCGCGACGCGGCCACCGTAGGACGACCCCACCACCTCGGCGTGGGCGATCTCGAGGTGGGCCAGGAGCGCGTCGAGGTCGTCGGCGTTGCTGAACGGCCCCGGGGGCAGCGGCGTCTCGCCGAAGCCGCGCAGGTCGGGACGGACGACTCGGAACGTGTGGGCCAGCGCCTCGACCAGCGGGTCCCACATGCGGCGGTCCGCGACCCCGGCGTGGATCAGCAGCACGGGTGGGCCGGAACCCTGGACGTCGTGGGCGAGGAGCATCCTGCGAGCCTAGGGCCGGTGTCGCGGTGCCTGCAGGTGGATATGCCTCAGCCTCGCTCGAGGAAGGCCGCCTTCTCCTCGTCCACGCGCTCGGCTACGGCTGCCGCGAGCTCGGGGTGCCCCTGCAGCTCGGGGTCGTCCGCGACGATGGCGAAGGCGTCCTGGCGGGCGGCGTCGATGAGGTCCTCGTCGCGCAGGATCCGCAGCCACTCGAGCTGGTTGCGTCCCCCGGACTGCCGGGCACCGAGCACGTCGCCCTCGCGCCGCTGCTCGAGGTCGAGGCGGGCCAGCTCGAACCCGTCGGTCGTCCTGGCGACCGCCTCGAGGCGGGTGAGGGCGGCCTCGGTGTCGGTGCTGGTCACGAGCAGGCACAGGCCGGGGTGCTCACCGCGACCGACGCGGCCGCGCAGCTGGTGCAGCTGGGACACCCCGAACCGGTCGGCGTCCATGACGACCATGACCGTGGCGTTGGCGACGTCGACCCCGACCTCGATGACGGTGGTGGAGACGAGCAGGTCGACCTCGCCCCGGGTGAACCGGGCCATCGCGGCGTCCTTGTCATCGGGCGCCATGCGTCCGTGAAGCACCTCGATGGCCAGGCCCTCGAGCGCCGGGGTCGAGCGCAGTGCCGCCTCCACGGCGTGGACGCTCGCCAGCTCGCGGGGCGCCTCGACCGGCTCGCCCTCCTCGTCGACCTCGGGGGGCAGGAACGGTTCGTCCTCGTCGCCCTTGTCATCGCCCCCGATGCGGGGGCACACGACGTAGGCCTGCCGACCCGCGCGCACCTCCTCGGCGATCCGCTCCCACGTGCGCTCCATCCAGCGTGCGTTGTCGCCCGGCACGACGTGGGTCGTGATCGCCGAGCGGCCCCGCGGCAACTCGCGCAGCGTGGAGGTCTCCATGTCGCCGAAGACCGTCATCGCAACCGTGCGCGGGATCGGGGTGGCGGTCATGACGAGGACGTGCGGCGGCTGCTTGCCCTTCTCGCGCAAGGCATCTCGTTGCTCGACCCCGAACCTGTGCTGCTCGTCGACGACGACCAGGGCGAGGTCGTAGAAGCTGACGGCCTGCTGGATGAGGGCGTGCGTGCCGATGACGATCCCGGCGTCACCGGAGGCCGCGTCGAGCAGCGCCTGCTTGCGCGCAGCCGTGGACTGCGAGCCGGTGAGCAGCGCGACCCTCGTGCCGATGTCGGCGCCGCCGAGCATGCCGCCCTCGGCGAGGTCGCCGAGCATGGCAGTGATCGAGCGGTGGTGCTGGGCGGCGAGCACCTCGGTGGGCGCGAGCAGGGCCGCCTGGCCCCCCGCGTCGACCGTGGCGAGCATCGCCCGCAGCGCGATGACCGTCTTGCCCGAGCCCACCTCGCCCTGGAGCAGTCGGTGCATCGGTGTGTCCCGGGCCATCTCTGCGGCGAGCGTCTCCCCCACCTCGCGCTGCCCGGCCGTGAGCTCGAACGGGAGTCGCGCGTCGAAGGCCGCCAGCAGCCCACCCTCGCGCGGCCGCCGACCGGTGGTCTTCTCGAGCGACTGCCGGTGCCGCCGCTGGGCGAGCGCGGTCTGCAGGACAAAGGCCTCCTCGTAGCGCAGCCGCTTGCGGGACCTCTCGACCTGCGGCCACCCGGTCGGCTGGTGGATACCGCGCAGGGCCTCGATCCGGGACGGCAGTCCCTGTCTGCGCGCCACCTCCGGAGGCACCACGTCGGTGACCGAGTCGAGCTGGTCGAAGACGAGGTTGAGGCTGTCGATGATGGTCCAGTTCTGGACCTTGGCGACCTGCAGGTAGATGGGCAGCAGCGTGCGACGGGCGTCCAGCCCGTCGGAGTCCGGTGGCAGGATCTGGTAGTCCGGGTGGGTCAGCTGCCAGGTGCGCCCGTACCTGCCGACCTTGCCGGCGAAGATCGCCCGGGCTCCCGGGACGAGGCGGCCCTCGTGCCCGTACGGCTTGAAGAAGGTGACCTCCATCTCCTGCGACCCGTCGGTGATCGTGGCGGTCAGGATCCGTCCCCTCCGCTGCCGCATCGGCCGGGTCACGGCCTCCTTGACGTCGGCCACCACGACGACGTACTCGCGCTCGTGCAGGTCGGACAGGTCGGCGTCGAAGGAGGTGTAGCGACGCGGCCAGAATCGCAGCAGGTCGCCCACCGTGTGCAGCCCGCGCTCCTTGGCCAGCTTGGGGGCCGCGCTGGAGATGACCGAGCGCAGCTTGGTGCCCTCGTCGACCACCTACTCCACCCCCAGCAGGAACGGGTAGTGCGGCTGCCCGCCCTCGACCACGCTGACCTCGACGCCGCGGTGGGCGCGCTGGACCCGCTCGGCCAGCACCCGCGCCGCGCCATCGGGCGCCTGCTCCCCGCTGACGACGGTCACCAGCTCACCACCACTGGACAGCAGGCGCGCAGCGACCTCGACGGCCACCTCGTGCAGGTCGGTGCCGATGACGACGACGTCGCCACCCACCGCACCGAGCACGTCCCCGGGACTGCAGCGGCCCGCGCTGGTGAGAGCCTCCTTGCTCGCCACCGCGATCGCACCGTGGCGGGTCGCGGCCGCAGCCGCACCCATTTGCGCGGCGTTGCGTGCCGCCGTGGCGCCGGGGTCGAAGACCGCGAGTGCGGCGAGTCCCTGGACCGCGGTGCCGGAGCGGACGACGTGCACCTCCAGCCCGTCCCGCTCCGCGGCCCGGGCGGCGGCACCGGCGGCCAGCACGGTGTCGGCGTCGTTGGGCAGGAGCACCACCCCGAGGGCGTGCGCGGCCCTGGCGGCCTCGAGCAGCTGCCCGGCGGCGGCGCGCCGACCCGGACCGCTTGCCACCACCTGCGCGCCGGCCCGCTCGAACACGGCTGCCAGCCCCGGGCCCGCGGCGCACGCCACCACTGCGACGGTCGAGGCAGGTCGGCTGCTGCCGCCCTGGTCGGGGAAGTGCGTGACGCGCACCCGGTAGGGCCGCCCGGCGTCGAGGCCCGCCTCGATCGCCGCCCCCACGTCGTCGACGTGCGCGTGGACGTTCCACACCTGCGGCCCACCGACGACCAGCACCGAGTCGCCCAGTTCGTCGAGCACGTCGCGCAGGGTGCCGACGAGGGCGTCGTCGCTCTCGCGCAGGAGATACATGACCTCGTATGCCGGCCCGGCACCGTCCGCGGGTGCGTCACCGGGCGCGGGGGCGTCACCGGC
>DASUKI010000178.1:0-5922 GCA_036278855.1 Pedococcus sp.
AGGGCGAGGCCCCCGAGGAGGGCGGACCAGTGGCGGTCGAGGTGCCCCTCGACCCGGAGCTCGTACGCCGTGCTCACGTCCGCTCACCCACCACGACCGCGACCCTGCGGCGCACACCGCCCACCGGGCGGCGCCGGATGACCCACTCGGCCACGGCCAGGTTGATGACCCACGCCGCCCCGCGGGACACGTCGAGCGCCAGCGGGGAGTACCCGAGCAGCGCACTCCCGAAACCCTCGGTGAACACCTGGGTGCCCGCCGCCATCGCGATGGCGTAGGCCCGGGTCATGAAGGCTCGGTGAGTGGCGACGTCACCCCGCCGGATCGCGGCGAGCCCCAGTCCCAGGCTGGCGACCATCGCGGACCCGAACCCGACCCGCAGCACGAACAGCAGCGGCCCGGAGTCAGGTTGCGGTGGGTAGAACAGCGTCAGCCACAGGGCCGACAGCGCCACCGCGAGCCCGGCCACCACCAGGACCCGGCCAGCGGCCCGGTGCCACCCGGGCCGCCGGCGCCGGAACCCGGTGGCGAACTGGAGCGCCCCGAGGGGGGCATAGACGGCGGCGCCCACGATGTGGACCATGACGGGCAGCGGGGAGTCGGTGATCCGGGTGTCTGCCGGGAGGGTGGCCGGCCCTCCCAGGATCTCGACCAGCCGCGCGGCACCGGCCACGAGCGGGACCACGCTCAGGGCCACGAGGGCGGCCGGAGCACCCCAGCCCCACTGCCGCCTGGTCATCGGACCGCAGCCTGCACGGGAGCGAAACCGGTCGTGGCGCTCGTCTCGGAGCCGGCCGAGGCGCGTCGCTGGTCACGCCACAGGGAGACGCCCAGGCCGATGAGCGCGAGGCCGGTGGGGACGGCCATGGGTCGGTTGAACGAGTCCGGCAGCGCGGACAGCGCGAGCGTGGAGACGTTGCCGACGGCGAGCAGGATGGCCGCCCAGCGGGCCAGGATGCCGGCGCGGAACGTGGCGATGCCGAAGAGCAGCCCGCCAAGGACGTAGCCGAAGCCGGTGAGCATGAGGACGGTCTTCATCGCGCCGATGTCGCCGGACGCCGTGCCGCCGTAGGCCGCGACGATGATGTCGTTGACGTAGCCGGGGTCCGTGTGGGCCAGGGTCGGGAGGACGAACGCCGCGAGGTACTCGGTGCCGAGCATCGCGAGGTAGCCGAAGCTGAGGACGAGGTAGCCGGCGAGGCCCAGGACGCCGACCCGGCTGCGTTGGCGCAGGTACATGCCGGTGATGCCAGCGAGCACCAGTGCCGACATGACCGTCTTGGCGGTGCTGCGCACCACCCAGTCGGTCGTGGTCGCGGACGCGACCTCCATGGCGGGGTGGTTGATCTGGACGGCGATGAAGATGGCGCCTCCGATGGCAGCGGCGATGCCCGCTGCCTGGCCGAGGCGGCTGGTGGTGACGGTCATGGCTGGGTTCCTTTGCTGGTGCGTCCCGGCGGGTCCGGGAACGCCTCCGACGGTAGGAACCGGTGGGGTGACGGCGAATCACCACCCGATGTGATCGACGTGGTGATCCCCCACCAGCCGTCGGTGACCGGCTGCGATCGCGCCGACGAGGACCACGTCGGCAGCCGCGAGCATCCGCTGGAAGCCGCCCTCCCAGCCCGGGTGGCCGATGACGTCGGCGAGCGGTGAGAGCGGGTTCAGCAGGAGGGTCATCGCAGTGGCGAGTGCCGACGCCGCGACGACGCAGCGCACGGCCCGGGCGGACCCGGTCGCGGAGCCACGGGCCACCAGCCACCCGGCCAACGGCAGTCCGAGGAAGACCACGGCCGCAGCCCAGCGGTGGACCTGGCCGGAGAGCGAGGTGGCGGCGGACCGGGTCGGGTCCGTCGGGAAGGCTGCCGTGACCACGCTGGCCGCAGTGCAGACCCGCAGGACCGACACCGCCGGCCCACCGTGCGCCTGCACGAGCCGGGCCACCGCCGACGTGCCGACTGCCAGGGCGAGCAGGCCGCAGACGAAGGGCACCAACCCACCGGGGACGTGCACGTACTCGCTGAGCATCAGTCGGTTGGGCAGGGCGATGACGATGTAGGTGAACAGCGCTGCGGCACTGAGGGACCCGAGCAGCGCGACGAGCTGGGGGACCCTCTCGGCTCCCATCCGGGGAGGCCATGCGACCGCGCGACTCCTGGTCGGCACGCCCGAGACGTGGAGTGGGTGGAGCGTGGTCGTCGTCATGGATCCACGCTCGTCCGGCCCGAGCCACCGGACCATCCGGCACAGCCACGGCCGGACCCTGAGCCGACCCCGGTGCCTCTCGGGGAGCCCCTGACCTCAGAGCAGGCCGCGCTCGGTGGCCCGGCTCACCGCGGCGCGCCTGGTGTTGACGTCGAGCTTGGTGAAGATGTGCTTCGTGTGCGTCCGCAGCGTGTTCAGGGACACGAACAGCTCGCGGGCGATCTCGGGCCCGCTGAGCGACGTGGCGAGCAGGCGGAGCACCTCGACCTCACGCTCGCTCAGCCCCTCGGCCTCCCCTGCCGTCGCCACGGGGACTTGCCGGTATGCCGCGTGCCTGAGCCGGCGGGCAAGCTCACCTGCCCGGGGCAGCCGCTCGACGGCACGGAGCAGCTCGTCCATCGGCTCACCCTCGTCGAGGAAGATCCGGACGTATCCGGCGGGAAGCGCCTCCTCGAGGAGTGCTCCGAGCTCCGACGCGGCAGCCGCCCGCTCGCCCCGCGCCTGGTGGACCAGCGCGCGCAGCATGCGGATCTCCACGAGGCTGCCTCCCCTGCCGCCGGCCTCGGCGCCGGGGGTCAGCCGGTCCAGCCGGGCTGCGGCGGTCGCGAGGTGGCTCGGGTCGCCGCCGGCACGGTGCTGGGCCAGCACCAGCCGGACGTGGGTGAGCTGGTCGAACTCCTCGAGGTAGGAAGGCTCGTCGGGCCGTCGGGGCTCGTGGTCACGCGCCCACTCCCACGCTTCGGCAAGTCTTCCCTGCGCGATGCGTGTCCGCGCCAGCTGCGCCGGGATCGGTCGCACGTCCGGGAAGAAGCCGGGCAGGTACAGCGCCCGCGCCCTGACCAGCAGCTCGGCTGATTTCTCGAGGTCACCGAGGGCACGCTTCAGGCGTGCCATCGCGACGTACCAGCGGTGTCCGTTCTCGAGCAGCGAGGCGGGCTCCCCCAACGCCGTGGCCGACCGGAGGTGCTCCTCCGCGGCGTCCAGCTCTCCCTGCTCGACGAGGACGTCGGCGAGACCTGCGTGCAGGTCACCGAGCGTCGCCAGTGCGGCACCGGGGTGCTCGTGGGCGGTGGCCAAGGCCAGGTCGTACAGCCTTCGCGCCTCGCCCGGCTGCCCCCTCGCGACCCACATGCTCGCGAGGGGCACGGTGCTGCCGAGCTCGTCCGCGACGTCACCGGCGGCCCCCATGTCCTGCACGGCGTCGGAGAAGGTCGCGACTGCCTCCTCGAGGTCGCCCCTCCCCCACGCCGCCAGTCCCAGGAACCCGAGCGCGCCGCCCCTGGCCATGTGGTCGCGCGGCTCGGTCAGGTCGAGCGCATGACGAGCGTGCTGGTGCGTGGCGTCCAGGTCGCCGCGGGCCTGCGCCGCCGACGCCCGGAAGATGGCGATGGTTGCCGGCACGGTGCGCAGCTCCTCCTGGGCCGCGGCGGTGGCGCCCGGCCGGGCCGACGGCGGGCGCGCCGCGAGGGCGCGTTCAGCGTCGGCCAACGCGGCCTCGACCCCCTCGAGGTCTCCGGCGACCAGCCGGGTCCAGGCGAGGTAGGTGCCGAGGAGGGGACGGCTCAGGACCACCTCCACCGGCAGCGCCGTCAGCCACTCGCGCACCAGGCGGTCCCGGCGCTCACGGCGGATGTCGGGCAGTGCCGCCTCGACGAGGTCCGCCGCGTGCTCGGGGTCATCGGCGTCCAACGCGTGACGCACGGCGTCCTCGGCAAGTCCGTGCGCGGCATACCAGTCACTGGCGGCCCGGTGCAGGGCGCGAGCCCGGTCGGGCTGCTCCGCTGCCAGGCGGGCGCGCAGCGCGTCGGCGAACAGGTGGTGGTAGCGGTACCACCGTCGCTGGTCGTCCAGGGGGATGAGGAACAGGTTGTCCCGGTCCAGCGAATCGAGCATCGTGGCGCCGTCGCGTCCGCCGGTCAGCGCGTCGCAGAGGGGCCCGGTCAGCTGGCGCAGCACCGCTGTCGCGAGGAGGAAGCTGCGCACGGGCTCGGGCTGGTGGCGCAGGACCTCCTCGACGAGGTAGTCGAGGACGAACCGATGGCTGCCGGTGAACGCCTCGACGAAGCCGTCCGTGTCGTCGACACCGCGCAGGGAGAGCCCGGCGAGTTGGAGGCCGGCGACCCAGCCCTCGGTCCGCGCGTCGAGCGCCGCCACTTGGGTCCGGGTCAGGTCGAGCCCCATGACGTCGGCGAGGAACGCCTGTGCCTCGTCGGGGGTGAACCGCAGGTCGGACGCGCGCAGCTCGACGAGCTCGCCGCGAGCGCGCAGCCGCGACAGGGGGAAGGGCGGGTCGGCCCGCGTCGCGACTGCGAGACCGGCCTGGGGCGGCAGATGGTCGAGCAGGAAGGTCATGGCGCGGTGGACCTCCGGGGCCTCGATCACGTGGTAGTCGTCCAGGGCCAGCACGACACGACCGGGCTGGAGGTCGAGCTCGTTGACCGCGTACGTCAGGACGACCTCGGCCGGCACCTCGGCGCCGGTCGCCACGAGCTCGGCCGCGGTGGGGAGCGCAACCACGGTCTGCAGCGCGGCGACGAGGTGCTCGAGGAACCGGCGGGGCCGGTTGTCGGCCTGGTCCAGCGAGAGCCACGCGACCTTGCCGTCGGCTCCGGCCGTGTCGGCCAGCCACTGGCTGAGCACCGTGGTCTTGCCGAAGCCGGCCGGGGCCGAGACGAGGACCAGTCGCGGGTGCTCCACCATGCCCAGCCGGTCCATGAGGCGCGGCCGCTGCACCAGGTCGCGTCGCGGGGCAGGGACGTGGATCTTGGTCCCCAGCACCGCCATCGGAGCAGGATACGACCCGCCACCTACTTCACCTCGGAGCGCAGCAGGGAGACCACGCCCACGACCAGCGGGAGGATGAGCCACACCACGGACGTGAGCCCGAGCTGGGCCCACTGCTCGGCCCCGAAGCCGCCGCGGAAGAGCGCGTCCTGGCTGTAGTTCGGGTCGACCCACGGCTGCGCGTCGCGGAACCACTCCTGGCTCATCGCCAGGAACGTCAGGAGGGTCGGTGCCACGAACCCGTAGACGAAGTAGGCGACGATGGCGCCCGCCGAGGCCCGGATGAGGACACCGAGCATGAAGCCGACCATCGTGAGCAGCGCGTTGGCGAGGGCGAAGTAGAGGACATCCGACGGGTCCTGGTCCCAGACGGTGGGCGTGCCGTGCACCGCGGCGCCCACCACGTTGCCGAGTGCGCCGAGCGGGAACGCCACGACCATGGCGGCTACTGCGACGAGCAGCATGCCGATGCCCTTGGCGAAGACCACCCGGCCACGGTGCGGCACCAACGTGAACGTCGTCAGCCCACTGCGCTGGGTCCACTCAGCGGTGACCGAGAGCACCGCGATGATGGGCAGGATCACGCTCATCGGGTAGCCGATCGCCAGCGTGAAGGTGGCGTAGGTGAGCTGTGCCTCCGGCGCGAAGGCGATGACCAGGCCGGTGGCGAGCAACGCACCGATCCCGATGCTGGCCAGCAGCCAGAACCCCGCCCTGGTGTCAAAGGACTTGCGCAGCTCGACGGCGACGATGCGCGGCAGGGGTATCCGCCGCGGCGGGCCGGCTGCCGCGGGATGCACGGCTCCCTCTGGTCCCGCGGGGCGGGTCCCGAGTCCGGGGCCGGCAGTGGCGGTGGCGGTGGTGTTCATGCGACTGCTCCTTCACGTTGGGTGGTGGCGGTGAGCTCGAGGAACATCTCCTCCAGCCCGGCCC
>DASUKI010000179.1:0-9472 GCA_036278855.1 Pedococcus sp.
CGAGTCGACGTGACCGTGGTAGCAGCCGGCGAACTTCACGACCAGTGAGCGCCCGGTGAACCCGCGGGCGAGGCGGATCGCGCTCATCGTCGCCTCGGTGCCCGAGGAGACGAGCCGCACCTGCTCGACGGGCTCGACGCGCGCGACGATCTCCTCGGCGAGGGCGACCTCGTTCTCGCTGGGCGTGCCGTAGGAGAAGCCCCGCGCGGCAGCCCGTTGGACGGCCTCGAGCACGGCGGGGTGGGCGTGACCGAGGATCATCGGTCCCCACGAGCAGACGAGGTCGACGTACTCCCGGCCGTCGGCGTCGGTGAGGTAGGGGCCGCGGCCGGACACCATGAAGCGGGGCGTCCCGCCCACCGCGCGGAAGGCACGAACCGGCGAGTTCACGCCCCCGGGCGTCACCGCGAGCGCCCGCTCGAGCAGGGCCCGCGACGCCGGGGCGTCGTCGAGAGGAGCCGCGGGGTCGGTCATGGCCCCGATTGTCTCAGCCGGCTCGGGCGTCACGTCCCCCGGCCTCGGGTCTGCTGGCGGCCTCGTCGTGCTCGGCGGCCTCCTGGGCCACGGCGGGGTGGACCGGCCCGCCCACGGGGGCCAGGGCCGAACGGATGGCGGTCATGGCCTCCCCGAGGTTGCGCAGCATCTGCGGGGGCATCGTGTCGAGCACGGCGCGCCGGACGCTGGCCACGTGGACCTTGGCCATCTCCTGCACGGCGTCCCACCCGGTCGCGGTGAGGACCAGCTCGACGCCCCGCCGGTCCTCCAGGCACGACTCGCGCCGCACCCAGCCGCGCCGCTCCAATCGGCTTGCCGTGTGCGTCAGCCTGCTGCGGGACTGCACGACCAGGTCGGCCAGGGCGGACATGCGCAGCCGTCTGCCCGGCGCCTCGGACAGCATCGAGATGATCTCGTACTCGGTCAGCTGCACCCCGTGGGACTGCAGGTCGCGGTCGAGGGCCTCCTCGACGAGGCGGGTGCCGCGCAGGTAGGCCCGCCAGGCCTGCTGCTCGTCGTCGCTGAGCCAGCGCGGCTCGGCGGGTGGGCTGCTCATGGGTGAGAAGTATGTCACTCGGGCAGCATAGTTGAAATATCAATGAAGCCTGCTACGTTGGACGGGACGAACCAGCCGGGAACCACCCGGCGGCACCAACCCACAGGAGACCCCCACCATGGCAAGCATCCACGACCTTCCCGCCGGCACCTGGACCGTCGACCCCGCGCACAGCGAGCTCGGCTTCGTCGCGCGCCACCTGATGGTCACCAAGGTCCGCGGACAGTTCAAGGAGTTCGAGGGCAGCGTCAAGGTCGGCGACGACATCACCGACTCGCAGGTCACCGCGGTGGCCCAGCTCGGCTCGGTCGACACCGGCTCCGCCGACCGCGACACCCACCTGCGCAGCGCCGACTTCTTCGACGTGGAGAACAACCCCACCATGTCCTTCACCTCCACCGAGGTCACCGAGGACAGCCTCAAGGGCGACCTGACCATCAAGGGCGTCACCAAGCCGGTCGTGTTCGACCTGGACTTCTCCGGCCTGGCCACTGACCCGTGGGGCAACCAGAAGGCGGGTTTCGAGGCCTCCACCGAGATCAACCGCAAGGACTGGGGCCTGGAGTGGAACGTCGCGCTCGAGGGCGGCGGCGTGCTCGTGTCCGAGACGATCAAGATCAACCTCGACGTCCAGCTCACCAAGGCTGCCTGAGCCCTCGGGCTGGGCACCCAGGGGCCGGTTCCGCTTTCTGGGACCGGCCCCTTCGCCTGCCTCGTGGTATGCCGCGTGGCCGGCCGGGGCGCGCCTCCCCCTCCGGACCCCGAAACTTCCGGCCACTCGCCCGGAACTCCCGGCCCCTGGCGTCCGGACCCCGAGACTTTCGGCCACTCGCCCGAAACTCCCAGCCCCCTCGCGTCCGCACCCCGAAACTTCCGGCCACTCGCCCGAAACTCCCGGATGGCTCCCCGGAGGTTCCGGCGATGCTCAGTCCACGTGGATGTAGCGGGCCCCACGCATCAGGGACGCCACCGCCCCGACGAGGGACATCGCGATGGCGACCACGAACACGATGGCCAGGCCGTGGTGGAACGGCCCGGAGATCAGCGACGGGAAGTAGCCCTTGCTGGTGAGCGTCGCCAGGTCCGCCCCCTGCAGCTGCGAGCGGGGCACCGATCCCAGCAGCGTCCCGATCGGGTTGTAGCCGAGGAACGCCGCGAACAGGCTGGCGACCGGCGGGGCGTTGCCCACGCCGGTGGCGACGCCCGCCGGGACGCCGTGCTGCTCCAGCCCGGCGGTCAGGGTCCGCGGCAGGGTCGCGGCGAGGCCGATGATCATCATCGAGAAGAAGATGCCGATCGACAGCGACGAGCCGGCGTTGAAGAAGGTGCCTCGCATGCCGGAGGCGGCACCCCGCCGCGAGGCGGGCACGCTGTTCATGATCGCGGTGGTGTTGGGCGCGGAGAACATTCCCGAGCCGATGCCGTTGACGACGAGCAGCGCCGCGAACGCGCCGTAGGAGAAGTCGGTGGGCAGCAGCATCAGGCCGAGCAGGCTCAGGGCGACCACCACCAGCCCGCCGGTGGCGAAGAAGCGCGCGCCGAACCGGTCCGACAGGTACCCGCACAGCGGCCCGGCGACCAGGAACGACACCGTGAGCGGCAGCAGGAAGATGCCGGCCCACAACGGGGTCTGGGCGAACGAGTACCCGTGCAGCGGCAGCCAGATGCCCTGCAGCCAGATGATCAGCATGAACTGGAGGCCGCCGCGCCCCATGGACGCGAGCAGGCCGGCCAGGTTGCCGGCGCTGAACGGCCGGATCCGGAACAGCGCCATCTCGAACATCGGCTCGGCGATGCGGGTCTCGACCACGCAGAAGACCACGAGCAGCACCACGCCCGAGACCAGCCCCGCCAGGACCAGCGGGCTGGTCCAGCCCATGGTGTGCGAGCCGTAGGGCTGGATGCCGTACGTGATCGCCGCGAGCAGCACGGTGAGCCCGACGGCGAACAGCGCGTTGCCCCACCAGTCCACGCGCGCCCTGCTCCGGGCCGCGGTCTCGCGCAGGCTGCGGTAGGACCACACCGTGCCGAGCAGCCCCAGCGGGACCGACACCCCGAACACCAACCGCCAGTCGACCGGCGCGAGGACGCCACCGACGATGAGCCCGATGAACGAGCCGCCGATCGCCGCGACCTGGTTGATCCCCAGGGCGAACCCGCGGCGGTGTGGCGGGAAGGCGTCGGTGAGGATGGCCGTGGAGTTGGCGAACAGCATCGAGGCGCCGACCCCCTGGACCACCCGCCACAGGATGAGCCACAGCGCGCCGGCGCCCCCGGTGGACGGGTCGACCACCAGGGCCACCGAGCTCGCCGTGAACACGACGAAGCCGAGGTTGTAGATGCGGACCCGGCCGTACATGTCGCCCAGCCGTCCCAGGGTCACCACGAGCACAGCGGTGACCACGAGGAACCCCATCAGCATCCACAGCAGGTAGCCGACGTTGCCGGGCTCGAGCGGGTTGAGCCCGATGCCGCGGAAGATGTCGGGCAGGCTGATGATGACGATCGAGGAGTTGACCGTGGCCATCAGGACGCCCAGCGTGGTGTTGGACAGCGCGACCCACTTGTAGTGCGGGTGGTCGGCGTCGACGTCCAGTCGCCTTCCGCGGGCGACCTGCGGTTGGTTTCGTGGCACAACCAAGTCTATCGAGCGGCTCGCCACCGCGCCGCGTCCGGCGCGCCAGATGCCGTATGCCGCGTGGCCGGCTCCCGCGGGTCACCTGCCCAGGCGCGCCGCCGCCTCCAGGGCATAGTAGGTGAGGAGGACCTGTGCCCCGGCCCGCCGGATGTTGAGCAGCGACTCCATGACGGCGCTGTCGCGGTCGATCCAGCCGTTGGCGGCGGCCGCCTCGATCATCGAGTACTCACCCGAGATCTGGTACGCCGCAACGGGGACCGGCGACAGCTCAGCAGCGGCAGCGACGATGTCGAGGTGCGGCGACGCCGGCTTGACCATGACGATGTCGGCGCCCTCGGCGATGTCGAGCTCGAGCTCGCGCAGCGCCTCGGTCGCGTTGCCCGGGTCCTGCTGGTAGGTCGCCCGGTCGCCGACGAGCGAGGACTGCACCGCCTCGCGGAATGGGCCGTAGAGCGCCGAGGTGTACTTGGCGGCGTAAGCGAGGAGCACCGTGTCGGTGAACCCGTCGGCGTCAAGGGCTTCGCGCACGTGCGCCACCTGGCCGTCCATCATCCCCGACAGCCCGAGCACGTGCGCACCGGCGCGTGCCTGCGCGAGGCCCATCGCGGCATACCGCTCGAGGGTGGCGTCGTTGTCCACCCGCCCGGCGGCGTCAAGGACGCCGCAGTGCCCGTGGTCGGTGAACTCGTCGAGGCACAGGTCGGCCATCACGACGACCCGGTCACCGACCGCGTCGACGACCCGGCGCAGTGCGACGTTGAGGATGCCTTCGGGGTCGTCCGCCCCCGAGCCGACGGCGTCCTTGGCCTCGGGGACGCCGAACAGCATGAGCCCACCGAGGCCGGCGTCGGCGGCCTCCCGCGCGACGTCGACGAGTGAGTCGAGCGTGTGCTGGACGACCCCCGGCATGGCCGTGATCGGCTGCGGCGACGAGATGCCTTCGCGGACGAAGACGGGCAGCACCAGGTCGGCCGGGTGCAGCCGCGTCTGCGCCACCAGCCTGCGCATCGGCGCCGACTGACGCAGCCGACGCGGCCGCAGCACCGGCCCGGGCACTACTTCGCCCGGCGCCGTGCCGACGCCTTCCTCGCGCTCGGGCGCACGACTGGCTCCCCGGACTCGGCGGCGGCCGCAGCCAGCCCGAGACCGTAGTCGGCGAGCGCGTCGACCAGGGCGTCGGAGGTCGCCTCGGGCGCCAGCACGTCGACCCGCAGGCCGTGCTCCTCGGCGGTCTTGGCGGTGGCCGGGCCGATGCACGCGACGACGGTCGACGGGTGCGGCTTGCCCGCGATCCCGACGAGGTTGCGCACGGTGCTCGAGGAGGTGAACACCGCTGCGTCGAACTGCCCGCCCTTGATGGCCTCACGGATGTGCGCGGCCGGCGGGGCGGCCCGGACGGTGCGGTAGGCGGTGACGTCGTCGACCTCCCAGCCCATCTCCTGCAGGCCGGCGACCAGGGTGTCCGTGGCGATGTCGGCGCGCGGGAGGAATACCCGGTTGATCGGGTCGAGCAGCTCGTCGAACGGCGGCCAGTCGGCGAGCAGCCCGCTGGCGGAGTTCTCGCCGGACGGCACGAGGTCGGGCACGATGCCCCACTCCCGCAGCGCCTCCGCTGTGACCCCGCCCACGGCGGCGATCTTGAGCCCGGAGAAGGCCCGCGCGTCGAGGCCGAACTCCTCGAAGCGCTCGCGGACCGCGCGCACGGCGTTGACCGAGGTGAACCCGATCCACTCGTAGCGACCGGTGACCAGGCCCTTGACCGCGCGCTCCATCTGCTGCGGTGTCCGCGGCGGCTCGACCGAGATGGTCGGGACCACCACACCGGTGGCGCCGTAGGACTCCAGCCGGGTGATGGTCGGGCCGGCCTGGTCCTTGGTGCGCGGGACCAGGACGTTCCAGCCGAACAGCGGCTTGGTCTCGAACCACGAGAGCTGGTCGCGCAGCCCCACCGTCGAGCCGACCACCGCGAGCGCGGGGAACTCCACGGTCTTCATGACCCGGGCGACCTCGCCGAGCGTGGTCACGCGCGTGGCCTGCCGCACCGTGGTGCCGCGCTCGGTCAGCGCGACCGGGCTCTCGGCGGAGCGGCCGGCCTCGAGCAGGTGGGACAGGGCGGTGCCGAGGTCGTCGGGGGACCCGAGCAGCACGACGGTGACGGAGTCGGCGGTGGACGCCGCCCAGTCCACGTGGCGGTCGTTGGCGGAGATGACGTGCACCGCCGGCGAGCTGCTGGAGGTGAGCGGGATGCCCGCGTAGGCCGGGACTGCGGAGACTGCGCTGACGCCGGGCACGACGTCGTAGCCGATGTCGGCCTTGCGACAGGCGAGCGCCTCCTCGGCGAGCCCGTTGAACGTGCCGGGGTCGCCGTCCATGAGCCGCACGACCAGCCCGCCGGACACGGACTTCGCGGCCTTGACCACGAGCTTGGCGCGCATGGCGTGGGTGAGCGGCTGGCCGTGGTCGCCGTGACCGGCGTCGACGACCTCGACGTCGGGGCGGCAGTACCGCTCCACGACGCCCTCGCGGGCAACCTGGTCGATGACGACCACGTCGGCGGACGCCAGGAGGTCGACGGCGCGCACGGTCATCAGGCCCGCGTCGCCGGGACCGGCGCCGACGAACGCGACCCGCCCGGGCTGGCGGACCGGCCGGCGTGCGGCGCCCTTGGTGTTGGTGGTGGTGGTGGACTTGGTCGAGCGCGTGGGGCTCACTGGGCACGCTCCGTGCGGTGTCGATCGTGGACTCGGTCGGTACTGCGGTCGGGGGCGGCGACGGGACTGCTCCCGGTCGCCCCGGGTGGGTCTGGTGGCCAGCCGGCCGGGTCGGTGGCCGGTTGGCTGGTCGGCGGGCCCGCGAGCGAGCCCGCGCCGTCCTCGAGGAGCACGGCAGCGAGCCGCTGACCGAGGACAACGGGGTGGTCGAGTGGTCCGACGAGCGAACGGCGCAGGTCCACGGAGCCGTCGACCGCCCCGACGAACGCCCGCAACGAGAGCTCGGGCCCGTCCTCGCCCTCGACGACCTCGGCCAGTGCCCCGACCGGGGCCGAGCACCCGGCCTCGAGGGCGGCGAGCACCGCCCGCTCGGCGGTGACGGCGGCGCGGGTGTCCGGGTCCTCGAGCTCGCGGACCACTGCGATGGTCGCGGCGTCGTCCTCGCGGCACTCGACGGCGAGCGCTCCCTGCCCGGGAGCGGGCAGTACCTGCAGCGGGTCGAGGACCTCGCCGGCCTCGTCGAGCCGCCCCAGCCGGGACAGGCCGGCCCGGGCAAGCACCACGGCGTCGAGCGCGCCGTCACGGACCATGGCGATGCGGGTGTCGACGTTGCCGCGGATGTCCTTGAACTCCAGGCCCAGGCCGAGCGCGGCGAGCTGGGCGACCCGCCGCGGGGAGCCGGTGCCGACGACCGAGCCCGTGGGCAGCTGGCCAAGCGTCACCCCAGCGGAGGAGACCAGCACGTCGCGCGGGTCCTCCCGAACCGGGATCGCCGCCACCACGAGGCCCGGCTCGGGCGTGGTCGGCAGGTCCTTCAGCGAGTGCACGGCCAGGTCGACCCGGCCGTCGAGCAGGGCCCGGCGCAGCGCAGCCGCGAACACCCCGGTGCCCCCGAGGGTGGACAGGGAGGCGGTGGAGGTGTCGCCCTCGGTGGTCACCTCGACCAGCTCGACGGTGTGGCCCAGGGCACGCAGCCGCTGGGCGACCCACTCGGACTGGGTCGTCGCGAGGGCGCTGCGACGGGTGCCGAGGCGCAGGGTGGACGTCACTGGGCACCGCCTCGCTCCGGCGGCACCGACGTGGTGGCCGCCTCGCCGGGGCCGAGGTCGAACAGCTCGCGCAACGCCTGGGCGTACCCGTCGCCACGACCACCGACGGCGAGCTCCTTGACCCGCATGGTCGGCGTGTGGAGCAGCTTCTCGACGATCCGGTGGACGGCCAGCTGGACCTCTGCCCGGCTCTGGTCGTCGAGCTCGGGCAGCCGCTGGTCGAGCCGCGACAGCTCACCGGCCACGACCTCCGCGGCCCGGGACCGCAGGGCGGCCACCGTCGGAGCCACCGAGTCGGCGGCCCGCGAGGTGAGGTAGGCCGCCACCTCGGCGATGACCAGGTCGGCGACCTCGCGCACCTGTGGCGGGGTCTCCCCTCCAGAGAGCTCCTCACCGAGGGCGGCCAGGCCCACCACGTCCACACCGCTCAGCGAGTCCACCTCTGGCGCCACGTCGTGCGGGAGCGCGAGGTCGACGTAGACCTGCGCCCGCCCGCCACGGGCGACCTGCGCGTCACCGGCGCTGGCGAGGTCGACCACCACGCCGGTTGACCCGGTGCACGAGACGACCACGTCGGCCGACGCCAGGGCGGAGCGGAGCTCTGCGAGCGGGCGGGCGCTGCCGCCGGTGCGCTCGGCCAGGCGCTGCGCCTTGTCGGCCGTGCGGTTGACGACGACGAGGTCACCGACGCCCTGTCGTGCTGCGGTCGTCGCAGCCAGTGAGCTCATCGCACCGGCGCCCACCACCAGCAGCGACAGCGAGGACAGCGGCCCGAGGATGCGCTCGGCGTGGGCCAGCCCGGCCTCGACGAGCGAGACGCTGACGGAGTCGATCGCGGTCTCGGTGTGGGCCCGCTTGCCCACGCGCAGGGCCTGCTGGAAGAGGCTGTTGAGGGCGGGGCCGGCGTGACCGGTCCGCTGTCCCTCACGCAGCGCGGTGCGCATCTGGCCGAGGATCTGCGCCTCGCCGACCGCCATCGAGTCCAGCCCGCAGGCGACGGTGAAGGCGTGCGCGATGGCGCGGTCCTCGTAGTGGACGTAGAGGTGCTCGCGCAGCTCCTCGTGCTCCACGCCGGTCACCCCGGTCAAGGCCTCCGTGATGTCGGTGACGGCACCGTGGAAGGTGGCGGACTCGGCATACACCTCGGTGCGGTTGCACGTGGAGACGACCAGTGCCTCGGTGAGGTTCTCGCGGCGCACCAGGTCGCTCGCCAGCCGCGCCCGCGCGGCGGCACCGAGCGACATGGCCTCAAGGAGCGGGACCGGCGCGGTGTGGTGGGACAGGCCCAGGATGACCAGGCTCACTTCGCCACCACCACCGGCGCGGGACGGACCACGCCTTCGGCGAGCGCCTTGCGCTGCTCGTGGAAGGCCAAGATCTGCAGCTCCGTCGAGAGGTCCACCTTGCGCACATCCACCCCCTCGGGGACGACGAGGACGCAGGGTGCGAAGTTCAGGATCGAGCGGACCCCGGCGGCGACCAGCCGGTCGCAGACCTCCTGCGCGGAGGTCGCGGGGGTGGCGATGACCCCGATCGCCAGGCCCTCCTCGGCGACCAGGTCGTCGAGGACGTCCATGGAGGCGACGCCCAGCCCGGCGATCTGCTGCCCGATGAGGCGCTCGTCCTGGTCGAGCAGGCCGACGATCCGAAAGCCGCGGGTGGCGAACCCGCTGTAGGCGGCCAGCGCGTGGCCGAGGTTGCCCATGCCGATGATCGCGACGGCCCAGTCCTGGGTCAGGCCGAGCTCCCGGGAGATCTGGTAGGCGAGGTGGTCGACCTCGTAGCCGACCCCGCGCACGCCGTAGGACCCGAGGTGGGACAGGTCCTTGCGCAGCTTGGCCGACCGCACGCCCGCGGCAGCCGCGAGCTCCTCGGAGGACACCGACGTGATGCCACGCTCGGCGAACCCGGTGAGGGCACGCAGGTACTCGGGGAGCCGAGCGACCGTGGCGTCGGGGATGCCCCGGCGGGAAGTGGGGTCGGCGGACAAGGGTCTTCCGGGCTCCTTCTCATGGCGGCTGCC
>DASUKI010000180.1:0-9103 GCA_036278855.1 Pedococcus sp.
TGGTGCTGACCGCGCAGGAGCAGCCGGCGCACAACCAGCCCTATTCCGTCGAGGTGCGGGTCGCGCCGCTGTCGACCGTCTACCTCGCGCCCGTGGACAACGACTGACCCAGGAGCAGACATGACAGACCCCCGCGCCGGACAGCCCGCCGAGCCGTCCGACCTCGTCGACCTCCCCCACCTCGTCACCGCCTACTACACGCTCACCCCGGACCCGGACGACGTCGACCAGCAGGTCGTGTTCGGCACCTCCGGCCACCGCGGGTCGAGCCTTCGGACCGCCTTCAACGAGGCGCACATCCTGGCCACCACCCAGGCGATCTGCGACTACCGCAAGGAGCAGGGCTACGACGGGCCGCTGTTCATCGGCCGGGACACGCACGGCCTCTCCGAACCTGCGTGGGCGTCCGCCCTCGAGGTCCTGGCCGCCAACGACGTCACGGTGCTGGTCGACGACCACGACGGCTACACGCCCACCCCCGGGGTGAGCCACGCCATCATCAAGGCCAACTCGGGCCGTACGACCGGCCCCGGCCTCGCCGACGGCATCGTGGTGACCCCCTCGCACAACCCACCGAGCGACGGTGGCTTCAAGTACAACCCTCCCCACGGCGGACCGGCCGACTCGGACGCGACGAAGCAGATCGCCGCCCGGGCCAACGCGCTGATCGCCGGTGGGCTCGGGGAGGTGCGTCGCATGCCGTTCAGCCGGGCTCGCGCGCACGCGCAGCCCTACGACTTCATGGGCTCCTACGTCGACGACCTCACCGAGGTCGTCGACCTGGCCCGGATCAAGGACGCGGGCGTGCGCATCGGGGCAGACCCGCTCGGCGGGGCCAGCGTGGAGTACTGGGGGGCGATCGCGGAGCGGCACGGGCTCGACCTCACGGTGGTGAACCCCCTCGTCGACGCCACGTGGCGGTTCATGACCCTGGACTGGGACGGCAAGATCCGGATGGACTGCTCCTCCCCCTCGGCAATGGCCTCGCTCATCTCACGCAAGGACGAGTACGACATCGCCACCGGCAACGACGCCGACTCCGACCGGCACGGCATCGTCACCCCGGACAGCGGGCTGATGAACCCCAACCACTACCTCGCCGTGGCGATCCAGTACCTCTTCGGCGGGGCCCGACCCGACTGGCCGACGGGCGCGGCGATCGGCAAGACCCTCGTGTCGTCCTCGATGATCGACCGGGTCGCTGCCGACCTCGGTGGCAAGCTCGTCGAGGTCCCCGTGGGCTTCAAGTGGTTCGTCCCCGGACTCATCGACGGCTCGTTCGGCTTCGGGGGCGAGGAGTCGGCCGGGGCGTCGTTCCTGCGCACCGACGGACACGTGTGGACCACCGACAAGGACGGCATCCTCCTCGCCCTGCTCGCCTCCGAGATCCTGGCGACCACCGGGAAGACGCCGAGCCAGCACTACGGTGAGCTGGTCGCGAGACACGGCGACCCGGCATACGCGCGTATCGACGCACCCGCGAACCGCGACCAGAAGGCGAAGCTGGGCGCCCTGTCCCCCGACGACGTCACCGCGGACTCCCTCGCCGGTGAGCCGATCACGGCCAAGCTGACCGAGGCTCCCGGCAACGGTGCTCCGATCGGCGGCCTCAAGGTGACCACCGAGAACGCCTGGTTCGCGGCACGCCCCTCGGGGACGGAGGACGTCTACAAGATCTACGCCGAGTCCTTCCAGGGACCCGAGCACCTCGCGCAGGTGCAGACCGAGGCCAGGGAGGTCGTGGCCGCCGCCCTGGGCTGAGGCCGGCTCTCACGCCACCAGCGCCACCCCGCCGAGGGCCACCGCCGAGACCACCACGGTCGACAGGGCCGCGAGGGCGACCGGCCGCAGCCCGACCTGTCGCAACCGGTCCACGTGGACGCCGCACCCCAACGCGAACATCGCCGCCCCGAGCAGGAGGTTCTGGGCGGTCTGTGCTGCGTGCAGGAGCGCCGGTGGCAGGACGTCGCCGGTCCGGAGCAGCGATGCGACGAGGAAGCCGACGACGAACAGCGGCACGAGCGGAGGGCGACGGCCGACCCGGCCGAGGCCGGAACCGCCTCCGGTGCCGCTTCCGCTCCCGGCACGCGCCACCGCCCTGCGTCGCCACCCGATGACGGCGATCACCGGAGCCAGCATGAGCACCCGGGCGAGCTTGACCAGGACGGCGACACCGAGGGCCCCTCCACCGATCACCCCGCCGGCGGCCACGACCTGCGCCACCTCGTGGATCGACCCACCCGCCAGCAACCCGCGCTCGCGGTTGTCGAAGCCGGCGAGCGCCCCGAGCAACGGCGACAGCGGGATCATCAGTGTCCCGAACGCGACGACGAGGGCGACCGCGGTTGCGACGTCCTCCTCCTCGGCCTCGACCACACCGTCCACCGCGGCCACCGCGGCCGCTCCGCAGATCGAGAAGCCGCAGGCGATGAGCAGCCGGCGCATCGGCGGGACTCCCATGATCCGCCCGAGCCACAACGTGGAGCCGATGCCGACGGCGACGACGGCGACGACCACCGCGACCATGCCCGGACCCAGGCCGACGATGTCGCGCAGCGAGAGCTGCACGCCCAGCACGACGATCCCGAGCCGGAGCAACCGCCGGGCAGCCACGGCCATGCCCGGCTCGAGCGCCGCAGGGAGGCGCCACGTGTTGCCGACCACCACGCCGAGGACGATGGCGGCGAGCAGCGGGCTGACCCCCGGCAGCACCCGGTGCACCGCGAGCGCCAGCACCGCCGCACCCAGGGCGAAGGCGAGTCCCGGCGCCCACCCCGCGTCGCGGTGCACCACTCGCTCCTCGTGCGCCGCCACCCGTGGGCTCCGACGGACGTCACCTCTACTCACGGGACCAGCATCGTCGGGCAGACCCGCACTCGGTAGCCACCAACGACACACGACGCCATATCGCCGGCGATATGACCAGCCATATCATCGAGTCATGGACGCCCGCCGCGCCTCAGCGCCAACACCGGAACCACTGGACGTCGACCTGTCCGTCCTCGAGCTGCTCGTCCGCGTGGCGGAGCAGGGGAGCCTCGGCGCCGCTGCGCGCAGCGCCGGCATGGCCCAGCCCAACGTCAGTCGCTCCCTCGCCCGGCTCGAGCGGCGCCTGGGGCTCATCCTCCTGCAACGCTCCCCGTCCGGGTCGTCCCTCACGCCGGAGGGGAGCCTGGTCGTCCAGTGGGCGCGGGAGGTGCTCGACGCCGCGGAACGACTGCGCACGGGCGCGGCGGCGCTGAGCGGTGAGCGCAGCTCCCAGCTGACCGTGGCGGCGAGCATGACGGTCGCGGAGCATCTGCTGCCGACCTGGCTCGCGGCCTACCACCGCGCCCACACGGAGGTCACGGTGCGGGTCGAGGTGCACAACTCCTACGACGTGTTCGACCTGGTCCTCGGGGGCGGCAGCGACCTTGGCTTCGTGGAGTCGCCCGAGGCGCCCCGTGGCCTGCACACGACGGTGGTCGCCCACGACCGGCTGGTCGTCGTGGTGGCCCCGGGACACCCGTGGAGCAGGCGACGACGGCCGTTGACGGCGGCCGACCTGGCCGCGACCCCGCTGATCGTCCGGGAGCCCGGTTCGGGCACGCGCCTGACCCTCGAGTCGCTGCTCGAGCGGCGAGGCCTGGCGCCCGTGGCACCGGCCCTCGAGCTCAGCAGCAACGCAGCGGTACGTGGCAGCGTGGCCGCGGGTGTGGCACCAGCGGTCCTGGGCGACCTCGCGGTCGCCGACGCGCTTCGTGCCGGCGACCTGGTGACCATCGAGGTGGAGGACATCGACCTGCGCCGCTCACTGCGCGCCGTCTGGCGGCCACCGCGCCGGCTCCTCGGCCCCGCCGGCGACCTCGTGGCCCTCGCCGGGCTCGGAACAGCCCGAGGCGCACCGGTGTTGTGAGTTGCATGAGCCCGCAGCCGAACTCGCGATCCGACCACGCCTCGACGTTCCCCCGTTCCGGCAAGCGCGGCCCCAACCTCGCAACCCTCGCCCAGCTCCGCGGCCTGCGCCGCCCTCGCCTGCGGGTGCCCGAGGCGCGCCGTCACCAAGTGCCCCAGGACTGCGCCGCCTGCTGACGCCGCTGCCGCGTTCTCGGCCCTAGTCGTCCGTACTCGCCGTCGCCGGCGCGGGGCCGCCCACGGCGGCCTCGTCGGCGTTGGACGACCCGGCTCCCAGCCGGGACTGCTCGTCCTTGACCCACATCCGGGTCAGCCCGCCGAAGTGGCCCTCGAACTTGTCCCACTCGTGCGGGGGGTAGGTCTGCTGGATCGTGCTCGTCAGCAGGGTGCTGAACTCGCTCGAGTCCACCCACTCGAGCACCATCTCGTCGAGGTTCGGCAGCGCCGCCTCGCAGAACTCGCGGTACCTGTCCGTGTCGAAGTGCTGGTCCGCGAGCCGCTGGTAGGCGCCCAGCTTCGCCAGGTAGTCCAGTGACGGGTCGTCCGCCACCGCGAACCAGGGGTCGGTGTCAACCTGGGTGCGTGCCTTGCGCCCCGTCGCGACGCAGAACACCGACCACTTGACCAGCGCCTTCATGGCCCAGGGGAAGTAGTAGTGCAGCGAGGTGACCGCAACGTCGGGGCACGCGTTGGCGTAGTCGATCGGGTAGACCACGCCATCCTTGACGAGCATCTCGCAGGAGTTGAACTCCCAGCGGAAGAACGCGTTCACGGTCTGCGCGATGGTGACCACCTCGGTGCCCACCGCCGGCGCCAGGAAGCCGTGCTCCACGGCATACCTGTTGTGCATCGGCTCGTCGGGCCGGAAGTTCATCACCATCGTCTCCGGCCCGATGGTCAGCGCCCTGGCGAACACCTCGAAGCCGTCCACGGCCTTCTGCAGGTGCATGAGCATCTCGCCGGAGTCGTCGTAGGCGCGCTGCAGGTCGTCGCGGTCCTTGATCATGGACACGCCCCGCCACGCCCCACCGTCGAACGGCTTCATGAACATGGGGTAGCCCAGGCCCTCGGCGATCTCGTCGAGGTCGAACGACTTGTTGTACTTGGAGGACGTGTAGGCCCAGCGGACGTTGTCGACCGGGTTCTTGTAGGGCACGAGCACCGTCTCGGGCACGTTCATCCCGAGTCGCAGCAGGGCGCAGTAGGCCGAGTGCTTCTCCATGGACTGGAACGTGAACGGGCTGTTGAGCAGGTACACGTCGTCCATCAGCGCGACCTTCTTGAGCCACTCGCGTGGGTGGTAGTACCAGTGCGCGAGCCGGTCGATCACCAGGTCGTGCCGCGGCTTGTCGCGCAGGTTGAACGGCTCGATGCTGACCCGCTCGGTCCGCACCTGGTGGGTCGAGCCATCGGGTGCGGTGAGCACCCCGAGGCGGGTGGCCAAGGCCTCGAACGCCGTCGGCCAGTCCACCTCGGCGCCCAGCAGCAGGCCGATCAGGTGCTCGTTGGTGGTGGGCATGCGCGGCTCCTTCAGGTGCGTGGCTGTCCCCATCCTGTCGCCTCCCCGCGGCAGCGCAAGAGGGACCCAGTCCGCCATTCCCTCGCGCCTCCCCGCGACAGCGCAAGGGGCAGCCTGCCGTGAGGCTCACGCCGTATGCCGCGTGGTCGCCGGTGGTGCCACGTGACCGCTTCGCGTCTGCGACTTTGCCCCGCTGGTGGGCAATGTCGCAGACGCAAGCGAGGGGCTGGTCAGAACAGGGCGCTCATGAGCGCGGTACGCGCCTTGCGGACCCGCTCGTCGTGCGGGCCCACCACGGCGAACAGCTGCAGGAGGTGCTGGCGCGCCGCCTCGCGCTCCTCGCCGCTGGTGGCGCGGACCAGGTCGAGCAGGCGGGTGAACCCGTCCTCGACGTGCCCACCCAGCACGTCGAGGTCCGCCACCAGGGTCTGCGTCGCGACGTCCTCGGGGTGTTCCGCAGCCGCGGCGCGCGCCGCCGGCAGGTCGGCGCCCTGGGTCCGCCGCATGAGGCCGACCTGGGCGAGCCCGAGCTCGGCCTCGGCGTCGGCGGGGTTCTCCTTGAGCGCCTTGTCGTAGGCCGCCGTCGCACCCTCGAGGTCGCCGCGCTCGATGGCGTCGAACGCCTCCTGGTGCAGCGGCGGCAGCGCCGGCTCCTCGGCCTCCGCGCCGTCGTCGGGGCCCTCCGGGGCCGCGTCAAGGGTGACCCGGCCGGTCACGCCCTGCTGGACGGCCAGCTGCAGCAGCTGGTCGAGCACCGGACGCAGCTGCTCGGCGGGCTGGACGCCCGCGAACAGCGGCACCGGCTGGCCCTGCAGGAGGCCGATCGTGACCGGGACGCTCTGGACCTGGAATGCCTGGAGGAGGCCCGGGTTCTTCTCGACGTCGATGCTGACGACCTGGAACCGGCCGTCGTAGGACCGGGCGACCTCCACCACGGTGTCGAGGTAGTCGCGCGACTCGGGGAACTGACCCGCCCACAGGACGGCCACCGATGGCACCGTGACCGACGCGTTGACGATCGCTGAGAAGGTGGCGTCGCTGCCCTCCACGACCAGCCCGGACCGTCCGGCGACCCCGGTGGCGATGGAGCCACCAGCGGCGGGGCCACCGGCGCCGGTGGCGGCCGAAGCCGACGAAGCAGCGCCGGCGGCGCCGGTGAGGGCGGTCAGGTCGACGGCGCCGCGCAGCGCCGGGGGGCTCGATGGCTGGTCAGTCATGGTGGCGATTCTCCCCCACCGCTGGTTGGTCCGCTCAGGCGCCCTTGGCGGAGAACAGCACCTCGTCGGCCGCGACCACCGCTGCCTTGCCCTCCTCGGGCACCGTGAGCACCACCGTCTCGTAGGACTTCAGCTCGGCGTTCTTCTTCAGGGTCTTCTTGCCGACCAGCCGCTGGAACTCGGCACTGGGGGTGAGCGACTTGCCGCCCTTCTTCAGCGTGATGGTGTCGGTCCGCTCGAGCAGCGCGAAGACCAGTGCGCCTCCCCCGCGCAGCTGGATCGCGATGGTCTGCTCAGGCCGGACCTCGTGCTTCTGGGTCAGCGTCGCGAGCTTGCCGAACGACTTGGCCTGGGCGGCGGCGTTGGCCTTGACCCCGACGGTGAACTGGTCGCTCCCGTCGACGTCATCGGCCTTGGGGGGCTTGGGGAAGGCGAGGCTGGCGGCATACTCCGCGAGCAGGTCCTTGGGGGCCTTGACCAGGTCGGCGCCGTCGGTCACGACGGGCGAGCCCTTGGTGAGCGCGTCCAGGGCGGAGACGGATGCACCCGGGTGCATCGTGGCGCTGGCGGACAGCCGGAACGGCGTCCTGGCGTCGGGCGAGACGAGGAGGTTGAGCACCGATCCCCCGTCGCCTGTCGTGGTCTGCGCCACGATCAGCCGCGGCCAGGCCGTTCCCCGGGACACGGCCAGCACCTTCGGCTCCTTGGCGCGGGACACCGGGCTGGGAGCGACGGCGGACTCGCCGAGCTGGTCGGACGCCTTGGCCACGGCCAGTGCGGCACCGGTGAACGCCTCGGCGCGCAGGTCCTTGGCCACCTCGGGCTTGGCCTGGTCGGCCTCGTCGACCTTCATGACCACTCGCTCGAGGATGCGCTGAGCCGACTCGGGGCTGATCGGGGCCTGGTTCGTCACCTGGGCGGGCGCGTCGTGGACCCCTGCGAGAGCCGTCCCGGCCCCACAGCCGGCAAGCCCCAGGGCAGCGGCGAGCGGCAGCACCACTCGCGCGTTCCTCATCGAATGCGGCCTCATGCCGCCACCTCCTCGGAGTCGCGGTCGCTGTCCGGCTCGGCACCGCCTCCGGCCCCGGCACGCCGGCGCAGCTGCCAGGAGCCGGCGATGCCAGCGGCCGCGGCGAGCAGTCCGACGAGGGCGCAGAGCAGCGACTGGAAGACCCAGGTACTGTGCTGCACGCTCAGGGTGAGCGAGTTCAGCGCAGCCGGCGTGCCGTCCGCGTCGGCGATGACCAGCGACTCCGGGGCGTCGGACTGGTGCACCGTGATGCGGACGGTGCCCGTGCCGGACCTGGTGGCGTGCCAGATGTCGGCGTCGGTGGCGGCCTGCGCGTCCCCGGCCCCGGTGCGCTTCGCCGTCAGGCTCCAGCCGCTGACGTGGGCACCGGTCACCGAGGTGCGTGCCGCGTCCCCGACGACGGCGTCCGCGTCGGAGGGGCTCGCCAGACCGGCCCAAAGGGGTGTGCCCCGCGCGGCCTTGGCGGTCACGGTGACCGGCTCGTCCACTCGGTTGAGCACGGAGGGTTCGAGGACGACGACCGAGCCGCTTGCCGGCTTGGTGGTGAAGGTGGCGGTTCCGGACAGACCGAGGTGGGCGGTGAACCACAGGCCGAGCACGAGCAGCACGAGACCGACCGCCGTCAGCGCGACCAGCAGGGCGCGCTTGGCCAGGTCGGGCACGGAGGCCAGGACGGGCACGGAGAGGATCCTTACGTGAGGGGGCCGGCGCGGTGCGCCCCGCGACCGGCATCGACATCCACCATGACCCACGCCCGCCGCGCGGGCCAAATCCTCACCCCGGGTCTGCAGGCTCGCGAGTGGCATGATCGCCGATGATGAGCACACCACCACGCTCCTCACCGCGTCGTCCCGGTCGCCCCCGCGAGGCGGCCACGGAGCGGGCCATCACCGCCGCCGCACGCGCGGTGCTGGCCGACCGTGGCGTGGCCCGGATGTCCATGGAGCACGTGGCAGCGCAGGCCGGTGTGGCCAAGAGCACGCTCTACCGCCGCTGGCCCTCCAAGGTCGAGCTGGCAGTCCACGCCGTTGCCGTCACCTTCGACGAGATCGACGCCGGCGACCACGGCTCGCTCGCCGCCGACATGCGGGCCGGCATCGAGGAGGCGGCTCGCCTGCTGCGCGACCCGAGCACGGGCGGGGCGTATGCCGCGTTGCTCGCCGAGTCGGCACGCGACCCGGACGGGGTGGGCCAGCAGGTGCGGGCGTCGCTGTCGACCCGACTGCGCGCGCTCGTGGCAGTCTCGGTGGAGCGGGCCATCGAGCGACGCGAGATCCGCCCGGAGATGGTCGACGTGGACCTGCTCGCCGATGTCGTGGTCGGTTCGGTGATGCACCGCGCCCTGGCCACCGGCGTGCCCGACGAGGAGTTCGTCGACGGGCTCATCGCACTCCTCGCGGACGTGGCGTACGCCCGCCTGCGGCGGGCCCAGCGCGCCGAGGT
>DASUKI010000181.1:0-3485 GCA_036278855.1 Pedococcus sp.
CTCCGGCGCCGGAGCCGGCACGGGAGCCGGTCCTGGCCTGACCCTGCTGCCGGGTCGACGTGGACGCGCCGGGACTTCCCGGCGCGTCCGCGTCGAACCGGCGCGTCCGCGTCGAACCGGGACCTTGACGGTGGTCTCGGCGAGGCGAGAAGATCGTGTTCCGATGTAAACCGGATGGGCCGCCGACGGCGCTGCGATGGGGAGAACCACCTGACGACCCCTTGCCCGAGGAGTTCCACATGTCCGACACCCGAACCACCCGGAGCACCGCACTCCCGGAGACCTCGACGCCAGCACCCTCGCCGGGCGCGCACCTCGCCGACCCCGCGCCCCTCGGGCTCGGCGCCTTCGCGATGACCACGTTCGTGCTCAGTGTCATCAACGCCGGCTGGGTCCCCGAAACCGTCGTGCCCGTGGTGTTCCCCCTCGCCCTGGCCTACGGTGGCGGCGCCCAGCTGCTCGCCGGCATGTGGGAGTTCGCGAAGGGCAACACCTTCGGCGCCACTGCGTTCTCGTCGTACGGCGCCTTCTGGATCTCGTTCTGGTGGCTCAACGGGCACACCGACCTGAGCAAGGTCGGCTCGGACCTCGGCAAGGGCGTCGGGCTCTACCTCGTGGGCTGGGCCATCTTCACCGCCTACATGACGGTGGCGGCAATGCGCGTGAACACCGCAGTCCTGGCCGTCTTCGTGCTGCTGACCATCACCTACGTCGTGCTGGCGATCGGCGAGTTCGGCGGGTCCTCTGGCTTGGCGAAGCTCGGTGGCTACCTCGGCATCTTGACGGCACTGGCAGCGTGGTACGCATCGTTCGCCGGAGTCACTGCCTTCACCCACAAGCGGCAGCTGGCCCCGGTCGGACCGCGTGCGTGACCTGTTGCCCTGCTTGACGCCGACGCCCATGAAGAGGAGAACCAAGACGTGAGCCAAGAGACACTGTCGAACCTGTTGCACGAGAACCGCCGCTTCGAGCCACCGGCCGAGCTTGCCGCCGGGGCCAACGTGACGGCGGACGCCTATGCCGAAGCCGACCGTGACCGGCTGGCCTTCTGGGAGAAGGCTGCCGAGCGGCTGTCCTGGGAGACCAAGTGGGACGCGGTGCTCGACTGGTCGGACGCCCCACACGCCAAGTGGTTCGTGGGTGGCCGGCTGAACGCCGCCTACAACTGCCTGGACCGCCACGTCGAGGCCGGCAAGGGCGACAAGATCGCCTACCACTGGGTGGGTGAGCCGGAGAACGACACCCGCGACATCACCTACGCCGAGCTCAAGGACGAGGTCTGCCGGACCGCCAACGCCCTCGTGGAGCTCGGGGTCAAGACCGGCGACAGGGTCGCCATCTACATGCCGATGATCCCGGAGACGGTGGTGGCGATGCTCGCCTGTGCGCGCATCGGGGCACCGCACACCGTCGTCTTCGGGGGGTTCTCCTCACAGGCCCTCGTCGACCGGATCCACGACTGCGACGCCCACGTCGTGATCACCGCGGACGGTGGTTACCGGCGAGGCTCGCCCTCCGCACTGAAGCCGGCCGTCGACGAGGCGCTGAAGCAGTGCCCCGACGTGCGCACCGTCCTGGTGGCCAAGCGGACCGGTCAGGACGTCGACTGGACCGAGGGCCGGGACGTGTGGTGGGACGACGTGGTGGCCAAGCAGTCTGCCGAGCACGTCCCGGAGGCGTTCGACGCCGAGCACCCGCTCTACGTCATGTACACGTCCGGGACGACGGGCAAGCCGAAGGGCATCCTGCACACGACGGGCGGCTACCTCGTCGGCACCTCGTGGACGCACTGGGCGGTGTTCGACCTCAAGCCCGAGGAGGACATCTTCTGGACGGCCGCGGACATCGGCTGGGTCACCGGCCACAGCTACATCGTCTACGGACCGCTCGCCAACGGCGCCACGTCGGTCATGTACGAAGGGACCCCCGACACGCCCCACAAGGGCCGCTGGTGGGAGATCATCCAGGACTACAAGGTCACCATCCTCTACTGCGCCCCCACGGCGATCCGGACCTTCATGAAGTGGGGTGCCGACATCCCCGCGAAGTTCGACATGTCGACGCTGCGGGTCATCGGGTCGGTGGGTGAGCCGATCAACCCGGAGGCCTACATCTGGTACCGGGAGACCATCGGCGGCAGTCGGTGTCCCGTCGTCGACACCTGGTGGCAGACCGAGACCGGACAGATCATGATCAGCCCGCTGCCGGGTGTCACCGCAGGCAAGCCCGGCTCGGCGATGAAGGCGTTGCCCGGCATCTCGGCGCTGGTCGTCAACGACGAGGGTGAGGCGGTCAAGCCCGGCTCGGGTGGCTACCTCGTGCTGACCGAGCCGTGGCCGGCCATGCTGCGGACCATCTGGGGCGACGACCAGAGGTACCAGGACACCTACTGGTCTCGCTTCCCGGGCAAGTACTTCGCGGGCGACGGCGCCAAGCTCGACGAGGACGGCGACGTCTGGCTGCTGGGCAGGGTCGACGATGTCATGAACGTGGCCGGCCACCGGCTGTCCACGACCGAGATCGAGTCCGCGCTGGTCTCCCACGAGAAGGTGGCGGAGGCGGCGGTTGTTGGCGCGAACGACGCCGACACCGGTCAGGCGGTCAACGCCTTCGTGATCCTGCGCGAGTCCGCGGGCGACGGTGGGCCCGACGTCGTCAAGGAGCTGCGCGACCACGTGGCCAAGGAGATCGGTCCCATCGCCAAGCCGAAGGCCATCATGGTCGTGCCGGAGCTCCCCAAGACCAGGTCCGGCAAGATCATGCGCCGCCTGCTGCGCGACGTGGCAGAGCACCGCGAGGTGGGGGACGTGACGACCCTCGCCGACTCCAGCGTCATGGACCTCATCAAGGAGAAGGAGGCCTCCGCCCCGGCCGACGAGGAGTGAGCCCGGTGCCGGACCGGCCCGGCCCGGCCACCCCACCGTATGCCGCGGGAGCAGGGCACCCCGCGGCATACGGTGGGGTCATGGCCAACCGGCTCGCCCACTCCACCTCGCCCTACCTGCTCCAGCACGCCGACAACCCGGTCGACTGGCGCGAGTGGGGCGAGGAGCCCTTCGCGGAGGCGCGTCGCCGTGACGTGCCCATCCTGTTGAGCGTCGGGTATGCCGCGTGCCACTGGTGCCATGTCATGGCCCACGAGTCGTTCGAGGACACCGGTGTCGCCGAGGCGGTCAACGCCGGCTTCGTGGCGGTCAAGGTGGACCGCGAGGAGCGGCCGGACGTCGATGCCGTCTACATGGCCGCGACGACGGCGCTCACCGGCCAGGGCGGCTGGCCGATGACCTGCTTCCTCACCCCCGACGGCGACCCGTTCTTCTGCGGGACGTACTTCCCCAGGCAGCAGTTCCTCCAGCTGCTGGCGGGTGTGAGCGACGCGTGGTCGACCAAGCGCGACCAGGTGCTGTCCAGCTCCTCGCACATCGCGACCTCCCTGCGCGAGGCGTCGAGCGCCGCGCAGCCGGGCCAGCTCGGGGCGCCCGAGC
>DASUKI010000182.1:0-20468 GCA_036278855.1 Pedococcus sp.
GCCTCGATGCCGAGGAGCTGGGCGGCGAGCGCGACGGCCTGCGCGTGGTTGCCCGAGGAGTACGCGACGACCCCGCCGCGCCGCTGCTCCTGGGTGAACCGGGACAGTGCGTTGAAGGCGCCACGGAACTTGAACGCGCCCACCCGCTGGAAGGACTCGCACTTGAGGAACACGTGCAGCCCCAGCTGCTCGTCCAGCCGCCGGGAGGTGAGCACCGGTGTGCGGTGGGCCGTTCCGCGCAGCCGCTCGGCTGCCGCGCGGACGTCGTCGAAGGTGGGCATGGCGCCCAGCCTATGGAGGTATGCCGCGTGGCCGGGCCCGCGGCCGGGTCCTCCTTTCGGTCGGTGACCGGTGGTTCCGGTGCACCGCGGGCCGACCCTCGCCAGTCTTGACCCGTGCGCGAGGAGGACTCCCAGGGCGTCGGCGGAGACGCTGCAGCTGGTCTCGAGCTCGGCGGTGTCGAGCTGCTGCGGCTCGAGGTGTCCGCGCGCTGCTCCTGCGGCGAGCCGCTCGAGCGCGGTGAGCATGCGGGCTTCGACCCGGGCAGGTGCGAACTGCTCTGCCTGTGGTGCCTCGCCGACCTGCGGGCGGGACGGCCGCGGCCACGCCGCCGACGCGGCCGCCCGGGGGTCCCGCACGAGGTCCCCGGTCCCGTCGCCCGCCAGGTCCCGGGCGGCCAGGTCTTCGGCCGCCCGCCCATGGCGACGGGAGGCGCCGGTCCCGGCCACGCGGCATACCCGATGGCTGTGCCGTTGGCGTCGCGACGGCGACGGGGTCGCAGGGGCCCCAGCTCGGTGGTCACCGGCGCACTGACC
Organism: Pedococcus sp.; assembly: GCA_036278855.1. Taxonomy (GTDB): domain Bacteria; phylum Actinomycetota; class Actinomycetes; order Actinomycetales; family Dermatophilaceae; genus Pedococcus. The sequence goes on from DASUKI010000182.1 coordinate 816, forward strand.
GTCCTGGTCGTGTGCGTCGCGCTGCTCGGCCTGCCCTACCTGCTCTCGGCACGCTCGGACGGCTCGTCGGCCGGCCCAGCCAACGGCTCGTCCAACGGCCCCTCCACCGGCCAACGCCTGGTCGACCTCGCGCTCGGCCAGCCGGTCCAGCCCTCGGCCAACCGGGGTGCCGCCTCGTCGTGGCCGCCCCCACCGGGCGACGCCCAGCGCAGCCCCCTCGGCTACCCACCTCCGTCGCGCTCGGCGTCGACGGCCTACGCGTTCATGACGACGACGCCCTCGGGGCGGCCCGTGGCGTTCGACCCGTGCCGGCCGATCCACCTGGTGGTCAACGACTCCGACGCCCCGGCGGGCGCGGACCGGCTGCTGCGCGAGGCGGCCGACGCGGTCAGCGAGGCGACCGGCCTGGTGTTCGTGGTCGACGGGACGACCGACGAGGTGCCGGCGACCAAGCGGGCGCCGATGGACAGGGCGCGGTACGGGAACCGGTGGTCGCCGGTGCTCGTCGCCTGGACGGACGAGGACACGGTGCCCGGGCTGGCCGGTCGGATCGCCGGGCTGGGCGGGCCGGCGATGGCGCCGTACAGCCGGGAGGGCGAGATGCACTACGTGAGCGGGCTCGTGTACCTCGACGGGTTCTCCTTCGCCCAGCTCGGGCTTCGGCCGGAAGGGCACGCCCAGGCGCGGGCCATCATCATGCACGAGCTCGCGCACCTCGTCGGGCTCACCCACGTCGCCGACAGCGGGCAGCTGATGTACGCGGACAACAACGGGCAGACCGGGTTCGGGGCCGGCGACCTCGAGGGCCTGCGTCGCGTCGGTGGCGGACCGTGCTTCTCCGGGTGAACCAACGCAGGCCAACGACCTGACCCGGCAGCATCGCCGCGGGCGCGACGACGTAGTGGAGGCCACCGGGCGGTACCGCAGGCGACCCGATGCGACCATGCCCAGCCCCGCCTACGACGGGGGTCCGAACGTCCGATGAAGTGACGTAGTCGCAGGTCAGCGGCTCGTTCCGACCTACACTCGCGCCGTGTTGCAGGGGCACAGGGCGACGGCCACACCAGCCGCGACGACGGCTGGCGTCCCCATGTCCTTGGCCGTGGCCACCGCCCGCCGCAGCCTCGCGCCCACGGCGGTGGGCTGGGCCGTGGGGCTGCTGACGACCCTGCTGATCCTCGGCACGCCCTACCTCCTGTTCGCCTACCACAGCCCCGAGCTGCACCTGGTTCTCGACTCGGTGGACGCCTGCACCGCCGTCCTGCTCTCCTACCTCGTCTACGGGCGCTTCGTGCGCAGCCGGCGGCTCCAGGACCTGCTGCTCGCCGAGGGCCTGGCGGTGCTGGCCGTGGCCGGGCTGGTGCTGAGCCTGGTGCTCGAGCTCGCTGCGTCGTGGGTGCCGGGACACCTCGACGTGTGGCTGCCGGTGCTGCTGCGCACCGTCGGCGCGGTGCTCGTCATGGCGGGTGCGCTCACCCCGGACCGGGTCCTCACGGGCGCCTGGCGCCGCCGCGCCCACGTCGCGACCTGGGCGCTGGTCGGCGCAGCCGTCGCGGCACTCTGGCTGGCGCACGACCAGCTGCCCGAGGCCCTCTCCCAGAGCCCGCCGAGCTCGGCGCAGCACCCGGTCATCACCGGTCACCCCGCGCTCATCGCCGCGCAGGTCGCCGGCGCCGCCTGCTTCCTGGTCGCGTCGCTCGCCTTCGCGGGGCGATCCGGACGTCGCCCGGACGTGCTGCTGCGCTGGCTCGGACCCGGTTGCGCCCTGGTGGGGTTCGCGCGGCTGAGCTACGCCCTGTTCCCCTCGCTCTACAGCGGCTGGCTCTACACCGGGGACGTGCTGCGGACCACCGGCTACCTGGTCCTGCTGTTCGGCGCCGCTCGCGAGATCCGCCACTACTGGTCGGCCCAGTCCCGCGCCGCCGTTCTCGAGGACCGGCGGCGGCTGGCCCGCGAGCTGCACGACGGGCTCGTCCAGGAGCTCGCCTACCTGCGGATGGGCACGGTCACCCTGCCCGACGACGAGGTCCAGCGCGACCTCCTCGCGTCCTGCGACCGGGCCCTCGACGAGGCCCGCGCCGCCGTGGACGCGCTCGGGCGCAGCCCCGACGAGCCGCTCGGCTTCGTCCTGCACCGGGCCGCACGGCAGGTGGCCGAGCGGTACCAAGCACGTGTCGACGTCGACCTCGACGACTCGGTGGGCTCGGACCCCGAGCTGCGCCACGCGCTAGTGCGGATCACGCGAGAGGCCGTCTCCAACGCGATCCGCCACGGACGGCCCGGCCGGATCTCCGTCCGGTTGAGCCGCGAGGAGGACCGCTGCCGGCTCCTGGTCGAGGACGACGGGAGGGGCTTCGACCCCACCGCCATCACACGTGACGGCACCGGCTACGGACTCACCAGCATGGCCGACCGCGCCCGCCACCTGGGCGGTGCGTTCCGCATCGAGTCGCGACCGGGCCACGGCACCCAGGTCTCGGTGACGTGGTGACCGACGACGGCACGACCGGAGCCCCGACCCGGCCCGTCACGGTGGTGGTCGCAGACGACCAGGCGCGGATCCGCCGGCGGGTGCGTGAAGCCCTCGCGGCAGGTGGCTGCGAGGTCGTGGCCGAGGCCGGGAGCGGCGACGAGGCGGTTCAACTGACCGTCGAGCACCGGCCCGACGTCGCCCTCCTCGACATCCACATGCCCGGCAGCGGAATCCGCGCCGCACGCGAGATCGCGAAGCAGGCGCCGGACACCGCCATCGTCATGCTGACGCTCTCCGCGACCGACGACGACCTGTTCGACTCCCTGCGCGCCGGCGCCTCCGGCTACCTCCTCAAGGACGGCGACCCACGGCTGCTGGCCCAGTCCCTGCGCGGCGTGCTGGCGGGCGAGGGTGCGATGCACCCGAGGCTCGTCGCCAGGATGATGGAGGAGTTCCGGGCGCCACCCACCCGCCGTCCGGGTCGTGCCTCACCGGCCGCCGCCAGGCTCACCGCCCGCGAGTGGGAGGTCATGAGCCTGCTCGCCGACGGGCTGTCCACCGAGGAGACCGCCGCCCGGCTGTTCCTGTCCGCCACGACCGTGCGCGTGCACGTCTCGTCGGTCCTGAAGAAGCTGCGGGTCAAGGACCGCGAGAGCGCGTTCCGCATCCTGCGCCGCCGCGACCCCGGGGCGTGATGGCAAAACGGCGGTTGCGTCGCTGACCCGAGGGAAACAGCGGCCGGGTTCGCGGCGCAACCACCGTTTTGCCGGGGCACAGGACCCTTCCCTCACCGGAGCCCGAGGTTGACCCAGTACGTCTGCCCGTCGTCCAGCTGGACCCCGATGCGCCAGTAGTAGCCGCTCGAGCCGGACTTCCAGTTGTAGATGTACTGCTGGGCGCTGGCGTCGTACCGGTAGACCGAGCCGCTGTCGCTGACCGCCCCGTAGAGCGACTCGTCGACCGGGGCGCTGGTGGAGCCACCCCTGACCGGCGTCAGCCAGACCGGCGCGGTGACCGCCTGGACCGGGGTGCCGTCTGCCCGCTTGAGCTGGAACTTCGCGGGCACGGTGCTCCCGGCCTTGAAGACGCTGGTGCCCACGCCGACCTGGTGTGCGGTGTCGTTGATCGGCTGGAGGAACCCGTCCCACCGGTAGACGACGCGGTAGGTGCCGGACAGCACCGTGGTGTTGCCCGCGTTGTCGGTCGCCGTCGCCGTGTAGGTGAAGGTGCCGACCCCGTTGGCGTTGCCACCGGTCACGACCACGGTGCACGAGTCCAGCCCCGAGACGCTGTCCTTCGCGGTGCACGTCGCCCTGGGGGTCGTGCCGAGCGGGAAGGTCCCGCCCTGGACGTTGACGTCCGCGGTGGTGAGCGTCGGCTTCTCCTGGTCGATCTTGATGCCGCTCACGGTCGCCGAGGCCGTGTTGCCGGCCTTGTCGACCGCCTGGCCGGTCGCCGAGTTGGCGTCACCGTTGCTCGTCAGGACCACCGGCCCGGGGCAGGTAGCCACGCCGGAGAGGGCGTCGGAGCAGGTGGAGCCGACGGTGACGGCGCTGGTGTACCAGCCGTTCCGGCCGAGCGTCCCACCCGTGATGGCGGCGGTGATGCCGGGCGCGGTCCGGTCCAGCTTGACGATGGCCGTGTCGGTGCCGACGTTGCCGGCCACGTCGGTGGCCGATCCGCTGACCGGCGTGCCGGACGTCTCGTCGGTGAGGGTGATGGGCTCGGTGACGTGCGCCACGCCTGAGCCGCGGTCGTCGTCCTTGGCGCTGAAGGTGACCGTGGTGTCGGCGTTGGTCCAGCCGTCGGCGTTGGCCGCCGGGGAAAGGGTATGGGAGACGGTGGGTGCGATGTTGTCCCACTTGAGCGAGACGCTGTTCGCCTGCTCGACGTTGCCCGCCCTGTCGACCGCCCAGTACTGCACGGTCCCGGCGCCGCTCCCGGTCAGTGGCACGGCCACCGTGGCGCTGGCTCCCGCGACGACCTGCTCCTCGCCGCCGTCTACCGCGTAGTGGATCTCCTTGACCCCCGACAGGCCGGCCTGGTCGGTCGCCGCGAGCAGCACGTCGGCCGTGGAGCCGGTGCACCATCCGTTGACCGCGGTGCAGGTGTTGTTGCTCGTCGTGCTGGGCGCCGTGCCGTCGATGTTGATGCCGCCGACGGTGGTGGCTGCCGACTCGTTGCCGGCGACGTCGCTCGCGACTGCGCTGGTGACCGACTGGCCTGCTCCGTTGTCGCCGAGCACCTCGCTGGTCGGGCAGCTCGCCACACCGGAGCCCGTGGCGCCGTCGGCCAGCGTGGGGTCGGTGCAGGTGAAGTCGACCGTGACCGAGCTCCTGTACCAGCCGTCGGAGTTGGGTGCGGTGGTGGCCGCGCCCTCGACGACGGGGGCCGTGCGGTCGATGTTCAGACCGCCCACAGCAGCGGGCTCGCTGACGTTGCCTGCCTTGTCCCTGATGGTGACCGGACCCGCACCCAGGCCGCGACCCTCACCCGTGACGGTGCTCGCGGCCGGCTGCGACGCAGGGTCGATACCCGACAGCGCGTCGTCGCCGACCCAGTTCACGGTGACGTCGGCGCGGTACCAGCCCGCGGCGTTGTGCTCGCTCGCGACCCCGCTCAGCGTCGGGCGGGTCCTGTCGATGTTGATGCCGGTCACGTCCGCGCCGCTGTGGTTGCCTGCCACGTCGACCGCGTCACCGTGGACCGACTGGTCCGCGCCGTCGTTCTCCAACCTGGTGTCACCGGCGCAGCCGGCCAAGCCGGTCTGCACGCCGGAGCCCACGTCGTCACAGCTGAACGTGACGTCCACCGGCGTGTTGTTCCACCCGAACTCGTTGGGCTCCGGGGTGGCGATGCCGCTGATGGTCGGCGCGTCGGTGTCCACGTTGACGGGAAGGATGTTGGTGCTCTCGTGGGCCTCGACGTTGCCGGCGAGGTCGACGCTCCAGTAGGTGATGGTGTGGGCGCCCGTGGAGAGCTCGGCCGTGAACGGCTCGCCGTACCTGTGCGCCTCGCCGCCGTCGATCGAGTACCAGGTCGCGGCCACTCCCGACCCGCCGTCCTCGGCGTCGAACGCCACCGGGACTCCGCTCGTGACGAACCATCCGCTCGCGGGAGAGATCGGGTTGATGACGGAGGTGGTCGGCGCGGTCTTGTCGACGTCGAGCACCAGCGGCGCGCCGACGGTCTCGAGGTTGCCGGCGTTGTCGACGCTCCAGGACAGCACCTGGTGCCGGCCCTCGCCCACCGTGAACGGCGCGGCGTAGGTCTGGCGCGAACCGCCGTCGACGGTGTAGTAGGTGGCGGCAATGCCCGAGAGGTTGTCGGACCCGCTGAGGGTGACGGTGACGTCGCCGTCGTACCAGCCGTTGACCGGGGTCTGCGCGACCGAGCTGGTGGTGGTCGGTGCGTGCCGGTCGATGCTGATCCCGCTGACCGTCTTCGTCGCGGTGTTGCCTGCCTTGTCAGTGCAGGAGGCGGTCGAGGACAGGTTGGCGCCCTCGCCCGTCACGGTGTCGTCGGCCGGGCCGGCGGCCACGCCGGACAGCGCGTCCGTGCACGACCAGTCCACCTCGACGTCACCGGTGTGCCAGCCCTCGGCGAACGAGGCGGTCAGCACGGGGGCGGTGGTGTCGACGTTGATGCCGCTCACGCCGGCGGAGGCGGCGTTGCCGGCGCCGTCGTGCACCGTCCGGCTCACGCTCTGGTCCTCGCCCTCGTGGAGGACGACCGGACCCGGGGCGTCTACGACACCGGACAGCTCGTCGTTGGCCGAGAACGTCACGGTGACGTCGTGGTCGTACCAGCCGGCGTCGCTCTTCGAGCCGTTCGCCGTTGCCTGGATCGTGGGGGCCGTCTTGTCGATGCGCACGCTGGCGGAGTCGGTGGCGGTGTTGCCGGCGCCGTCGATGGCGGTGCCCGTGACGGTGTGGGTCCCCTCAGCGCTCCGGGTCACCGGCGCGGTGCAGTCGGCCACCCCGGACCCGCCCTGGTCCGCGCAGGTGAAGGTGACGGTCACGTCGCCGTTGGTCCAGGTGCCGTCCTCGTAGCTGCTCGGCGTGAAGCTGTGCGCGATGGTGGGAGCGGTCTTGTCGATCCGCACCTCCACGGTCTGCGTGGCCTCGACGTTGCCCGCGGCGTCCGTGCTGTGGAAGGTGATCGTGTGGTCGCCCTCGCTGGACAACACGACCGAGGTGCCGCTCCGTGCGGCACCGCCGTCCACGGCATACAGGGTCCCGGCAACGCCGGAGAGCGTGTCGTTCGCCGCCAGCGTGAGGGTGACGTCGTTGTCGGCCCACGCGTTCGAGGCGCCGGTGACCGCGGTGGTCGGCGGCGTGCGGTCGATCTTGACCGCCGGGCTGCTCGCCGCGGTCGTGGACAGGCCGGCGCCGTTGGTCACCGTGACGCTGCTGGTCAGGCCCTCGCCCTCACCGGTGATCGTGGTGTCAGCAGGAGGAGTCGGTATGCCGGACTCCGGGTCTGCCGCGGTCCAGCTCACCGTGACGTCGTCGCGGTACCACCCCGCGGTGTTGGGCTCCGTGGTCGGCGCGCCGCTGAGGGTGGGCGCGGTGGTGTCACCTGCGGGAGCCGTGGAGGTCGCGGTGGCGGTGTTGCCCGCCTTGTCCGTGGCGGTGCCGGTGACCGTGCCGCCCGGCTGCACCGTCCTGGAGTTGGTCGTCGTGCCGTCGGCGAGGCAGCTCGCCACACCGGACGCCTGGGCGCCGGCGTCGGTGCAGGTGAAGGCGATCGTCGTCGTGCCGTTGGCGTTCTTGGTCTGGGTCGCGCTGATGGACGGAGCGGTCTGGTCGACGCGCACCGTGACCGATCCGCCGGCCCCGGTGTTGCCGAGTCGGTCGCTCTGCGCCAGGGCGTTCTGGGTCACGATCCCGTCCGCGGAGACGACGTCGGTCTGGAACGGCTGGGCCGCAGCCACTCCCGCGCCGGTGTCCGTGGCGGTCCACTTCACCGTGACGTCCGTGTTGTTCCAGCCAGCGGCATTCGGCGCCGGCGTCAGCGCGCCGGAGACGACCGGGCCCGTGTTGTCGCGGGTGAACGAAGGCGTGGTTGTCGACGCTGTGCTCGTGCAGTCGCCGTGCGGGTTGAAGCTTCCGGTTGCGGAGACGGTGGCGCCCGTCACGCCGTCCCCAGACCCGGAGGTGAACGGGAACGTCCACACCGTCTTCGCGGTGTTGGACGTCTGGTGCCCGATCAGTGGGCCGGAGACATCGACGCACTTCGTGCCTTCGGGCGCGGTCACGGTGAGGGTGAGCCCACCGCCCTCCCTGGCGAACAGCTGTCCATCGACACTCACCGTGCCACTGCCGCCGGTGAACGCAGCCGTGATCGGCGCTGCTGCCGCCATGGCGGGGGCGCTGCTGAGGCCACCCACCACGACGGCAGCAACGGAAGCAGTCGCGAGCGCGCTGCGGGCCCCTGCGGACCACCAGCTCCGGCCCCGTACTCGGCCCAGTGTGGTGGCAGTGGCGTCGTTCCCACGGTGCATGGTGCGTTCCCCTCGACAGTCAGGCCAGTCATCGCCGGCGACACATGCGCCAGCCCGTCGACCGTAGGAACGCCATGCCCGGTTGGGGAGGGTACGCCGCGTTCAACTCTCTAAACGCCTTGTTGCGCAAGCACGCCTGCAGCCCCTCAACTGTCCGAACGGCTGATGCGGTCGGTCCCGGGCAGTCAGTCCGCCTGGCTCTCGGGGCGGGCCTCGCGCACCAGCGCCCAGGCATCGGCGACGGGTCCGAGGTGGCCCAGCTTGTCGGGGTTGATGACCGACCGGATCGCCTGGATCTGCCCGTCGAGCACGTCGAGCACCATGACGTTGATCGTGCGACCGTCGCGGTCCCGCAGCACCGCGCCCGGCTGGCCGTTGACCTCGTGCCGCTCGACGCTCACGCCGGCGGCGCCGAACCGCGACCCCAGCCCGGCGAACATCCGCGCCACCTTGTCGATGCCGACGACCACTCGTGTCCACTGCGGCGCCTTGCCCCCGCCGTCGCCGTAGACCTGCACGTCGGCGGCGAGCAGCTCGCGCAGCCCGTCGACGTCGCCCTCGGTGAGGGCGTCGAAGAACCGGCCGGCCAGCTCGTCACGCTCTCGCCGGTCGGCGTCGAACCGGGGCCGGTCCTCCCCCATCCGCTTGCGCGCCCGCGAGGCGAGCTGTCGGCAGTTGACCTCGGTCTCGCCGACGATCTGCCCGATCTCCGTGTAGGAGTAGGCGAACACGTCGTGCAGCACGAACACCGCCCGCTCGACCGGTGAAAGCCGTTCCAGCAGAAGCAATGCCGCCATCGACACGGAGTCGGCGAGCTCCGCCGTGCGTTCCGGGTTGCCGTATGCCGCGGGCTCACCTGGTCCCGCGTCCGCGCCGGCGAGGCCGGCGCCACCATCGGTGAGGAGCGGCTCGGGCAGCCACTGGCCGACGTACCGCTCCCGGCGCACCCGCGCGGACCGCAGCACGTCGATCGACACCCGGGTCACGACCGCCGACAGGAACGCCTTGGTCGACACCGGTGGCGTGGCGCTGGCCTGGTAGCGCAGCCAGGTCTCCTGGACCGCGTCCTCGGCCTCGCTCACGCTGCCGAGGATCCGGTAGGCGATCGAGAACAGCAACGGTCGCAGCTCCTCGAACTCGGCAACCGTCACGCACCCTCCCGCAGGCCGTGCTGCACGCCGTTCCTGGGACCGTCCTCCAAGCCGTCACGGAAGCCCTGGCGCCAGCTCGGCCAGCGTAGCTCCCACCCCAGCTCGCGCTTGGCCCGCACGTTCGACGACCCGCGCGTTGCCGTCATGGCCGACACCGCGACGTCGCCCGCGAGCAACCGACCGAGCCAGACCGGCAGCCGCAGCGGCGCCTTGGCCCCGACGCACTGGGCGAAGTAGGGCAGCCACTGCGACACCGGGGCCGGCTCGTCGTCGACGATGTTGAACAGCCCCTGTGCGCGCCGTTCGAGCGCGAGCACCGTGGCCGCGGCGGCGTCGTCCACGTGCACCCAGGACGAGTACCCGGTGCCACCGCCGACCAGCGGCCACATGCGCCTGCGCACCATGGTCGCCATCGCCTCCGAGGCGCCCGGACCGTACAGCCCGCCGTAGCGCAGGGCCGCTCCCCCAGCCCTGGTCACCGCGTCCTCCACGTGCCGGATCGCGGCAAGCGTCTCGCGCTGCCACTTCGGCGGGTCGGGGTCGAGCGGGTCGTCCTCGGTCTTGACCCAGCCGCCGGTGCGGATGTTCGGCCAGCCGGTGAAGCTCTGCGCTACGACGTGGCCGACGCCACTGGCCTGCGCGGCGGCGAGGAGGTGGTCGGTCCCCTCGGTCCGCAGCCGGTTGGTCACCGCGAACCAGCGGTCGAAGCGCTTCGGGTCCGGCTTGCCCGCCAGCGCCGTCATCTGGTGGACGATCGCGTCCGGTTGCGCGGCCGCGACCGCCTCGCCCACGCGCGCAGCGTCCAGCCCGTCGACGGTGACCGCCGTGGCGCCGAGCCGCTCGAGCAGCGGGGCCTTCGTGGGAGTCGTCGTCGTCGCGGTCACCCGGTGGCCGCGCTCGACCAGCTGGGGCACCAGCCGCAGTCCGATCGCGCCGGTTCCACCTGCCAGGAACACGTGCATGGTCCTCACCTCTCGTCTCGCGTGCCTTCACACCCCGAGACGAGACAGGCAGCCGGGACGTGACACGTCCCGGTCGGGCGACCTTCCGGTTCACCACGGACATGCGGTATGCCGCGTGGCCGGCTCACCCGGTCGCGCGTGGCCGCGGCGCCGGTCATGCGGTATGCCGCGTGGCCGGCTCACCGGTCGCGCGTCGCCGCGGCGACGCTCAGGACTGCTGGCTCGCGTGCGGGTGGTAGCCGCGCCGCACGGCGAGGACCTGGCGAGCAAACCTGACGATGGTCCAGCACCACCAGCGGTCGCTGTCCCGGCTGGCCAGCTCCGAGCGCCACTCCCAGTAGCTGCACAGCTCCAACAGCTGCGCCTCGTTGAGCGAGAGGATCTCCTCCATCAAGGACCCTTGTCGCCCGCTGGTGGGATCGAGGTGTGGCGCGCCCTGCCAGGTGACCCACGTCGTCCCAGCCTGGATGCGGTCCTGCGGCCCTGCCATGACGTCATGGTCGCGCCGGGGCAGGTGGCTCGCATCGGGCGATCGATGTAGACGCGGGTCGGGCGGATGCTCCAGTACTGGTGCGGTGGTATTCCTGCCGACAGTGTCACAACGGGGAACGGCGTCTTGTCTCCATTGGTGAAGGCAGTCACCGAGGAGATGGGAACGACGATGAGGGTGTTTGTCGCAGGAGCGACCGGAGCGATGGGACGGCAGCTGGTGCCGCGGCTGGTCCAGGCCGGGCACGAGGTGCACGGGATGACGCGCAGCTCGTCCAAGCAGGACCTGCTGCGCGAGCTCGGCGCGGTGCCGGTCGTGGCGGACGCGCTGGACCCGCAGCAGGTTGCCGACGCGGTGGGCCGGGCCCAGCCCGAGGTGGTGGTGCATCAGCTGACCGCGATCGGTGCGCTGGACCTGCGCCACTTCGACCGGGCGTTCGCCCTCACCAACCGGCTGCGCACCGAGGGCACGGACCACCTGCTCTCCGCGAGCCAGGCCGTCGGGGTGCGGCGCTTCGTCGCGCAGAGCTACTTCGCGGCATACGAGCGCGACGGTGGCCCCGTGAAGACGGAGGACGACGCGTTCGGCAGCTCGGCGCCGAAGGAGATGCGTGAGACGGTGGCCGCGATCCGCCACGTCGAGGAGGCTGTGCTCGGTGCGACCTGGACGGAGGGAGTCGTGTTGCGCTACGGCGGCTTCTACGGTCCACACACCTCGATCGCACCGGACGGGGAGCAGACCGCGGCGGTGCGCGCGCGCAAGTTCCCCGTCGTCGGGGATGGCGGCGGGGTGTGGTCGTTCATCCACATCGGCGACGCCGCTGACGCGACGGTGGCTGCGGTGGAGCGCGGCACGCGCGGCGTCTACAACGTCGTGGACGACGAGCCGGCGCCGGTTGCGGTCTGGTTGCCGGAGTTTGCGCGGATGCTGGGCGCGAAGAAGCCGATGCGGGTGCCCCGCTTCGTCGGGCGGCTGCTCACCGGCGAGACTGGTGCGGTGATGATGACCGAGCTGCGCGGGGCCTCGAACGCCAAGGCCAAGCGCGACCTCGGCTGGCGCCCCGCGCACCCGACCTGGCGTGAGGGGTTCGCCGGGTGAACGACGGCCGGCCTGTGTCAGGCACATCCGAAGCCCGCGAGCAGTTGCTCGCCGACCTGCGCCCGACGTCGTTCGCCATCGCGTACCGGATGCTCGGCAGCGTCTCTGAGGCCGAGGACGTGGTCCAGGAGGCGCTGCTGCGCGTGCACCAGGTGCTCGAGGCGGGCCAAGACATCGCGTCACCGCCGGCCTACGTCGCCACCATCACCACCCGCCTGTCGATCAACGAGCTGCGGTCGGCCCGGGTGCGCCGTGAGCACTACGTCGGTGAGTGGCTGCCCGAGCCGATCCTCACCGACGGACGCGACGACCCGGCTGCGCATGCGGAGACGGCTGACTCCCTGTCGCTGGCGATGCTGGTGCTGCTCGAGAGCCTGTCCCCCGAGCAGCGCGCTGTGTTGCTGCTGCACGACGTGTTCGGCTACGGCTACCCGGAGATCACCGAGATCGTCGGCAAGAGCGAGGACAACGTGCGCCAGCTCGCGAGCCGCGCCCGGCGCCACGTCACGACGCGACGCCCCCGGTTCCGGACGACGCGCGAACAGCACGACGAGCTGGCGCGGCGGTTCTTCGCAGCCGCCGAGCACGGTGACCTCGCCGGACTCGAGGCGCTGCTCGCCCACGACGTCGAGCTCACCGGCGACGGCGGCGGCAAGGCGCCCGCGATGGCGCGTACCCTGCGAGGCCGCGCACGAGTGGCCCACATGATCATGACGTGGATGCGCCTGGCAGTCCGGGTGCCACAGGTGTCGATGCGGCCGGTCGAGGTCAACGGCGGCCCCGGCGCACTGTTCGTCGACGAGCGGGACCGAGTGCTTGCCGTGTGGGCGATCGAGATTGCCGATGGTGTCATCACCCAGGTCAGTTCGATCGTCAACCCGGACAAGCTTGCCCACCTCGGACCGGTCGGCGACTTCAAGGCTGTGCTGGACTCCGTACGCTGATACGCAAGGGGTTCGCCTCCGCGCCAGGCATGCGGAAGGCCGGGCATCCGGAGGGCCAGGCATGCGCAAGGTCAGCTGGACACGGAAGACCCGCTGGACATGCCAAGGCCCCCGCCGGGCAAGGGCGGGGTGCGGGGCGGGGTCACGGTCGTGGCGGCCCTGAGCTGTCGGTGCTGGAACTGGGAGAGCTGGAGCTGGCGGTGCCGGAACTACTGGCGCCGTAGGTGATGTGCGGGGAACCGACGAATCCGGCACCAAAGCCAATTGCGCCTGTTCGTCGCCACCCACACTCCCGTTCGGGGACCGCGAAGGGCCACGCCTCGGCCACCCAGGACCGGTACGCGCCGACCTCGAGCCGCCTTCCCGCGCCAGCGCCAGCGCCAGCGCCAGCGCCTGTGCCTGTGCATGTGCCAACACCATCGTGTTTCGTCCCGTCAGCACGGCCTCGGCCGGAACCGTCGCCAGCGGCGTCTGCCTTGCCGTCATCGGGTGCGCGGTTGCGCAGGCTCTCGCGGTGGGCGCGGTGGGCGGCCAGCATTGCGTCGTACGAACCTCTGGTGAGGTCCCACTCCACGACCGGCCCCCGCGGCCCCTCGACCACGCGCCCGGCGTACCGGTGGGTGTGCACGACGCTGTGGTGCGCCCGGCAGAGCAGTGCGGCGTTCCAGATGTCGGTGGGGCCCCCGTGGGCCCAGTGCAGCAGGTGGTGCGCGTCCGTCCAGGCCGCCGGCTTGTGGCAGCCGGGAAACGTGCAGTGCTTGTCGCGGAGCCACAGGTGCCGGACCTGCGCCCGGTTGAACAGCCGGATCGCCTCGCCCTGGTCGAGGACCTCCCCGCGCGTGCCGAGCACGACCGGGACCACCTGCGCGTCGCACGCCAGCCGACGAACCACGACAGCGGGGAGCACCTCGCCGAAGGCGGTCAGCCCGGTGCCCCGACAGCGACCCTCCAGCACCTCCAGACCCACGCTCACCATGAGCTGCGTCTTCGCCTGCCGGGCAACGCCGTCGGGTGCACCGACCGCGCGGATCACGAGGTCGAGCAGCGCATCCGCCCGCCTGGTCTCAGGTGCGCGACCGTCGTGCTCGCCCGTGTCCTCGTCGGGCTTGGGCTTCGCCAAGGCGTCCACGGCGGCGTCGACGATGGCGGCACTCTCCTCATCGAGCAGCCAGGCGTAGCGGCTCATCCCCATCGGACCCTTGCTCTTGATCAGCGACCGGTGGGCACGCTTCACCTCGGCCTCGTCGTCGTTGAGCCGATCGGGACGCAGCACCAGCCCCGCGTGCCTGATCGCGGCGGCCAGGTCCCGCTCACTGAGCCCATCGGTGCCGCGACCGGCCTCCAGCAGGGTCTGCGTGGTCGCCTCCAACGCGTCTGCGTCCGCCATCCCGCGGACGCTCTTGTGGAACCGGACGATCTGTGCGGCCTTGCCGACGGGCAGCACGCCGCAACCCTCAGCGCCGTCACCCGCCAGCCCCGGCTGGGCGCCGTCGAGCACGCCCGCCACGACTGAAGCCAGCCGCAGCTCCCCGCCCGCGTCCGCCACCACCTCGGCCTCAGTCAGGTCGCGAAGCGGCATCAAGGGCGCGCACGCGCGTGCCCAGTCCACCGGACCCCACCCGTCACCAACGCCCAGGCTGCGCTCCTTCGCCTCGCACATCACCGCCACCGTGAGCGCCGAGATCGACGACGCCAGCTCACCCAGGACGGTCATTGCCTCGGTGACCTCGGGCTCTGAAAGCGCCCACAACCGCGTGGGCGAACAGTCCGACAACGCCTCCCGTGCCGTGCGCACCGCACTCAGCACCGGACGCCCGCTGGAAGCGGACTCCGGGAGGGTGGTTGCTGCGGCCATGTGGATGACATTACTCGAACACCAGTTCGACTGTCAACTCTTGTTTCCATTGATTCTCGATTGTTTTCCGGCGGAGGCGACGGCGCCGCCGCCGCCCGGTGGCTCACCACTGCCGGTATGCCGCGGGCGTACGTCTGCGTCGTGCCTTGCCACAGCTGGCCAAGCCTGTCGACCCCACCGGATCGTGGCGTTGCCGGCCCCCTGGGTCGGGTGTACGTTCCTGAGGTCCGGACAACTCGTCCGATATCGCCCCCCGGGCGAGCCTCCAGACCACCCAGGCGACGTCGCTTGGCGTCGCTCCCCCTTGCTGGGTCGGAGGACGATGATGTCTCGCTCGATCGCGGTCGCAGCCGGTGTGCTGGCCCTCGGAACCTCAACCGTGGTGGCGCAGCTCCCAGCGAGCGCAAGCGTTGCCAGTCCGGCAGGTGGTGCGCTCGCCCGCGCCAGCGCAGCGGCCGGCGCGAGGGCCAGCGCAGCGGCGGGCGCAACCACCACAGCCACCGCCACCCCCGACGAGCTGTCGGTCTCCACCCGGCTGGCCGACCGGCGCGAGGTGTCAGCCGGAACCCGGGCCTACTCGATCGGGTTCGAGGACGGAGGCTTCTACGCCAACGGCTGGCACATCACTGGTGAGATGGGTGGCGTCTGGGCCCCGCCGATGAAGATGCTCGACGGGCTCTGGTTCGGCCTGGACGGCCAGTGGGTCGGACCGGCGACCACGTTCACCAGCGGCCAGGGGTACACCCGCTACGCCCTGCCCGACACCGCCGGGCTCCAGCTGTCCCGCACCGACTTCGTGCCCGACGGCGTGCGGGGCGCGCTGTTCGGGCTGACCATCACCAACCCCGGTGCCGCCCGCACGACGACCCTCCAGGTCGACGCCCACTCCGAGCTGATGGGCCAGTACCCGTGGGGCTTCACCGGCGTGACTCCGAACGCCAGCGACAACCTGCCCGACCAGGGCTCCTACGACGGCAAGAGCCTCGTCTTCACGGACGACGGAGCGCTCCCCGGCGCCCCGACCCACCACTACGCCGCGCTGGTCGGCACCTCCGCGACGCCGACCTCCGGCGTGGTCGGAGACCAGTTCTACGGCCCGCGGCCCGGGCACCGGTGCACCGGCACCGAGCCCGGCGCTCCTGCCGACCCCAAGCCCTCCGCCTGCGACGACGGCCCGTTCGGGCACGGCACCGGCGGGCAGCTCACGTATGCCGTGGACCTCCCGGCCGGCGGAGGGAAGACCGTGTGGCTGGCCGTCGCCGGCTCCGACCAAGGTGTCTCGAGTGCCCGCGGCGAGCTCGCCAAGGCGCTGGCCGACCCGGCCGCTGCGCTGGCGACCAAGAAGGCCTCCCGCCAGGCCCTGTCGCAGATGACGCAGCTGTCCCTCCCCGGCGACCCGCTCGTCCAGGACGCCGTCGACTGGGGCAAGCAGAACATCGCCGACCTCACCCAGACGGCGACCGACCTGCAGATCCGGTGGACCAACCAGGGCAAGCAGTTCCCCGCCCCCGCAGGCACCGTCCCGCGGGCCACCTGGATCGGGGCGGGCTTCCCCGACTACCCGTGGATCTTCGGCACCGACGCGGAGTACACCGCGTTCGCCGCCGTGTCGATCGGCCAGTTCGAGGCGATCGAGGACCACCTGCGCGCGCTGCGCGACGTGTCCGACATCCTCAACAACGGGTCGGGCGTGGTCACCCACGAGGTGGTCTCCGACGGGTCGATCTGGTTCGGCCAGGACTCGCGCTCCACGAACCCGGACGGCTCCACGACCTACAACTTCAACACCGACGAGACGGTGAAGTTCCCGAGCGCCGTCGCCCTGCTCTGGCGCTGGACCGGCGACGACGGGTTCCGCGACGAGATGTACGACTTCGCCGTCCGCAACCTGCGCTACGTCGCGCGCACCCTCGACGCCGACCACGACGGCTGGCCCGAGGGCCTGGGCAACGTCGAGCGCGGTGGGATGGGCCCGGAGAAGCTCGACAACACCGTCTACTTCATCCGCGGCCTCTACGACCTGGCCGACATGGCGAAGTCGAAGCACGACGGCGCCACCTTCGCGTGGGCCCAGAACCTCGCCCGCCAAGCGCAGCAGCGCTTCGACGGCACGTGGTGGTTCGAGTCGGAGTCGCAGTACGCCGACTCCCTCCAGGACCCGGGCAACGTCCAGTCGTTCCAGAAGCACTGGATCGGCCAGACGCCGATGGAGGCCGAGCTGCGCGTCAACGGGCGCACCGTCGCCGGCCTGGCGCCGCACGACCATGGCACGACGGCCCTGGGCGGTCGCGAGAACGACTGCTACAGCGGCACTCCGCCGTTCAACCCGGGCCTGTTCCACACCGGTTGTGGTGGTGGCGCGAACGGGCAGGGTGAGAAGGTCATCTTCGGCCTGACGACGTCGATCCAATCGGTCGGCGAGGGCAACTACGGCCGGCTCGGTGCCGGTCAGCAGCAGCGCTACACCCACGCGCTTGCCGAGCCGATGTTCGCCGAGCCCGCGACCGGCGGCACCCCCGACGAGCAGCCCGGCGCGATGCCGGAGATCTTCCCCTCACCGGACCAGGGCGCCAACATCGACCGCTGCTGGACCTGTCGCTCGATGTTCATGCAGGCGTGGGGCAACTACGGCACCGCGTGGGCGGTCGTGCACCAGTGGCTCGGTGTCCAGCCCGACCTCGGCAACGGCTCGCTCACGGTGGTGCCGCAGGTACCCGCCGGGCAGCCCTCGGCGTCCGGGTCGCACATCCGGCTGGGCGGCGGGTTCGCCGACGTCGCCGCGGCGCACGCCGGCTCGACCTACACGACGACCGTCGACGTGCCCAGCGCAGTTGGGGCGTCGAAGATCTGGCTCGGGCACACGCTGCCGCGCGGCGCCACTGTGTCGGGCGTCGTGCTCGATGGGCACGCGCTCACCGACTGGACCACGCGCACCACGAACCGCGGGCTCGAGGTCACCGCCCCCACCAAGGCGGGCAGCCACACCTTGGTCGTCACCGCCGGCTGAGCGAGGAGGGGGTATGCCGCGTGGTCGCCCCGACCACGCGGCATACCGTTGTGGCACAACAGGATCAAGCGGGTGGTGGCCTTCAGGGTCGGCTCGCCGTGCGGTCGCTCATCGCGACCACCCGGGCCTGCAGCCGCAGGTCGTCGCGCAGCTGGCGCGGCACCGGGAGGCTCATGGCCTGCAGCGCGCACTGGTAGGCGGTCATGGCCGAGACGTGGTCGCGGCGTGCGTCGGCCAGGCCCCGGACGTCGACGGTGCCGCGTCGCGCCTCGGCGACCGCCTGGCCAGCGCTGATGACGGCTGCCCTCAGCTCGAGGAGGGCCAACCGACCGGCGGCACTACGAGTCGCCCCGTGCCCCTGCATTGGGTCCATGACTCTCTCAGCGTGATGCCAGGTCCGGCCGGACCCGGGTCGCTGGGACCACTGTACGTCGCCGGCTCCCGGCGCGGGGGCCCTTCGCGCGGACCGCCAGGTGATCCGCGACGAACTCGGCGTCCTCCTTGACGAAGCCGAGCAGGGCCGAGCCGCGACTGTGCTGCCACGGCAGGCCGAGGAAGTAGAGCCCGGGGACGGCCGTCACGCCGCGCTCGTGCGTGACCCCGCCGTCCGTGGTGAAGCCGGCAACGTCGATCCACGACCAGTCCGACCGGAACCCCGTCGCCCACACCACCGATGCGGGCCGGAGCGTCCGACCGTCGGCGGTCGCCACCACCTCTCCTGACGCCGAGACGACCCGCCCACAGAACTCGACACCGCTTCGGCGCAGGTCCTCGAGCCGCGTGCCGATGACGAGCTCGCCCCTGGCCCGCACCCTGCGCGCGAGCAACGAGTCGGCCGGACGCGTGACCATCCCCGTGCGGGTGAGCCACCAGAAGATGTCGCGGCCGAGGAACCGCTGGGGCAGAGTCCGGGGCTTGGCACCCACCGCCACGGTCACCGGGTTGGTCGCGGCCAGCTCCTGGGCGATCTGCAGCCCCGAGTTGCCGGCCCCGACGACGAGCACCGGCCCGGCCGGCACCTGCGACGGGTTGCGGTAGGCGCTGCTGTGCACCTGCGTGACGCCGGCACCGAGGCCGGCGGCAACGTCCGGCACCACCGGCACCTGGAACGCACCCGTCGCCACGACGACCTGCGCAGCATCGAAGGCCGCCTGCGGCGTCTCCACGACGAACCGGTCACCACTGCGCGCGAGCCGGCTGACCGGCATACCCAGCTGCACCGGCAGCTGGTGCGCGGCCGCGTAGTCACGCAGGTAGTCGGCCACCTCGTCCTTGCTCGGGTAGTGGTCCGGGTCACCGGGGAACGGCGTGCCGGGCAGCGCGTCGAAGCGTCCTGGGGTGAACAGGCGCAACGAGTCCCAGCGCGTGCGCCAGGAGTGCCCGAGCTCCGGGGCGCCGTCCAGGATCACGAAGGACGCGCCCTGCTGCTCCAGGTGCCAGCCGATCGCGAGCCCGGCCTGGCCCGCCCCGATGACGACGACGTCGAGTGGTGTGGTGGTCTGCATGGTCTTCTCCTTGGCGGTGGGCGTTGGCCCGACGCTAGGGAGTCGTGCCGTGCCGTCGCCCCGGTGAATTGGCCGGGTTGTGCCAGGCCGGTATGCCGCGTGCTCGCCGCCGCGTCGCGGCCGCCGGTCGCGTCGTGGCCGCCGGTCGCGTCGTGGCCGCCGCCGGTCGCGTCGTGGCTCAGCCGAGGGCGAGCTGGGCCAGCTCGCCGCGCGAGGTGACCCCGAGCTTGGTGAAGACGTTGCGCAGGTGGAAGTCGATGGTGCGCGGGCTGACGAACAGGCGTGCGGCGGCGTCCTTGTTGGACAGGCCCTGCTGCACGAGCGCGGCGACCTGGCGCTCCTGCGCGGTCAGGTCGGTCGCGGTGGAGACGTCGCGGCGGCGAGCGGTCTCCCCCGACGCCCGCAGCTCCTGCGCGGCCCGCTCCGCCATGGGGGTGGCGCCGAGCTCCTCGTGGACGGCCAGGGCTGCCCGCAGGTGCTCGCGGGCGTCGACCCGGCGGCGGTGGCGCCGCAGCCACTCGCCGTACGCCAGCTCGGTGCGCGCCCGGTCCGGCGTCCGCGGCGAGTCTGCGTGGGCGACGAGAGACCGCTCGAAGTGCTGCTCGGCCTCGGCGCCATCGGCGAGCAGCGCACGGCCGTGCTCCACGAGTGCTGTCGCGGCC
>DASUKI010000183.1:0-10727 GCA_036278855.1 Pedococcus sp.
AGCACACGCTCGGCGAGGGGCGTGAGGTTGGGGTGCACGCTGCCGAGCGGCTGCCCCGCGCTGGAGGCCGCGGTTACCGCGCCGATCTCCACGTCCGGGTGCGCCAGCAACAGTCGCAGGAGCTCGCCCCCGGCGTATCCGCTCGCCCCTGCCACTGCGATCTTCATATGCATGACTATACATTACCGAGTAAGTTCATGCAGTGAACCACCGCGTCAGCTCAACGGGTCGTCCCCGCCCCACCGGATGAGGCCCACGGTGCGGTCGTTCTCCGCGAGCCCACGCGCGGCACGCTCCCGGAGCGACTCGACGGTGTCGACCCCCGCCCGGACCAGCCGCCCGGACCAGTCGTCCAGCTCACCGGAAGCCAGGGCCAGCAGCAGCGTCGTGACCTCCTCGGGCGAGGTCCACTCGGTGCGGCCCTCGTGGGCCTTCATCGACAACGTCATGTCGGTCTGCACCACGCCGGGCGCGAGGTCGAACGCGCGCACCACCGCATCCGCTCCCAGGCCCAGCGCGGCAGTGATCCGCGCGAGCGCACCCTTGCTGACGTTGTAGGCCGTCGCGAGGTCGTGGTTGCGGTACGCCGCACCGGAGCTGATGTTGACGATGCGCCCACCCGTCGCGACGAGGTGTGGCAGGGCCGCGTGGGTCATGAGGTAGGGACCGCGCACGTTGACCTCGATCGTGCGCCACCACTGGTCCGGGGCGCTGTCGGCCAGCGGCACCTCGTCGTCGATGACCCCAGCGTTGTTGACGAGCAGGTCGATGCGGCCGCGGCGCTCGACGATGTCGCTGACCCACCCGCTGACGGCGGCCGGGTCGGTGACCTCGGCGACCTTCGTCGACCCGCGTTCCACCGCGTAGCCCGCCCCCTCCAGCGCTTCGGCCACGTGCCGGCCGATGCCCCTCGAGGCGCCGGTGACCACGCCGACCGGCTGGGTCACCGCTGGACCGCCCCGGTGCGTCGACCAGCCTCCGCGACGGCCGCGTCGCGCAGGGCGCTCACCTCGTCGGTGGTGAGGGTGCGGTCGGGCGCGCGGAAGGTGAGGCGGTAGGCCAGCGACTTGCGCCCCTGCCCGACCTGCTCGCCGCGGTAGATGTCGAACAGGGCCAGCGACTCCAGGTCCGGTCCGGCCCCGGCCGTGAGGGCGGCCTCGACGTCCGCCGCGGGCACCGACTCGTCGACCAGGAGGGCGACGTCGGTGTGTGCGAGGGGGAACGTGGACAGGGCGCCAGCGTCCACCGGCTGGCCGGTGGCGGCGACGATGACGTCCACGTCGAGCTCGCCGGCGACCGTGCGCACCGGGAGGTCGAGGGCGGCGTTCACCTTCGGGTGCAGCTCACCGGCATGGCCGACCAGGGTGCCGTCCGTGAGCGTGATGGCCGCGCAGCGACCGGGGTGCCACGGCGCACGGTCGGCCGCCCGCACCTCGAGCTCGAGCCCGAGCGCACGCCCGACGGCGAGCGCCCAGCCGACCGCGTCGGAGGTGTCCACGGCGCGTGCCGGACCCCAGGGGCCACCTCGCTGCGCGTCTCCCGAGGCCGCGTATGCCGCGTGGCGCGGTTGAGGGGGCACGGCACCCTCGATGGCCGCGAGGGTGGCGTCGTCGGGGCGGCCGTCGATCCCCGGAACCGGTGCGGCGGGGCGCTCCCCGCTCCCGTCGGTGACGAGCCCGAGCTCGTAGACGGCGCAGTCCCGGGTGCCGCGGGCGACGTTGCGGCGCAACGTGTCGAGCAGTGTGTCGAGCACGGAGGTCCGCATGAGCGGCGCCTCCTCCGACAGCGGGTTGGCGAGGGCCACCGCCGCCCGGCGTGGGTCGTCTGTGCGGTAGCCGAGCTTGTCGAAGAGCCCCGGAGGGACGAACGGGTAGCTGAGCACCTCGGTCAGGCCCTGGTGGGCGAGGGTGTCGGCGACGACCCGGCGGACCCGCTGGGAGTGGGTGAGACCCCGGCCCGCGGACTTCGGCTGCGGCAGCACCGACGGGATCTGGTCGTAGCCACGGACCCGCGCGACCTCCTCGACGAGCTCTGGCCCGTCGGTGAGGTCCGGTCGCCAGGACGGGGCCAGCACCGACACGGTGTCGCCGTCGCCCGTGGTCACGCTGCACCCGATCGCGGCCAGGGTGGCGAGGACCTCCTCGCGGTCGTACTCCAGACCGACGTACCGGCTCGGCAGGGTGGTGTCGAAGTCGAACGGCTCACGCGCGACCCGGCGGTCGACGTCGGTGGGGCCGGGGTCGGCAGTCCCGCCCCCGTGCTCGACGAGCAGGTCGACGGCCAGCTGGGCGGCGGCGGCCGTGACGCCGGGGTCGACGCCACGCTCGAAGCGCCGTGAGGCCTCGGTGCTGAGCCGGTGCCGACG
Organism: Pedococcus sp.; assembly: GCA_036278855.1. Classification (GTDB taxonomy): domain Bacteria; phylum Actinomycetota; class Actinomycetes; order Actinomycetales; family Dermatophilaceae; genus Pedococcus. The sequence continues at coordinate 2,366 of DASUKI010000183.1, forward strand.
AGCGGACCGGGCGACCGAGACGGGGTCGAAGTGGGCCGCCTCGACGAGGATGTTCGCCGTGCCGGCACCGACCTCGGAGGAGGCGCCGCCCATCACACCGGCGATGGCCAGCGGCGTGTCGGAGCCGTCGACGACGAGCAGGTCCTCCGAGTCGAGGGTCCGCTCGACGTCGTCGAGCGTGGTGAGCCGCTCCCCCGGCCGCGCCCGGCGCGTCCCAACCGATCCGGCCAGCGTGTCCAGGTCGAAGGCGTGCAGCGGCTGGCCGAGCAGCATCATGACGTAGTTCGTGACGTCGACCGCCAGCGAGATCGGACGCATCCCGACTTGGGTGAGCCGCTTCTGCATCCACGAGGGGCTCTTGGCGGTGGTGTCCACACCCCGCACGACGCGTGCGACGTAGCGGTCGCAGCCGTCCCGGCCGTCGATCGGCGCGCCGTCGGTGAGGTGCACGGCGTAGCTGCCGTCGTCACCGGCGGCGTCAACGACGTGGTCGGCCGGGTCACGGAACCCCACCCCCTCGGACAGGGCGTACTCGCGAGCGATGCCCCGCATGGACAAGCAGTAGCCACGGTCGGGCGTGACGTTGACCTCGACCACCTCGTCGGCGAGCCCGAGCAGCGCGATCGCGTCGTCCCCGGGCTTCAGGTCGGCCACGGCCTCGGCGCCGAGCAGCTCGGACAGCACGATGATGCCGGTGTGGTCGTCGCCCAGGCCCAGCTCGCGGGCCGAGCAGATCATGCCGTTGGAGACGTGGCCATAAGTCTTGCGCGCGGTGATCTCGAACCCACCGGGCAGGACGCCACCGGGCAGCACCACGACCACGAGGTCGCCGGGACCGAAGTTGTGGGCGCCGCAGACGATCTCCTGGGCCTTGCCATCGGTGACCTTCTGGCCGTGCTCGCCGACGTCGACCGTGCACCAGTTGATGGTCTTGCCGTTCTTCTGTGGCTCGGCGTCGACGGTGAGGACGCGACCCACGACGAGCGGACCGGAGATGTCGCCGCCGTGCAGCCCTTCCTCCTCGAGGCCGACCCGCACCAGCGAGGCCGCGACGTCCTCACCGGTGGCGTCTGCGGGCACGTCCACGAGCTCGCGCAGCCAGGACACGGGCGCGTGCATCAGATCTCCATTCCGAACCGCTGGGAGAAGCGCACGTCTCCCTCGACGATGTCGTGCATGTCGGCGACGTTGTGCCGCAACATGAGGGAGCGTTCGATGCCGAGGCCGAACGCGAACCCGGTGAACCGGTCGGTGTCGACGCCGGCGGCGCGCAGCACCCGGTGGTTGACCATTCCGCTGCCACCGAGCTCGATCCAGCCCGTGCCCCCGCAGGTGCGGCAGGTGGACCCCCCGACCGTCCCCGATCCGCCGCACACCCAGCAGCGGCAGTCGATCTCGGCGCTGGGCTCGGTGAACGGGAAGTAGTTGGGGCGCAACCGGGTCTCGATCCCGTCGCCGAACAGGCGCTGCACGAACGCGTCCAGGGTGCCCTTGAGGTGGGCCATGGTGATGCCCTCGTCGACGACCAGTCCTTCGAACTGGTGGAACACCGGGGTGTGCGTGGCGTCGAGGTCGTCGGTGCGGAACACCTTGCCCGGGCACAGCACGTAGATCGGCGGCTCGTGCTCGAGCATGGTGCGGACCTGGACCGGCGAGGTGTGGGTGCGCAGCACGAGGCCAGAGCCCGGCGGCTCGACGAAGAAGGTGTCCTGCTCCTGGCGGGCCGGATGGTCGGCCGGGATGTTGAGGGCGTCGAAGTTGAGCCACTCGGCCTCGAGCTCGGGACCCTCGGCGATCTCCCACCCCATCGCCACGAAGATGTCCTCGACCCGCTCGGACACCAGGCTGATGGGGTGACGCGCGCCGAGCGGCCGGCGCGGAACCCGGACGGTCACGTCGACCGCCTCCTCGACGAGGATCCGCTCGTCGCGCTCGGCCTCGAGCTCGGCCTGGCGCGACTGGAGCGCCTGCGCCACCCGGCCACGCGCCTGCCCCACCCGCTTGCCGGCCTCGGCCTTGGCGCTGGGCGGCAGCGCGCCGATCTCACGGTTGGCCAGGGCCAGGGCGCTCTTCTCACCCTGGTGCGCCAGCCGCGCCGCCTTGAGCTCCTCGAGGGTGCTCGCCGCCCCGATGGCGGTGGTGGCGTCGATGACCGCCTGCTCGACCGTCTCCGGGTCGAGCGCGGCGACCTCGACCGGGTCGTACTGCTTGTTGGGTCCAGACATGCTCGTCCTTCTGGGCGTTCCACCCATGCTGGTTCACGGCGCGGCGCACCGAAGTCTATGGGGCGGCAGATGGGCCTTCGGAGGCGAGTGCGGGCTCGGGGCGCCGTGCGTGGTTGCCCTCAGCGCTGCGTGGCAGCCGCGTCCGAAGGCGCAGTAAATCGCCGCGGGCGGCCCAGGGCGAGCGAGCTCATGTCCCCCAGCGTGCCCGCCGCGCGCGACGGTGCGCAACCGCGTTCCACCGTCCGGCGTCAGCGAACCCCGGCCTCGATCGCGAGGTCGAGGATGATGCGCCGCGCCGCGAGCGCCCCCTCGAACGCGGCCAGCTGCGCAGCCTGGACCATGCTCGTCGCGTCGCCCGCGGCGTACACCCCGGGCATGGAGCTGCGAAACAGCGGCTCCGCCGGGCCGGGCAGCGCGTAGCCCTTCGCGACGGCGACGTAGGCGCCGAACTCGAGCGCGAGACCGAGGGTCTTGACCAGGTTGGTCGGCTGCTGCTCGTTGTGGACGTACATCGTGCCGACCCGGGCCCGCCGGCCGTCCTCGAACTCGACCTCGCGCAGCCGCCGGTCCGCCCCGTGCAGGGCGACCACCGCGCTGGTGTGCAGCGGCACGCCCGCGGCCGCGAGCACCTGCCGCGCGCGCCGGCTGGGCTCGAACCCGGGCGCCGCGACAGCGACCAGCGACGGCGCCCACCGGGAGTAGAAGCGCAGCATCTCCGCGAGCATGGTCTCGTCCTCGAGGACGACCGCGGCCGGCTCGGCGCGGGCCTCCCAGCCGTGGCAGAACGGGCACTGCACGATCGAGGTGCCCCAGTACCCGTCGACCCCCGGGATGGCGGGTCGCACGTCGACGACACCGGTCGTCAGCAGCACCCTCCTCGCTCGCCAGGTCCGGTCCCCGGCGGTGACCCTGAAGCCGCCGGCCCGCAACCGGTCGACCCGCTCGGCCCAGGCGTCGGCGACCTCCACGTGGGGGTAGCGCTCGAGGTCGGCGCGGGCGCGCTCACGGAAGGCGGTGGGCGCGATCCGGTCCAGTCCGAGGTAGCCGTTGACGTAGTCCGCGTTCGCGTTGCGCGGCACCCCGGCGTCGAGCAGGAGGGTCGGCGCGCAGCCGCGCGCGAGCTGCTGGGCGGCCGCGAGCCCGGCAGGGCCGCCGCCCACCACGATGGCGTCGTACACGTTCGGGACGCTAGGGCGAGCCGGTTCGCCCGTCCTCATGCCGGTGCGGGAGACCGCTGCTCAGGCGAGGTAGTCCGGGGGCTGCGAGGGCAGGCTGAGCCGGAACTGCGCCCCACCGGCCGGTGAGGACTCCACGTTGACCCGGCCGCCGTGCGCCTCGACCAGCCCCTTGACGACGTAGAGACCCAGGCCGGTGCTGCCGCGCCCCGACCCGTGCCAGAACCGGCTGAACACGAGGTTGCGGTGGGCCGGGTCGATGCCGTTGCCCTCGTCTGCGACGCGAAGGTCCACGCCGGAACCGTGTCCGTTGGCGGCGAGTCGCTCCTGCTCCGCCGGGTCAGCCGCGGCGGCGCCGAGGGTGACGGTGCCTTCGCCGTGGCGCAGGGCGTTCTCGATCAGGTTGGACAGGATCTGGTCCAGCCGGTCGGGATCCGCCCACACCTCCGAGAGGTTGTCGTCGACCTCGACACGAAACCGCTCCTGCTCGTGGCCACTGGCGACCGCCCGGTCGACGTGGCGGGCGAACACGGCCTCCACGTCGATGGGCTGGGGCCGGATCTGCAGACGACCGGCGTCGATGCGCGAGACGTCGAGCAACTCGGTGATCAGCCGGGTCACCCGGTCGGCGTCCGCCTCGATCGTCTCGATCATGAACCGCTTCTGCTCGTCGGTGAACCGCTCCCACCGGCGCAGCAGGGTGGAGGAGAAGCCCTTCACCGAGGTCAGTGGGGAACGCAGCTCGTGGGCGACCGTGGAGATCAGGGCGGCGTGGTCGGCCTCTGCACGCCTGCGGTACAACGCATCGCGGAGCTGGACGTTGACCTGGTTGACCGGCTGGTTCCGACCTGGTCGGAGGTACTTGGCGGTCACCAGGACCTCGCGACCGCTTCCAAGCACCAGCAGCCGCTCGCGGTGGCCCGAGCGGATTCGCAGCCCGCCCCACGGGTCGGTCACGTCCCACCAGGACGCGCCATCGGTGTCGGTGAGGTCGACCGCCTTGCGGATGTCCTGCCCCACGAGCTCCTCACGCGTGCTCCCCAGGATGCGCAGTGCCCGCGTGTTGGCATAGAGGATCTTGGCATCCCCGTCGGCCGCGACGAGGCCGTCCGCGATCAGCTCCGAGGCAGCGCTGGCCGACTCGACGTCCAGCAGCCTCCCCGGGGTGAAGTCCATGCCGCCGACCTTAGCGGTGCCAACGCAGCCCGTGTGGAAACCGTCGAGCCCCAAGGCCTGCCGTCAGGGCAGCCCGCAGCGCTCGCGGATGAGCCGGAGCAGCTCGGTCTCCCCCACGCTGAGCCCGGCAAGGGGGATGTTGACCGGGTGCCCGGTCACGGCTCGGCTCGCGGCGGCGAGCCGTCGGCGGCCGGCGGGCAACCGCTCGAGGAGCGCCTGCTCGTCGCTCACGTCGACCACCAGGAGCCGTTGCTGGCCCACCCCGCTGGTCCCGACACCGGTCACCTCGGCCCACGCGACTCGGCCGGCCGCCGAAGCGCTCGCGGCGTCGGTGAAGCCGCGCGCGTCGAGCACCAGCGCCCGGCGCGGTCGCACCAGCCTCCCGACCAGCACCGCCAGGGCGAGGCCGAAGACCACAACCGACACCCAGGCCACCGCGGTCAGCACAGAGCGCGGCCCACCCCGGAAGATCCGCGGAGACGTTCCGAGGACACCCGCCATCCACAAGCCGCCGATGACGAACGCGAGGGCGGCGAGGGCGAGCAGCCCGGTGCGCAGCCGGGAACCGGTCACCACGACCGTGTCCTCCGTCGAGGCGTGGGCGCTCACCGGGTGGCCGAGTCCGAGGCGGCGGCCGGTCCGCTGAGCCACCCCGCGAGGGTCGCATCGTCAGGGAGCAGCGAGCAGAAGGCGGTCCACACGAAGGTCCCGTCGACCGGCACGAGCTCGCCCATGCCCTCCGAGAGCCGGAAGGCGTAGAGCCCGCCCTGCCCGTCGAGCACGACGAGGCCACGCCCGTCGGGCTCACCGTCACGCCCGTCCCAGACCAGCTCGACCTTGACTGCTCGCGAGGCACCGGTGTCAGCCACTGCGGCGAACGCCTCACCGCGGGCGGCCGGATCGGGGTCGACCAGGGCGTCGAGGGCGTCCTCCCCCACCCCGACGGGCGGCCGCTGCCCAACGGAGCGCGGACCGAGGTGCATCAGCCTGGCCAGTACTGCCGGCACGAACTCCGGTGCCACCGTGAGGAAGTCGAGCAGCCCATCCGGGGAGGTGAGCAGCAGCGCGGCCGCGCTGGGCGTCAGCCAGCCCTCGTGCTCGACCAGGCGTTCGCCGTCGGACATCGTGACCCGCAGCCGGCACACCGGCTCCGCCACCGCCTCGAGTCCGGCCCTGACCCTGGGATGGCGGGCGCCCTCGACGTCCTCGTTCGTGGCGCTCGCCGAGGACCTGGAAGCCACCAGCCGGTCGAAGGCCTCGCGGTCGAGGCGCAGCCGCCCGGTCTGCTCATCGCGCTCCACCCTGGTCATGCCGTGCCCTGCGGCGCGGCCACCGTGAACGTCTCGGCCAGCGCGCGCAACCCAGGTGCCATCGCGGCATACCGCATGGTCGGGACGGTGAAGGTGACGGTCCAGCCCTGCTCGTCCACGAGCCCCGCCCACTGCTCCATGGTGACGGACCGGTCCTGAACCGTGTGCGTGGCCAACCGCCGGACTCCTTCGTGCCCTGACACGCTGAGCCTCTCGAGGTCGAGCAGGTGGTACTCGCGCAGTGCGCCCGGCAGGAGCTGGTCGTTGCCGAGCTGCCAGTCCTTGAAGCCCATGGTCACGGCGTCGACCGTGACGACCACGTTGGCACGAATCTCCCCGCGGCCCACCTCGGGCTCGGCGGCGACGAGCGGGATGGCCGGGCCCGGTGGGTCGGCGAGCTGCCAGTCGGCCGGCAGAGAGAGGACGAACCTGCCCGCGGCGTCACGGTGCTCGACGAGGTCGGGGTCAGCCATTCGAGTCCCTTCGTGAGTTCGCGACCGACGCTACCCGCCTGCGCAGCCAGCCCGGCCTGGCCCACCGCGGCACGGGGATGAACACCCCGACGACAGCGGCGAGCAGCGCCACCACCTCGACGAGCGTCGACACTGCGCGCAGCGCCGGCACCGGGCGGGTGAGCGGCGTCAGGCCGGCGAGCACCATGACGAGCGCGAACAGTGGGCCGACCCACAGCACGAGCCGCGGCATGTTCTGCGACCGCGCCGGGAACCACCACCGGGCGCCGGACTCGGTCCGGGACCAGCCCGCCACCAGCAGGACCGCCACGCCGGCGAGCGCGACCAGCACGTGGGCAGCATCCATCTCGAGGCCTCCCCGCTCAGTTCCAGAAGGTGATCGCGTCGCCCACGTCGCCTGCCACGTCGCCGGCCTTGTCGAGCGCGTCGCCGGCCTTGTCCGTGGCCCAGCCGACCGCGTCACCGACGTCGTCCTTGATGAAGTCGCCCACCGCACCGCCGAGCTCGGACCCGGCGAACCCGCCGATGGCGCCGCCGAGGATCCCCCCGATCGCGGTCCCGGGGCCGGGGAAGATGCTGCCGACGGCGGCCCCGATCTCTGCACCGGCGACCGCGCCGCCCCAGGCTCCCAGCCCGGTGGTGACGCCCATGGTCGCGCTCTGGCCGACCCGGTTGGCGGTCGGCAGGCCCGCGCTGGCGTTCCACTCGTCGAACGCGGCCAGACCACCGGTCAGGACACCGCCCGCCACGCCGCCCCACTTGCCGATCGCCCCCCACCGGGCAAACGGCGCCTCGCTGCCGGGGTTCGCGCCGAACAGCCAGCCGCCGTAACGGCCGTACTGCAACCAGGTGCCGTAGCCGCCCAGGGCGGACAGGCCGAGGCCGCCGAGCCAGCCACCGAGGTGCACGGCGTCGGTGCCGCTGGGGATGATGCCGAACCCCTCGAGCAGGTGCTCCCACCAGGGATCACCGGCCTCACCGGGACGAGCGGGTGACCCGGGCGCACCCGGCGACCCCGGCGCCCACGGGGCACCCAACGGGCCGGGAAGCCACGGCCCGTCGGGCCCGCCCGCACCGAACGGGCCGCTGCCCGCGCCACCGTCGGCGCTGGTGCTGCGCTGGGCGGCGGCCTGCTCGCGCAGCCGGGCGCCCATCTGCTGGAGCTGGTCGGCCGCGGTGAGGATCTGGGCACTGTTGCGTCCCCAGAACGCCACCAGCTCCTCGGCGTCGGCGCCGAACCAGGTCTGCTGCAGGCTCGAGACCGCCTTCTGGGCCTCGGCACGGATGTCGCGCATGGAGCCGGCGTCCTGCCCGAAGCCGTCGGCGATGCGCTCCAGGACATCGGGATTCGCGCCGTGGGTCACGCTCATGCCGACAAACTAGGGCATCCGCCGCGTCCCACCCATGGGGAGCACTACCCGTCGCGTCGCTGCGCCCCGTCGCGTCGCTGCGCCCCGGCCGAGGCGTAGAGGCAGACGGTGGCGGCCATGGCGAGGTTGAGCGACTCGGCGTGGCCGTAGATGGGGACGCGCACCACCTCGTCGCAGCGCCCGCGCAGCTCCTCGGGCAGCCCCCAGGCTTCGTTGCCCATGAGCCAGGCGTGCCGTCCGGTGAGGTCGAGGTCGGGCAGGAGCAGGGTGCCGGCGCCATCGGCCGCCAGCACCCGGATGCCGGCGCTGCGAAGCTCGTCCAGGGTCGTCGCGACGTCCAGCCCGGTCACCACCGGGAGGTGGAAGAGTGAGCCCACCGTGGACCGGACGACCTTCGGTGCGAACACGTCGACACTGTTCTCGCTGACCAGGACGGCGTCCGCGCCGGCGGCGTCGGCGCCGCGGATCACGGTCCCGGCGTTGCCGGGGTCGCGCACGTTGCTCAGCAGCACGAGCAGGCGCGGACCGCCCGCGAGGACGTCCCGCAGCGTGGCCGTAGCCATCCGGCACACGGCTGCGACGCCCTGCGGCGCCTGCGTGTCGCACATGGCGGCGAGGACCTGCTCGCTCACC
>DASUKI010000184.1:0-22520 GCA_036278855.1 Pedococcus sp.
ACCTCGATCTCGTTGAGGGTCTCCTCGAGGACGTCGCCGAGCGCGATGTAGTCCTCGCCGCCGCGCTTGTCCGCCACGGCGTAGACCTCGGCCTGGGCGGCGTTGACGATGTCCTCGACGTCGCCGTTGCCCTGCGCGTAACCGAGCTGGACGATGCGCGTGCCGGCCTCGACGAGCCGGCGAAGCACCGCCCGCTCGCGCACGATCTCGGCGTAGTAGCCGGCGTTGGCGGCGGTCGGCACCGTCTGGATGAGCTGGTGGAGGTAGGCCTGCCCGCCGACCCGCTGCAGGTCGCCGCGCTTGGTCAGCTCGTCGGAGACGGTGATCGCGTCGGCCGGCTCGCCCCGACCGTAGAGGTCGAGGATCGCGTCGTAGATCAGCTCGTGCGCCGGCCGGTAGAAGTCGGTGCTCCGGAGCCCCTCGACGCAGTCGGCGATGGCGTCCTTGGACAGGAGCATGCCGCCGAGCACCGACTGCTCCGCGCCGACGTCCTGCGGTGGCACCCGCTCGTCCGGCGGTCCGTCCGAGGACCTGCCGAACGCACTCGTGCTCAGCTCCGCAATGGACAACGCACACCCCGCTCCCTGCACGAACAACATCTGTGTGGTTCGAGTAGACCAGACCCCGGCGACACCGGTCCGAACCGCCATTGACCACCTGCGACCGGCTCACGCTATGGTCGCCGCCGGCCCCACTCAAACCGGTGGTGTGGACAAGCCGTGGACAACTTGTGGGGAACGCCCGGACCCCTTGTGCACAGCCTCTGGACAAGCCTGTGGATTGCGCGACGGTCCGTCCCGTGACGGCCCGTTGACCTGCGGTGATGTCGTCCACCGGGTGTGGACCCGAGAAACTTTCGGGCGTGTCGGCGGCTGGGCAGTCCACATGAGCCAGGTCACACCGAACGGCCGATGGACGTAGCCTGACCCCATGTGCCGCAACATCCGCCAGCTCCACAACTTCGAGCCCGCCGCCACGTCCGACGAGGTCCGCGCGGCCGCCCTGCAGTACGTCCGCAAGGTGAGTGGCAGCACCAGGCCCTCCCAGGCGAACCAGGCCGCCTTCGACGCGGCCGTCGACGAGGTCGCCCACGCAACCCAGCACCTGCTCGACCACCTCACCACGAGCGCCCCGCCCAAGGACCGCGACGTCGAGGCGGCCAAGGCCCGGTCCCGGGCCCAGGCGCGCTACGGCGCCGCCTGAACCAGGCGGCATACCCACTCCTCGTATGCCGCGTGGCCGGCATTCGATGTAAACGCGCCGGTGCATCCCGGCGCGCCTGCGTCGAACCCGCGGGCGGGTCGCGCCCTGTGGACAACTCGGCGGCGCCGCACCGCCGCAGTGCCACGCTGGGGCGACACCCAGCAACCAGAGGGGGAGTCATGACCGGGACCACAGCCGCCGACCGTGAGCCTGCCGATGCCGCGTGGGGCACGCGGTGGGGGCAGCTGGAGGAGCACGCCGCGCCCCCCGCGGGCCCGGGCCACCGGCCCCGGGTCACCCACCTGGTCCTGGTCGACGGGCTGCCGGCCGACCACTGGGTCGAGGACAGCCCCGACGGCTCGTGGGAGTCCGCAGGCACCGGTCGACGCCGTCGACCAGCCCCCAGCGGAGGCACCCTGCCCCGCGAGCACGACCAGGAGCGGCGCTGGCTCGAGGCGCTCGTCGGTGGCCCCGACGCGCTCGCCGTCCTCACCGACGAGCCGTCCGTCGCCACACCGCTGGTGCTGGACGGTGTCCCCACCCACCTGCACGAGCGGGCGGCGGCCATCGCGGCCGAGTGCGACCGGCACGCCGCCTCCGCCTTCACCGACCTCGAGCTGGGCGCGGTGCTGCGCCGGGTCCTGGAGACCGTGCTCACCACCGACCCCGGCTTCCTCGACCGCAGCGACCGCGACGACACGGCCGTGGGTGCGTTCGTGTGGATCGGAGCGCAGGCCAACGGCCTCGTCGGACCCGAGGGCGAGCTCCTCGGCCGCGACCTGTGGACCCGCCTCGACCTGCCCGCCAGCTCCGCGGCACGCGGGTCGTCCACCCTCGCCCGGCTGCGTCGCAAGCTGCCGGCGACGACGTGGCTCGAGGCGACGCCACCACCCGGGGCACCTCGGTTCAGGCCGACCGGCCACGCCGGGTTCCTCACCGCCGCAACGCGATCGGTCATCATCGTGCGCCGGGACGCTGCCACCGCCGGCGAGGTCGCCTCGCGCCACCGATGAGTTCCGACACAGGCCCCGGTCTGTCCCGGCATGACCGAGTGCATCGCTGAGAACGCAGCGCGACCCCAGGGGCCCGCCCTGACGGCAGTGCCGGCACGACCGCAGGTGCTGGACCAACGAGATGCCGCCACGCGCACCGCGAGTGTGCTGCGCGTGCTCGTCATGTCCACGTTCGTGGTGATCCTCAACGAGACGATCATGGTCAACGCGATCCCCCGCCTGATGCGCGACTTCGCCGTGCCGGCGACCAGCGCCCAGTGGCTCTCGACCGCGTTCATGCTGACGATGGCGGTCGTCATCCCCACGACCGGCTGGTTCCTGCAGCGGGTCTCCACGCGAGCGGCCTACGGCGCCGCCATGGGGCTCTTCCTCACCGGGACGGCGCTCGCCGCGGCGGCACCCTCGTTCGCGGTGCTGCTCGGTGCGCGGGTCGTCCAGGCCAGCGGCACCGCGGTCATGATGCCGCTGCTCATGACCACGCTGATGACCCTCGTGCCTGCCCAGGACCGCGGCCGGGTCATGGGCAACGTCACCCTCGTCATGTCGGTCGCACCGGCACTCGGCCCCGCCGTGTCCGGGGTGCTGCTCCAGCTCGGCAGCTGGCGGCTCATCTTCGTCGTCGTCCTGCCGGTCGCCGGGCTCGTCGCCGCCGTCGGCGCGCGGGAGCTGGTGGACGTCGGCGAGCAGGAGGCGTCGGGCATCGACGTCACCAGCGTCGCGCTGTCAGCGGTCGGCTTCGGGGCACTGGTCCACGGTCTCAGCGGTCTGGGCGAGGGCAGCCAGGCGACCCATCTGGTCTCGCCATGGCTGGTCACGGTGCTGGGCGTGGTGGCGCTGGTGGCATTCACGCTGCGCCAGGTTTCGCTCCAGCGCACGGGTGCGCCACTGCTCGACCTGCGTGCCCTGACCTTCGGGCCGTTCACGGTCGCGCTGGCACTCATGTGCGCCTCCTTCATGGCGATGATGGGCGCGATGATCCTGCTGCCGCTCTACCTGCAGGACGTGCTCGGGTTGAGCACCCTGCGCACCGGTCTGCTGCTCATGCCGGGCGGCTTGGCCATGGGACTGCTCGGGCCGGTGGTCGGACGGGCGTACGACCGGTTCGGCGCGGCCCGCCTGGTCGTGCCCGGTGCCCTTGCCATGGCGGTGAGCCTCGGGCTGTTCACCCAGGCCACCCCCCGGACCTCGCCGTGGCTCGTGCTGGCCGACCACATCCTCCTGATGGTCGCCCTCGCCGCGATCTTCACCCCCGTCTTCACCTCCGGCCTGTCCGTGCTTCCGCCGCACCTGTACAGCCACGGCAGCGCGATCCTCGGCTCCCTCCAGCAGGTCGCCGCCGCCGCGGGCACCGCGATCGTGGTCGGCGTCATGGCAGCCCGTGCGGTCGCAGCCGGGGCTGGCGGCGCGGACACGGTGGCCGCCCTGAGCACGGGCGTCCGCTGGGGCTTCGGCGTCGGTGCAGTGCTGGCCCTGGTGGCCGTGGCCATCGCCTTCGCCGTCCGCACCCCTTCGCTGGCACGCGAGTCCTGACCCGGACGTCGGGCGACAGTGTGATGCACCGCCGGGCATGCTGTCGCCTGTGACCCACCCCGTCGTTCCCGCCATCCGTGCGGCACTCGCCACCGCGGGCGATCCCGAGCGTGCCGCCGCCCAGCAGGCGTACATGAAGTCCGCCATGCCCTACCGCGGCATCAGCTCGCCCCAGCTCAAGGTGATCCTGCGGCCCCTCCTCGCCGCCCCGGCCAACTTGGTGCACCAACGCGGCGAGTGGGAGAGAGCGGTGCGGGAGCTCTGGGACGGCGCCACCCACCGCGAGGAGCGGTATGCCGCGACGGCACTCACGGGGCACCGCGCCTACCGCGCGTGGCAGGACCCGGAATCCGTCCCGCTGTACCGCCACCTGGTCACCACCGGCGCCTGGTGGGACCACGTGGACGAGCTAGCCAGCCGGCGGATCGGGCCGGTCCTGTTGTCGCACAAAGAGGTCTTGACCCCGCTCGTGCAGAGGTGGGCCACCGACGAGGACCTGTGGCTGCGTCGCACCGCCATCCTCAGCCAGCTGACCTTCAAGGACCGCACGGACCTCGAGCTGCTGCGCGCCACGATCGAGCCGAACCTCCCCGACCGCAGCTTCTGGATCCGCAAGGCGATCGGGTGGGCGCTGCGCCAACAGGCCCGCACCGACCCGGACTGGGTACGGGACACGGTGGCCGGCTACGGCGAGCGGATCAGTGGGCTGACCCGACGCGAGGCGCTGAGACACCTCTGACGACCCCGGCCGCGACCAGGGCGGCCAGCACCGACCACCCGGCAGCCATGAGGAACGCCCCACCGACGTGGCCCCCGTCGGCGAGGAGCCCGGCCAGGGCAGCCCCGACCGAGGACCCGACGAGGAACGCGCTGACCAGCCAGGCGAACGCCTCGGTCGTGGTGCCGACCGGCGCCAGCCGGTCGACGAGCTGGAAGACGCAGGTGAGCACGGCCGGCAGGCCGAGGCCGCTGGCGATGGTGAGCAGCCCCATGACCGCCACGTTCGCCGGGACGCTGGCCAGGGCGGCATACGTCACCACCAGCAGGGCCAGCCCGAGCAGGAGGTCACGGCGCGGGTCGCGGTGGGGCGCGCGCGGGCTGTAGGTGAGGCCGCCCACGAGCGCGCCCAGTGCGTTGCCGGCGACCAGCCACGAGGCGAGCGCCCGGTGGCCGGTCGACTCGGCGTAGGCCACGAGCGCGACGGCCGGCACCCCGATCGTGGCGCCGAGGAAGACGAGCGAGGCGTAGAGCACGCCCAGCCGGCGCGAACGAAGGGGCCCGAGCCAGTGCCGGTCCTCGGTCACCGGTGGACGCCACGCCCGCGAGACCCGCGACGAGGCGAACCACAGCGTACCGGCGAGGCCGACGACCGCGGCAGCGACCAGCCCGCCACCGGCTCCCGACAGCTGGGCGAACAGCACCACCAGCGGGCCGAGGACGAAGACCAGCTCCTGGGCTGCCGCGTCGAGCGCGAACGCCGACGGCACCTGGCCGGGGGAGAGCACCGAGGGCCACAACGTGCGCAGCGCAGGCTCGAGCGGCGGGGTGGCGAGACCGGCGACCAGCGCCACGAGCAGCGCGGGCGCGTCGGGAGTCCAGGGCAGGACGGCCAGGGCGGCCGACGACACCACGCCGCCGAGGACCAGCGCCTCCCGCTGGCCACGCAGGTCCATCACGCGCGAGAGGGCGGGTCCGCCGAGACAGCAGCCGAGCGAGTATGCAGCCGTGAGCAGCCCGGCCCGTCCGTAGCTCTCGCCGGTCGCGCGCGCGAACAGCACCAGGGCCAACGGCACCATGCCGTTCGGCAGCCGGCCGACGAGCGCCGACACGAGCAGCCGGGGAACCTGCGGCAGGCGGAGCAGCGCGAGCGGCGACATGGTCGCGCCACCCTACTCGGCACTTCACCGGGTCCAGCTCCACCCGCCGGATTGATGCAAATGGGAGACTGGGGCTGCTTGTTCGTACTTGGGTTCACAGACCTCGCTCGCAGGTTGTCGGGTTGACGTGGTTGACGGGTTGACCTACCGTGGGAACTGTGTCCGACACGAGAGAACTGATGGTTCACGGCTTCTGGGAAGGTCTCCACGCACTGCCCGACGAGCTGCTCAACGATGTTCTTCCTGACGCCGCCCATGACTACGGTCTGCGCGCAGCGCGAACGGCGGTCGCGCCCCTGGTGTGGGCCCGCGCCGCGGGTGAACGACTCGACACCGGTCAGGTGATGGAACTGCTCGGCGTCACTCGGCAGGCATTGTCGAAGCGGGTCCGAGCCGGGTCTCTCGTGGGGTTGCCCGGACGGGGGACGACGTACTTCCCGGCTTGGCAGTTCACCGCGTCAGGCGAGGTCCGGCCCGAGGTCCGCCATGTCATTGGGTGCTTCAGCGAGGCGCTCGAACGTCCCGATCCCCACCTCATCGCCGCCTGGGCCACGACACCGCAGGAGGAAGACCTTGCAGGCCTCTCACCGGCGCACTGGATCGAAAAGGGAGGCGACCTCGATGCGTTGATGCACGCCGCCCGTCGCGCGGCTGGGAGGCTCGCGCAGTGAGCGGTGCGCGACCGCCCGAGGACCCGGGTCGACTGAAGGACTTCCCAGCAATCACACTGCAACCTGACGAGATCTTCTACCGGATCCACCGCATCGAGTTCGACTCACAGTATTTCTGCAATGACGGCGAGTGTCGTTTCGATCCCCCTCTCCATTCCCGAGTCGAGTACGGGACCTGCTACCTGGCCCGATCCCCAGAAGGGGCATTCCTGGAGACGCTCGGTCGTATTCGGCCGCTCCCAGAACAGACGATCGTAGAGCGGGCGATCAGTACCCTCGCGCCCACGAGACCGCTGCGCCTCGCCGATCTCAACCACCCAAGTGTCATAGGACGGTTCGGAGTCGGCGGGGACCTGTCGGTGGGACCGGACTACACGACCGCGCAGGCATGGGGTCATGCCCTGCGGGGGGCGGGCTTCGAAGGGGTGTCCTACGTCGCGCGGCACGACCCACGCCTTGAGGAGCACTCCGCCGCCCTGTTCGGGCCTCCCGGCGAACATGCAGGCGAGGGCATCCGAGCGGTGAAGGAGCAAGCCGACCCCTTGGGAGACGATCTTCTGCGAACCATGCAAGAGGTGTTCGGCATCATGGTCGTTCCCGCCAGCTATCTCGACTGACTATCGCCCACGCTCGGCCATGGCGGCGGCCTCCTCGACCGCGGCGGCCACCGCGGCGGCACCCCGGTCGGCCAGCACGATGGTGTAGTGGTTGACGTCATCGACCGTGCTCATGCGCACGTCCGGTAGCCGGTGCTGCCAGTCCGTCGCGAAGGCGTCGGGGTACAGCGGCGGCACCTCGTCCTGCAACCCGCGCGGCGACCGCAGGAACCACGTCGGGTGGCGCAGCCGCCCGACCGCCCCCATCACCGCGCCACCGGTGAGCATGTCGACGTTGTCGGCCGCGACCGCTTCGGTCGTGGTGCGCGGTCGCAGCTGCGGCTCCTCGCCCTGCAGGTCGTAGTCGACGTAGGCGGCGACCACCTCGTCCCAGTCGCGGGCGAACGCCGGCTGCCGCTGCCAGAACCCTTGGTATGCCGCGTGGTCGGCGAACGTCATACCCAGCCGTGCCAGCGTGGGGCCCAGGACTGCCTTGGCCACCTCGTCGGGGCTGAGCCCCTCGGGGACGCGCAGGGGGAGCCCTCCGTCGACGAGCACCAGGGCGGCGACCCGGTCGGGGTGCCGGTCGGCGAGGACCGTCGAGGCGAAGCCGCCCATCGAGTGGCCCACGACCAAGGCGCGATCCCAGCCGCGGCGGTCCAGGGCGCGTGCGAAGTCGTCGGCGTGGGTCGCCATGCCGAACGGGCCTGGTACGGAGTTGGAGTGACCCCTCCCCCGCAGGTCGGGGGCCATGACCGACCGTCCGGGCAGCTGGGCCGCCAGCCGCACCCAGGTGAGGTGGCTCGCGGTGACGCCGTGCACGGCCAACACCGGCAGGGGCGACGCGCCCTGTGCCGCAACGGCTTCCCACCCGCCCACCCGCAGGAGTCCGCCCGGGACGGGGACGTCCCACGCGGCATACCGGTCCTGCGCTGGCAGGCCGGCCGCGGAGGTCATGGAGCCGCCAGCGCGACCTGGTCGGTCAACGACGTCGGCTCGGTGAACGGCTCGAGCGCGGTCAGGGACGGCGCGGCAGCCAGCTCCTCCACGGATGGCACGTGGTCGAAGACCACACCCGGGCCCTCCACGACGGCCACCCGGGCGTAGCGACCACCGCCGACCGACCAGATGTGGCCGGTGTCGGGGCAGCCCGCGCTGGCCAGCCAGGCCACCAGTGGTGAAACCCATTCGGGCGCAAGCCTTTCCAGGACCTCCGCCGGCATGACGTCCTCGGTCATGCGGGAGCGCGCGAGAGGGGCGATCGCGTTGACGCGCACCCCGGCGCGGGCCCCCTCCAGGGCGAGCACCCGGGTCAGGCCGACGAGGCCCATCTTGGCGGCGCCGTAGTTGGCCTGCCCGAAGTTGCCGTAGAGCCCGGAGCCCGACGAGGTCATGACGACGCTCCCACCGCGCTCCTGAAGGTGCGGCCAGGCCGCCTGCGTGACGTGGAAGGCGCCACCGAGATGCACCGCCAGCACGTCGCGGACCATGTCCGGCGTGAGCTTTGCGAAGGACTTGTCCCGCAGGATCCCGGCGTTGTTGACGACGACGTCGACCCGGCCGAACGCCTCGACCGCGGCGCCGACGACCGCCGCGCCCCCGTCCCAGGTGTCGACGCCCTCCTTGACGCCGACGGCGGTGCCACCGGCGGCGATGACCTCCTCGACCACCGGCTGCGGGTCCGCGACGTCGTTGACGACGACCGCCATCCCTTGTGCGGCAAGGGCGAGCGCATGGCTGCGCCCCAGCCCACCACCCGCGCCCGTGACGATGGCGACCCGCTGCTCCATGGTCAGTGCCCTTCTCCCCAGCGGACCACGGTCGCCGCCCATGTGTACCCGGTTCCGGCGGCAAGCGTCAGGACGTGGTCGCCGTCGGTCACCACGCCTTCCGCCACGGCGCGGTCCAGTGCCAGCAACGGGTCTACCCCGCTCATGTGCCCGGTGTCGTCGAGGTAGGCCGCCTGGTCCGGGTCCAGCCCGAGCGCGGCGACCAGCGCGTCGTGCATCGAACGCTTCATGTGGATGCCGCACAGGTAGTCGACATCGCCGAGCGCGATGCCCGACCGCTTGCACGCCTGCTCGGCGACGCGGACGAAGTTGGGCAGGCTCACCGGGTCGAGCCGCTGCTTCATGCCGGCCGGGTCCTGCACCCTCAGCAGGTGCCGCCGGGCCGCGACGGTCTGCGCGGACGTCGGCTCGACGCTGCCCCCGGCCGGCACCTTGACATGGTGGCTGAACGACCCGTCGGTGACCATGTGGCTGGCGAGCACCTCGTTTCGCGTCAGCCCCCGCGCTAGCACCGCGGCAACCGCTCCGTCGCCGAAGTTGTAGGTGAACCGCGAGCCGGGGTCCTCGAAGTCGACCAGGTGCGACTCACGGCTCGCGGCCACGACCAGCACCCGCTCGAGCTCTTCCTCGGCGAGCATGAGGTCTCGGGCGACCCGCAGCGCCACCGGGGTCCCGCACGAGACGTAGTCGAGCTCGAGCCCGAACGCGCTTCGCGCCCCGAGCTGGTCGGCGACCCGCGGGGCCGCCTGCCACACCGGGTGGTCCTTCCAGGTGGAGCCGAAGTAGACCACTGCATTGAGCTCGAGGGGGTCGACGCCCGCGGCGGCCAGGGCCCGCTCGCCGGCGAGCGTGGCCATGTCGCTGACGTGCTCGCCGTCCCCGGCGACGTGCTTGCCGCGCATGCCGAACTTCTCGACGACCACCTGCTCTGGGATACCGCTCGCTTCCGAGATCTCGGCTGCACTCATCCAGCGCCGCGGCAGGTAGCTGGCTGTCGCGGCGATGCCAACCGAGGTCACGACTCGTGCCCCGTCGCACCGAGCCCACGGTTGACGAAGCCCAGGACCTGGTCGAACACCTCGTCGGGCACCGTGTCGGAGTTTCCCCATAGGACCCAGCGGGCGCCGACGATCTCACCGATCCCCATGAGCATCCACGACAGGACCTCCGGGTCGCCCCGGAGGACCTCGCCCCGGTCCATCGCCTCCTCGAGGCCCGTGACGTAACCCCGCGAGATGCGCTCGTAGTGCTCACGCAGGATGTCCGGCGAGACGATCTCGGCCTGCCTGATGATCCGGTACAGGGCCGGGTGCTGGGCGACGAACCGGAAGTAGCCGAGGAAGCCCAGCCGCTCGCGCTCGATGCGGTTGGTCGCGTCGGCTGCGTGCTCGGACATGGCGTGCCGGACGCGCCGGTTGAGGTCGCGCACCAGCTCGTCGAAGACCTGCTGCTTGCTCTCGAAGTACAGGTAGAACGTGCCCTGGGCCACCGACGCGGCCTCGGTGATCTTGACGATCGAGGCGTCGTGGTAGCCGAGGTCGGCGAACACGCGCTCCGCCGCGTCGAGGATGGCCTGGCGCGTCCGCGCGCCGCGCGTGGTCAGGGGCCGGCCGTCGGCGCCGGTCGGCTCCGCGGCCTCCTCCACGGCCCACAGCTGGCTCATCGCTGTGCCACCTCCTCGTGCGTCCTCGGGTCCATCGCAGGCGACTGCCGCCCGGGTGCGGACTCATTGTTGTCGCCCTCGCCGCCCGGCGCCTCACCTCGACGGCCCAGCGCCCACAGCCGGTTGCGAGGACCATGGATGCCGGTGCTCCCCTGACCACGCCGGCTCACCAGTCCGGCGACGCCTCCGGGAAGGTAGAGAACCACGACGACGAAGAGGATGCCGAGCACGAACAACGGCTCCGACAGCGGCACCCGGACCCACGAGGGCAGGTCCTGCACGGTCCCCGAGGTGGCCAGCTGCGCCAGCCTGTTGTCCAGGTAGGTGTAGAGCATGCCGCCGAGCACCGCGCCCCAGAGACGACCCGCTCCGCCGAGCACCACCATGACCAGCAGGGTCAGGGTGAAGGTGGCCGTGGTGATGCTCGGAGACGCACCGCCCACGACCAGCACGTAGACCACACCGCACACCGTCGCTAGGAACGAGGCGAGCACGAACACCGCGAGCTGGTACCAGGTCGGGTTGAGCCCGAGGACCTCCACACGGCGCTCGTTCTCCCGGATGCCCTGCCACACCCGCCCGGTGGGGGACTCGGTCGCGACGCGCGACACGGCATACACCACCACCAGCAGCGCCAGGGCGACCCAGTAGACGTTCCTCGTGTTGAGCACCCCGGTCAGGGCCGCGGGGACGTGGTCGAATGGCAGCGCCTTGCCCAGCTCCCCACCGGTGACCCGCAGCGGGTCCCGGGTCACGAAGATGGTGCCCGCCTGGGCGAAGGCGAGGGTGACCATCGCAAAGGCAATTCCGTTGACCCGCAAGCAGATGAGGCCGATCAGGAGCGGCACCACGATGCCGGCCAGGGCGACGACCAGCAGGGTCCCACCGAGCCCCAGGGAGAACTTGGTGAGCACCACCACCGTGCCGTAGACGCCGAGCGCGAAGTAGAGCGCGTGCCCGAACGACAGCAGCCCGGTGTAGCCGAACAGCAGGTCGTAGGTGATTGCGAGTGCGCCGAAGACGAGCATCAGCGCGACCAGGTGCAGCACGCCCGGGCTGTCGAGCGGACCGTCGAAGACACCGGGGATGACACGGTGCAGGAACGGCAGCACTGCCGCGACGAGGAGCAGCACGACGCCCACGACCCGCCCCACGACGGGACGCCGGCTCGCCCCCCGACCGGCGGCCGGAGGCTTGGCGGCAGAGCTGGCAGCGCTCATGCCGTCACCCTCCCGAGCAGGCCCTGCGGTCGCACGAGCAGCACTCCGGCGAGCAGGGCGACGACGATGAGGTCACCCATGCCGCCGGCCGCGTAGTAGTTGGCGTACTGCTGCAGCAGGCCGACCGCGAGCGCGGCCAGCGCCGACCCCTTGATCGAGCCGAGCCCGCCGATGATGACGACGATGAACGCGAAGATCAGCAGGCTGGTGCCCTGCTCGGGCGTGATCGTGCCGAAGAAGGTGCCGGTGAGGATCCCGGCCAGTGAGGCCAGCGCCCCACCGATCGCGAACACCAGCGTGAACGCCCGCCCCACGTTGACCCCGAGGGCCGAGACCATGGCGCGGTTCTCGACGCCGGCGCGGATCACCAGGCCGTAACGGGTGGCCCGCAGGAAGTACATCAGCGTGACGTAGACGACGAGCGCGCAGCCGATCACGACGAACCGGCTGTTCGGGACTGCCGCGCCGGCCACGTGGGTGACGTCGTTCATCCAGGCGGGCACGACGATGTGCTCGGGGTCCGACCCGAACACCGCGCGAGTCAGGGCGGTCACGGCGAGCAACAGCCCGACGGTGAGCAGCACCTGCGCGACGTGATCGCCGTAGAGCCGCCGCACCAGCGCTGTCTCCATCAGCACCGCCGCCAGCGTGCCCACGACCAGCCCAGCCACCAGCCCGACGAGGAAGACCAGCAGCACCGGCACCGACCCGCTCAGCTTCGAGGCGACCAGCCAGGAGGCGTAGGCGCCGATGGTGAGGAAGGCGGCGTGCGCGAAGTTGAGCACGTCCATGAGCCCGTAGATGAGCGAGAGCCCGGACGCGACGAGGAAGTACAGCCCGGCGAGGCCGGCCCCGGTGATGGTGAGCAGGAGGAAGGTGGTCACGACGCCTTCCTCCCTCCGTGGGCGACGCCGAGCAGCTCCTGGGTCAACGTCTCGTCCTCGAAGAGCTCGGCCGCGGGACCGGCGTGCACGACCCGGCCCTGGTCGAGGACGACGACCTGCCGGGCCATCCGCCGGATGACCGCGAGGTTCTGCTCCACGACCAGGGTGGTGGCCAGCTGGCCCATCTGTTCGAGGGCGAGCGCCACCTCGCGCACCAGGTTGGGCGCGAGTCCCTGGCTCGGCTCGTCGACGAGCAGCAGGCTGTTGGCGGAGTTGAGCAGCGCCCGCCCCAGGGCGAGCATCTGCTGCTCACCACCGGACATGGTGCCGGCGCGCTGGGTCCGCCGTTCCTTCAGCCTGGGGAACAGGTCGTAGACGAGGTCGTAGCGGTGCTCGGAGCCGTCGCGCTCGGCCAGCCGGAGGTTCTCGGCCACGGTGAGCCCCGCGAAGACGTCGCGGTTCTCCGGGACGTAGCCGATGCCGGCGCGCACGATGGCGTGCGTCGGGGCGGTCGAGATGTCCTCACCTGCGAACTCGACCTGCCCGCTGCGTTCGACGAGCCCGAGGATGCTGCGCAGCGTCGTCGTCTTGCCGGCACCATTGCGCCCGAGCAGGGCGGTGATCTCGCCGGGGCGGACCGCGAAGGAGACGTCGTGCAGGATGTGGGACTCGCCGATCAGCGCGTTGAGGCCGGTCACCTCGAGCAGCGGCCGGTCGTCGGCAAGGCCGGTGCCGGACCCGGCGGTCACGGCTGCGGCGTCCGGGCCGTCGCGGCGGGCTGGGCTGGTCACAGCGGCTCTCCGAGGTAGGCGGTCTGGACGGTGGGGTCGGCCATGACCGCGTCCGGGTGGTCGCAGGCGAGCAGCGCGCCGTGGTGCATGACCGCGATCCGGTCCGCGAGGCCCAGGATCAGGTCCATGCGGTGCTCCACCATGACGACGGTGGTGCCGCGCGCGTGGATGGCGCCGACGAGGTCGATGACCGGCGGGAGGTCGTCGGCACCCATGCCGGCGGTGGGTTCGTCGAGCAGGAGCACGGCCGGGTCGCCGACGATGGCGACCGCAAGGTCGAGCTTGCGCTTGTTGCCGTGCGAGAGGCTGGCGGCGAGCTCGCCGGCCCGGGCGGCCAGGCCCACGGTCTCGAGCGCAACCATGGCGCGCGCGACCGCCTCGTCGCCACGGCCCACCCGGGCCCAGATCCTCCCGGACCCACCGAGGTGGGCGCGGGCGGCGAGGCGCACGTTCTCGAGCACGGTGAGGTGGGTGAACAGGCTGGTCACCTGGAAGCTGCGGGCCAGCCCACGGCGCGCGCGCTGCGCCGGGGTGGCCCGGGTGACGTCGGCTCCGCCGAGGCTGATCCGCCCGGTGGACGGTCGGTAGAGCCCGGTCAGCAGGTTGAACAGGCTGGTCTTGCCGGCCCCGTTGGGGCCGATGACCGCGAGGAACTCGCCCTCGCGCACGTCGAGCGAGACGCCGGAGACGATGCGCGCGCCGCCGACGGTGAAGCCCAGGTCCTCGCAGGCGAGGACGGGGGAGCCCGCGGGGGCCGGCGACGCCGGCCCCCGCGAGTCCGTCTGGGTGGGAGCGCTCACTTCGCCGCCACGGGCGGAGCGGTCTCGTCCGGGGTCAGCGTCTTGATGAGCTGCGGGACGTAGTGGCCCTTGGTGCCGGTCAGCTTGGCGGTGAACATCGGCTGGAGCATCGCGTGGTCCTCGGCGCGGATGGTCATGTCGCCCTTGGGACCGGTGAACTTCCAGCCCTCGAGGCTGCTGACCATCTTGTCGACGTCGTCGCCACCACCTTGCTCGACCGCGTGCACGACCATCTGGGCGGCCACGAAGCCGTCGTTGTGGAAGATGTCAGCGTCGGGGTTGCCGTCCTTCTTCGCGGCCGCGCGCAGTGCCTTGTTGGCGTCGTTGTCGCTCGCCTCGGCGAAGTAGTGCGCCAGGAAGCTGATCTTCGTGGCGGCGGGACCGAAGCTGTCGAAGGACGCGCGGTTGGCGAGTCCGGTCACGACGGTGGTCTTGTCGAAGACGCCCTGCTGCTCGAGGCTCTGCCACATCGCGGCCGTGGTGTCACCGGCCCAGGCGACGAACACGAGGTCCGGCTTGGCGTCGAGCACCTTGCGCGAGAACGGCGTGAAGTCGGTGCTCTGCACCGGCGCGAGGACCGGCACGACGGTGGCGCCCTTGCCCTTGCCGAGCACTGCGGTCACCGCGGCCACGTTCGCCTGGCCGAACTCGTAGTCCTGGGCGTAGACGACGACCTTCTTGCCCTTGACGTCGCCGACCAGGCTCGCCGAGGTGACCACGTCCTGGTAGGTCTGCCGGCCGCTGCGGAAGGTGTACTTGTTGATGCCGGTGATGGCATCGGACGCGGCAGCGCCGGAGATGTAGAGGATCTTGTTCTGCGCGGCGAGCGGTGCGACCTGGGCGGCCACGCCCGAGGACACCGAGCCGGTGATGATCTTCGTGCCGCTGCCGACGAGCGAGGTCACGGCCGCGGTCGCCTTCGCCGGGTCGGTCGCGTCGTCGTGGTAGCTGATCTCCAGCTTGTGGCCGCCGGCGGCACCGGTGCCCTTGGTGGCGTAGTCGATGCCCGCCTTGAATCCCTCGGTGAACATCTTGCCGTAGCTCGCGAGCAGGCCGCTGGTCGACGTGACGACGCCGACCTTGACCGGTGCGGCCGCAGCGGAGCCGCCGGATGCCGTGTCGCTGCTCGTCCCGCCTTCGGTGTCGGCCGCACAGGCGCTGGCTGCGAAGACCGCAGCCCCGACCAGCGCAGCCAGGCCGGCGCGCCGTGTGATGTTGCTGATCGCCATCGTTGGTGTCCTCCTCGGGACCGCGGTCACCTGAACATGACAGGTGGTTCAGTTGTCACTATCGGCTCGTGACGTGCGGGTGTCAAGGACCCGGTAGCTTCGAGGCCAACTGGTTACCCCGGTTGGACGCCTGCAGCCAGCACGAGCCCCTGCCCTTGCGCCGCAAGGCCTCCGGACTCGCCGGTGCAGGTCGTGGCCAGGTAGACGAGCCGCTTGTGCGGCACGACCCGCACCACCTCGACGGTGGCGGTCAGCACCTCGTCCACCCGCGGCGCCGCCCCGAACCTGAGCTCCTGCTTCAGGTAGTTCGTGCCGGGGCCGGGCAGGTGCACGCCGAGGAGGGTGGAGAAGAGGCCGGCGACCAACGGCTCGGGCACCGTCTCCTCCGGCACGTGGTCACCGACCAGCTCCTCGTATGCCGCCAGGTCGTCTTCGCTGAACGCGCGGCTGCGAACGTGGGTGCGTCCGACGGCCTCGTCCCACCAGCCCGCGTCGTCCCCTGCCCCCGCTTGCGTCTGCGACTTTGCCCCGCTGGTGGGCAACTCCGCAGACGCAAGCAAGTCGCCGGTGAGGTCGAGCAGGCACCGGCCGGTGAGCCCCGCTGTGCCCCCCTCGTGCTCCACCCGCGTGGTCACCGCGAGCAGCCCACCCTCGTCGCCGTCCTCATCGAGCACCACTCGCACCCGGCTGCCCACGGGCGTCGGCGAGGGAAACACCAGCCGCTGCTCGGCCATCCGCCCGGCCGGCCACCGGCGCCGCAGCCCGGCCCGCACCAACGAGAAGAGGAACATCCCGTGGGCGACCGGCACCTCGAAAGGCGTCGACGCGGCATACCCGGGGTCGGTGTGGATGGGGTTGTCGTCGCCGGACACGGCGGCGAACCCGTCCAGGTCGCCCTGGGTGACCTCGCGCCAGCCGGTCACGCACCCGCCTCGGCGCGCAGCACGTGCTTGAGGATCTTGCCGGTTGCGTTGCGCGGCAACGCCTGCACGACCTCGACGTGGACGGGCACCTTGAACCTCGCGAGGTGCTCCCGGCAGTGGTCGCGGACCCGCTGGGGGTCAAGCGCGGCGCCGTCCTCGAGCTCGATGACGGCGCGCCCGACCTCGCCCCAGCGTTCGTCGCGCACGCCCACCACGGCGACGCCGCGCACGCCGGGCAGTCGCACGATGACCGCCTCCACCTCGGCCGGGTAGACGTTCTCGCCGCCGGAGATGTACATGTCCTTGGCGCGGTCGACGATGTAGTAGAAGCCGTCCTCGTCCCGGCGGGCGATGTCGCCGCTGCGCAGCCAGCCGCCGTCCTCGAAGGCCGCCTCGGTCTCCTCGGGCATCCGCCAGTAGCCGGGGGTGACGCCGGGCCCGCGGAACAGCAGCTCACCCCGCTCACCGGGCGCGACGTCGCGACCGTCGGCGTCGACGATGCGCACGTCGACGAAGGGCTGCGGCTTGCCGACCGACCCCGCCTTGGTGATGGCGTGCGCCTCGTCGAGGAGGAACGCAGTCGGCCCGGTCTCGGTCATGCCCATGCCCTGGCGGACCTGGACGCCCCGGCGGCCGAGCCGTTCCAGCAGCGGCACCGGCATCGCCGCGCCACCGGAGGACCACGAGCGCACGCGCGACAGGTCCGCGCGGCCGAAGTCCGGGTGCTCGGCCATCAGCTGGTACATCGTCGGCACGCCGAAGAACACCGTGGCCCGCTCGCTCAGGAGCCCGATGCTCTGCGCGGGGTCGAAGGACTCCGGGATGACCGTCGTGCCGCCGACGAACACCATCGGCAGGGCCATGAGGTTCCAGCCGCCGGTGTGGAACTGCGGCAGCACCGACAGGAAGGTGTCGTCGGCGGTGAGGCCTGCGGCCATGCCGATGTTGAGGTGGTTGACCAGCGCCATGCCTGCGGTGTTCTCGACCCCCTTGGGCTTGCCGGTCGTGCCGGACGTGTACATGAGGTACCAGAGCTGGGTCTCCTCGCGCGGGTCGTGGACGAGCGGACGGCCGGAGGCCGCCGCCAGGACCTGCTCGTACGCCGCGTCCGTCCCGTCGTCGTCGAAGGACAGCAGCCGCAGCGGGCCACGTTCGCCCCGGACGGTTGCCGCCAGCCGGGCAGCCGCTTCGGCGTGGGTCGTGTCGTGGACGACGCCCACGGCGTCGGCGTCGCGCAGGATGTACTCGAGCTCGGGCTGGGCGAGCCGCCAGTTGAGCGGCACGAGGACGGCCCCGAGCTTGGCGCAGGCGAACAACAGCTCCACCGCGTCGGTCCGGTTGTGGGCCAGGGTCGCGACCCGGCTCCCGGTGCTGACCCCCCACTCCTCCCGGAGGAACTCGGCGGCGCGGCTGGCGCGCTCCTCGAGCTGGGCGTAGCTGAGCTCGCGTCCACGGTCAGGGTCGACGAGGGCGGGCCGGTCGCCGTCGAGGTCGGCGCGCTTGGCGGTCAGGTCGGGCAGCCTCACGGTTCGCTCCGCTCGTCGGGTCGCGTTCGCGAACCCAGGAAGTCGCGCATCCCGCGCGCGGCCTCCTCCGTGGTCACCTGGTCGAGGAACGACTCCAGCTCGCGGTCGAGTCGCTCCTGGACCGAGCTGAGGTCGCCGCCGACGAGGCGCTTGGTCCTGGCTAGGGCACCCGGGCGAAGTCCGGCCATCCGGGTCGCGAGCTCACGAGCACGTCTGCGCGGGTCGTCGTCCAGGTGGGTGAGCAGTCCCCACGCGAGCGCGGTGTCGGCGTCCACCCGGTCGTCGAGCAGCTGCCACGCCAGGGCTCTTCGCCGGCCGACCACCTCGGGCAGCAGGGCCGTCCAGCCACCGTCCGGGCTGAAGCCGACCTGCGCGTAGTAGGGCGCGAACCAGGCACGGGGCGAGGCCACGACGACGTCGGCGGCGAGCAGCAGCCCGAGTGACCCGCCGGTGACCGGCCCGTGCACGGCGACGACGACTGGCTTCTCGAGGCGCATCAGGTCCATGACGAGTGCGTGGAGCTCTCCGACGGTGCGACGGGCGTAGTCACGCAGGGCGCTGCCGGTGTGCCGTGCGAAGCCGGCGACGTCACCCCCGGTGCTGAAGCTGGGGCCGGCCGCCTCGAGGAGCAGGACCCGCACGTCGGCGGACCCGGCCGCACTGGCGACCTCGGCGCGTGCCGCCTCCAGCAGCTCCGGCACCAGGGCGTTGTGTCGCTCGGGCCGGTTGAGGGTGAGCACCCGGACCACCCCCTCGTCGTGGCCGCGCACGAGCCCACCCCTGGAGATGTCGGTGACCGCCACGCCACCACTCCCCTCAGACCTGACAGGTGGTTCAGGCGTCATTGTTGGTTGGCCCCGACGACCTGTCAAGCACGCGCCGCGAACGGCCAGCCGCGGCGCATCCCTGGCTCGAGGCCCGGCTCGCGGTAGTGCTCCAGCCCGAACACCACCTCGAACACGGGGTCGGGCATGGCCAGGAACGCCTCGATGTCCGTCGCCTGGCTGCGGTGCGCCTCGAGCGCCGCCCGGCGCTGCGGGAGGTACCCGCTGACGTCGACCTGCCAGTGGATGTCGGCCTCGGGGGTGCCGAGCGGGTTGCCGTCGTTCTGCGGCGCGTCGGGGTCCCAGCTCTCACCACCGCCGGCCGCGAGGATGTCTTCACCCGCCTCGGCCATCCCGGCGGTGAAGAGCCCGCGCAGCAGGTCGCGGTTGAAGGTCGCCTCCAGCAGTCGTGGCCTGGTCGCGGCCAGGTCGGCCGCGCGGTGGGCGACGTGGTGAGCCTTGACGTGGTCGGGGTGTCCATAGCCGCCGTGCCAGTCGTAGCCGACGAGCACGTCGGCCCGCTCCTCGTCCAACAGGGTCGCGAGCCGGGTGGCCGACTCGTCCAGGTCTGCGCCGTGGAAGGCGCCGTCGGCGGAGTTCTGCTCCCACCCGGTCATCCCCGAGTCCACGTAGCCGAGCCACTCGACCCGCTGCAGTCCGAGCACGTCCGCCGATGCCTGCGCCTCCCGGCGTCGCCAGTCGACCAGGGCCTCGCCCTCCGGGAGGCCGCCGGCCGGCAGCTCGCCGTGCTCCCCACCCGTCGCGAACACGACGACGACCCGGTGCCCCTCGGCCGCGGCCCGGGCCATCGTGCCGGACGTCTGCGACGCCTCGTCATCGGGGTGGGCGTGCAGGAAGACGATCGTGGACACGCGGACATCATCGCGCAGCAGGCAAGTAGCGTGGCCCGGTGAGGACCGTGCGCGACCCGGCGCAGAGCCGGGAGATCCTGCGCCTCGCCATCCCTGCGTTCCTCGCCCTCGTGGCCGAGCCGCTCTTCCTGTTGGCCGACTCGGCGATCATCGGCCACCTGGGCACGGCCCAGCTCGCCGGGCTCGGCGTCGCCAGTGCGACCCTCATCACGGCCGCCAACATCTTCGTGTTCCTCGCCTACGGCACCACCTCGATCGTGGCCCGCCAGATCGGAGCCGGCTCCGAGCGCGGGGCGCTCGAGGCCGGCATCGACGGGACCTGGCTGGCCATCGCCCTCGGCGCGGTCACCGCCGTCGTGGTGGCCCTGGCGGCAGAGCCCTTGTGTCGCCTCTTCGGTGCCTCCGACAACGCCATCGGGTATGCCGCGACGTACCTTCGCGTGGCTGCGCTCGGCATCCCGGCGATGCTCGTCGCGCTGGCCGCCATGGGTGTCCTGCGCGGGCTGCAGGACACCCGCACCCCCCTGGTCGCCTCGGTCACCGGGTTCTCGGCGAACGTCGTGCTCAACCTGTTGTTCGTCTACGGGTTCGGTTGGGGCATAGCAGGATCCGCGTGGGGGACGGTGATCGCCCAGACCGGCATGGCCACGGCACTGGTGGTCGTCATGGTCGCCCACGCCCGGCGGGCGGGAGCCAGTCTCCACCCGCATCCCGGACGCGTCCTGCGCGCTGGACTCACCGGCATACCGCTGTTGGTGCGCACCCTGGCCCTGCGCGCGATCCTCCTGGTCACCACCTGGGTCGCGGCCGGGCTCGGCGACGTGCCGCTCGCGGCGCACCAGGTGGCGGCAACGGTGTGGAGCTTCCTCGCGTTCGCGCTCGACGCACTCGCCATCGCCGCGCAGGCGCTCACCGGCAAGGCGCTGGGCGCCGGGGACGTGGCGGCGGCCCGGTCGGCCACCTCGACGATGGTCCGCTGGGGCGTGTGGGGCGGCGCGGTGCTCGGGCTGCTCATCCTCGCGCTGCACCGGGTCATCCCCATGGCGTTCACCACCGACCCCGCGGTGCGCTCGGCGCTCGCGGCGGCCCTGGTGGTCGTGGCGATCGGGCAGCCGCTGTCCGGCTACGTCTTCGTCGTGGACGGGGTGCTCATCGGGGCCGGTGACGGCGCCTGGCTGGCGCGGGCGATGGTGGCGACGTTCGTGCTCTACCTGCCGTTCGCACTGGCGGTGCACTTCGACGGCGGCACGCTGCTCGCGATCGGGGCGCCGTCGGCGGTGGCGGTCCTGTGGGCGGCGTTCACGGTCTTCATGGCCATCCGCGCCGGGTTCTTCTGGTGGCGGGTCCGCTCCGACCGGTGGGCCGTCACGGGCGCCTTCCGCTGACCCGGGTGGCGGCCTCGCGGCGGGGGTCGCCTGCCGCCTGCAGCGATCCGGCAGGCGACCGCACCACCGCCCCGACGCCGCCGAAGAACATCGACTGCGCCCCGTGGGAGTACGAATCGAGCCCGAGCTCGGCCACCGCCGCCACGACCGCCTCGTCGTCCTCGTGGTCGACCCGCGGTGTCCCGTCGTCCATGATCCGCACGTGCACCCGTGGTGCGTCGATGGCGTCCTGCAGCTCGTCACCGTGCAGACAGAACCGCCCCAGCACCTGCATCAGCGCCGTCGTGATCCGGTCGGCTCCGGGGCTGCCAACGGCCAGGGCAGCGCCGTCGCGGCGTCGCCCCACCGAGGGTGCCATGTTGGAGGCGAGCCGCGTGCCGGGCGCGAGCGCGTGCAGGCCGAGCCGGTTGAGCTCGGGTTCGCCGAGGCAGTTGTTGAGGAGGATGCCGGTGCCCGGCACCGTTGCGCCGGAACCGTATCCACTCGATGCGGTGATCGCGCAGACGGTGCCGTCGCTGTCCGCAGCCGACACGTGCGCCGTCGACGAGGAGGTCGGCAGGCCAGCCAGTCCGTGTCGCTCGATCGTCTCAAGGAGGGCGTAGCCGTCCTCCTCGAGGTCCGTGGACAGGTCGTGCACCCGGTGACGGTAGGAGAGCACCTGCCGCTGGATCTCGATGACCCTGGCCCAGTCCCAGTCGCCGGCGGCCGCGAGCTCGCGCAACATCACCGCCAGCATCGGCCCGCCGACCGAGGGCGGAGGGTTGGTGGCGACGTCCCAGTCGCCCAGCCGCAGCCGCAGCGGGGTTCGCACCTGCGGCCGGTATGCCGCGAGGTCGGCTGCCGTGACCAGCCCACCTCGCTGCTCGCTGTCGGCAGCGATCAGGTCGCCGAGGCTTCCGGTGTACATGGACCGGGCGCCCTCCTCGACGACCTGCTCGAGGGTGTCTGCGAGGTCGGGGTTGATGGCCAGGTCACCGGCGGACAGCGTGCCGCCGTCCGCGGCGGTCACCAGCGGACGGGTGTGGGGGTCCCAGCCGAAGACCGAGTCGCCGGTGATGGCCAGGTAGGAGGCGGCGGCGCCGCCGACCCGGTAGCCGTTGCGGGCGGCTGCCACGCTGGGCGCCATCACGTCCCTCCACGCCGCCTGGCCGTGCCGGTCGTGTGCGACGCCCAGCGCCGCGAAGGCGCCGGGCGTGGCCACCGAGCCGTGACCGGCATACAGGGTCAGCCCGCCACCGTAGGTGGTGTGGACCTCGCGCAGGCCCTCACCGAAGCGCTCACTCGGCAGCCCTCGACCCGGCATCTCGACGTTGCCGTCAACGACCTCAGGATCGCCACCGGCCGGCCAGACGGTGACGAACGCACCGCCCGCCACCGAGACGATGCCGGGTTCGGTGGTCATGGCGGCGACCATCGCCGCGATGGCGGCATCCACGGCGTTGCCGCCCGCAGCCGCAGCCGCCATCCCGGCGTCGGCGGAGGCCGGACCCGTGGCAGCAACTGCGACGCGCCTGTCCATGCGCCCGATTCTGGCCCATGGACGGGCGCGTCACACCTGCTGTCGGATGCGGGCTACCTGGTGGTCAGGCGCATCCGGAACTCTGCGTGGTCGCCGGTCCCTGTCGCGGTGATGCCAAGGGCGGACAGCGGGGCGAGGTCCTTGGCCTGCTCGGGCGATGCCTCGTCCTTGAACTCGGCGACCAGACCGGCGATGTCGGCGTAC